>JACRAB010000530.1 GCA_016213575.1 Actinomycetota bacterium
GCGCTCCTCGACTGCGAGGTCGCCCTGGGCCGCATCGACCCCGACGGACGCTGGGTCGTCGAGCTGTCGACGCTGCCGTACCGCGAGGGCGACGACCTCGGCCCGGTGGACGCGGGCGACCGGGTGACGACGTGCGACGTCGGCACCGCCGGCCCCTTCGTGCGGACCTGGGACGTCGTCCGGCGCGAGGGCACGGAGCTGCTCCCGGGCGCCGCCGACGACCGGTCCGACGAGCCTCCCGAGCCACCGGACCAGCAGACGTCAGCAGCCCACCAGACGGCAACAGACCACCAGACGGCAGCAGACCACGAGATGGCAGGAGAGCGCGATGCCGCCCAGTGACTTCACCTCGGTCCCGATCGTCGACATCGCACCGTTGTTCGGCGACGACCCCGCCGGGCACCGCGCCGTCGCCGACGCGCTCGGCCGTGCCGCGAGCGAGGTCGGCTTCGTCTACGTCACCGGGTGCATGCCGCCGGACGGCGTCTTCGAGCGTCTCCTCGCCGTCACGCAGGCGTTCTTCGCCCTGCCGCCCGAGGCGAAGATGCGTACGTACATCGGCGACTCGACGAACCACCGGGGCTACGTGCCGGAGGGCGAGGAGGTCTTCGCCGGCGGCACCCCGGACAAGAAGGAGGCGTTCGACTTCGTCCCGGAGGTCGCGCTGCCCCCGGGCATGGCACCGCACCCCTTCTCCGGCCCGAACCGGTGGCCCGACGTCCCCGGCTTCGAGGAGGCCCTGTCGGCGTACTACGCGCACGTGTGGTCCGTCGCCAGGGCACTCTTCCGGGGGTTCGCCCTGGCCCTCGGCGAGGCCCCCGACGCCTTCGACCAGTACCTGACGGCACCGCCGAGCCAGCTGCGCCTCCTGCACTACCCGGCCGACGACACCGCCGAGGACCGCCCCGGGATCGGCGCCCACACCGACTACGAGTGCTTCACGTTGCTGCGCTCGACGACGCCCGGCCTCGAGGTGCTCAACGGGGCCGGCGGGTGGGTGGACGCCCCGCCGGTCGAGGACGCGTTCGTCGTGAACATCGGCGACATGCTCGAGACCTGGACGAACGGGCGCTTCGTCGCGACGACCCACCGGGTGCGCAAGGTCACGAGCGAGCGCTACTCGTTCCCGCTGTTCTGCAGCCTCGACTACTGGACGGTCGTCGAGCCGCTCCCGCAGTTCGTCGCCGAGGGGGACGTCGTCCGCCCGCCGGTCGTCGCGGGCGAGCCCATCTGGGCCCAGACGATCCAGACGTTCACGTACCTGCGGGACCGCCTCGCCGCCGGCGACCTCGCCCTGCCCGGCGGGTCCCACGGCCTGGCGACGTTCGGGCGGGTCGAGGCCGAGGTGCCCGCCGGCTGACCGGCGGGGAGGTCAGAAGTCGGGGCCGTCGGGGTCGCAGTACGACGTGATGGCCTCGCCGTAGGCGTGCTGCGCGGCGTCCGCGGCCATGAGCTGCACGCTGCCGTTCGTCGAGTCCACGAGAAGGTCGGTCGACTGCTGCGTCACGTCGTCCTGGTCGGTGTCGCCGTCCTTGTCGACGTCGCCGACGCCGCCTCCGACGCCGTCCGCACCGTCGTCGTCACCGAGCACGTGCCCGACCGCCGCCGCGGCCAGCCCGACGACGCCGAACGCGGCCGCCCCCGGGGTCGTCCACTCCGCCCAGCCGTCCTGGGCGCCGTCCGTCCCGCTCACAGGTCCTCCGGTCAGTAGTTCGACGGGTTGAACGACTCGATCATGTCCGCCTGCGCCTGCGCCATGCCGTCCATCGCCATGAGGGTCACCCCGTGGTCGGCGACCTGCTGGGTGTCCCGGGAGATCTGCTCCCACGCCGCGTCCGTGCCGTCGTCGTCGTCGCCCCCCGGACCGGCCACGTCCTCGTCGTCCCCGTCCGGCGCCTCGGACGGGGACGCCAGGCCGTGCGCCAGCGCAGCGGCCGCGACGCCGACGACACCGAGCGCTGCCGCCTCGGGCCGGATCCACTCCGACCAGGCGCCCTCCGGCTCCGGCTCACCCGCTCCGGACCCTGCGGTCCCGCCGCCCGTCCCGCTCACTGCGCCTCCCCGCTTCGCGCCGATCATGGTCCGGCGACCCTACCGCCGCACTCCCCGCTGCGTCAGGAACTGCTCGTCCGCCCGGTTCTCCACGCAGTAGTTTGACATCAAGAGAATCTCGGCACCGATGAGCCACGGAGGCCCACGCATGCCCGTGAACTTCCATGACCCCGCACTGGCGAGGACCTACTCCGACCGGGACGCCGACCCGACCTGGACCGAGGTGTTCGGGCGCCTCGTCGACCCGCGCGGTCTGCGGGCCGTCGACCTCGGCTGCGGAGGCGGGACCTACTCCCGCGCGCTGCTCCGGCTCGGCGCGGCGCACGTCGTCGGGGTCGACTCCAGTGCGCCGATCCTCGACGCTGCGCGGGCCGACGCCCCCGTCGGGCTCGACCTGGTCCGCGCCGACGTCGGCGCGACCGGGCTGCCCACCGGCGCCGCCGACCTCGTGCTGTCCCGGGCGGTCGTCCACCACCTCGCCGACCTCGACGCCTTCGCCCGCGAGGCGCACCGGCTGCTCGTCCCCGGCGGCCACCTCGTCGTCCAGGACCGGACGCCGGACGACGTCGACGAGCCCGCCGGGCCGGACAACCTCCGCGGGTACCTCCTCGAGGCCTTCCCGCGGCTGCGCGCCGTCGAGACCGGGCGGAGGGCCGACGCCGCGACGCTCACGCAGGCGCTGCGGCGCAACGGGTTCGACCCGGTGACGACGAGCTCGCTGCACGAGGTCCGCCGGGTGCACGCGAGCGTCGGGGCCTACACCGCCGAGCTGCGGGCACGGACCGGTCGATCGATCCTCCACGAGCTCGACGACGCCGAGCTCGACGGGTTCTGCGCCACGCTCCACGCGACGCTGCCGCCCGGCCCGGTCGTCGAGCGCGACCGCTGGACGCTCTGGCACGCCCTCCGTCCGGCAGATCCGCAGCAGCCGCCCGCCGTGCCACGATGACGCGATGACCGCCCGCCCGCCGGAGCACCTGCCGCCGGACCCGCTGCCGGGGGAGCACCCGCCGCAGGGCCGCCCGCCGGCCCTCCGGCCGCGCGGCGGGCGCGGGGCGACCGCCGTCCTCACCGCGGCCCGCGCGGCGTACCTGCGGGGCGACAGCCTCGACATGTCCGCCCTCGCCGCCGGGCTCGGCGTCGGCCGGGCGACGCTCTACCGCCTGGCCGGCAACCGCGAGGACCTGCTCGGCGCCGTCCTCTCGGACGCCACCGAGTGGACCTTCCGGGCCGCGGTCCGGGACGTCGACGCCCGCCGCCCCGGGCCGACCGGGGGCGCCCGGGTGCTCGCCGTCCTCGACGTCTTCATGCACCGCGTCGTCGCCGCGGAACCGCTGCGGGCGCTCACGGCCCGCGAGCCGCGCCTCTTCGTCCGGCTCGCGACGAGCCCGGGCCTCATCGAGAGCCGTTCGGCCGCCCTGCTGCGGGCCCTGCTCGACGAGGAGGTCGGGGCCGGCCGGATGACACCGCTGCTGCCGGTCCCGGTGCTCGCCCAGGCGATCGTCCGGATCGGGGACGGGCCGCTCTACGCGCACCTGCTCGGCGGCGGGGAGCCGCGGATCGACGAGGCGCTCGCCGTCGCGGCGGTCCTGCTCGGGCTGCCGCCGGGTGACCTCGGGCCCATTGACACCCCCGGGACACGCTGAGACGCTGCGGCGATGTGTCTCAGGCGCCCGCGCCGGGGACGGCAGGGCCCTGCAGACGACGACGTCGGAGAGGTGTCACCCATGTCCACGGTGGAGACCGTCCGCGGCCCGGTCGCGCTGAGCGACCTCGGCCCGACCCTCATGCACGAGCACGTCTTCGTGCTCGCGACCGAGCACGTCGAGAACTACGGCGACACCTGGTGGGACGAGGAGGCGAGGGTCGCCGACGCGGTCGACAAGCTCCGCGCGCTGCACGCCAAGGGGATCACGACGATCGTCGACCCGACCGTGTGGGGGCTGGGCCGCAACATCCCGCGGATGCAGCGGATCGCCGCGCAGACGCCGGTGAACATCGTCGTCGCGACCGGCCTGTACGCCTTCGGCGACCTCCCGCAGCAGTACGCGTACCGCGGCCCGGGGCTGCTCCTCGACATGCCCGAACCGCTCGTCACCGACTTCACCCGCGACATCGTCGACGGCATCGCGGGCACCGGGGTCCGCGCCGCCTTCCTCAAGTGCTGCGTCGAGACCGCGGTCCCGACGCCGGGCGTCGAGCGGATCGCCCGCGCGGTCGGCCGCACGAGCGCCGAGACCGGGGCCCCGATCACCGTGCACACGAGCGCCCACGAGCAGAGCGGCCGGACCGCGCTCGACCTGTTCGCCGCCGAGGGCGCGGACCTCACGAAGGTCGTCGTCGGCCACGCCGGCGACAGCAACGACCTCGACTTCCTCATGAGCCTCGCCGACCGGGGCGCGACCCTCGGGATGGACCGCTTCGGGCTGGACATCTTCAACCCGGGCGCACAACGGGTCGCGACGATCGCCGCGCTCGCCGCCCGCGGCTACGCGGACCGGATGGTCCTGGGCCACGACGCGAACTGCTTCATCGACTACTTCGGGGCCGCGCACGACGCCGCGAAGGCAGCCGCCGCACCGAACTGGCACTACGAGCACATCAGCGACGACGTGCTGCCCGCGCTCCTGGCGGCCGGGGTCACGCAGGCCCAGCTCGACCAGATGCTCGTCGCCAACCCCGCCAGGTACTTCACCCGCTGAGCACACCCACCGAGAGGCAGCCATGGACTTCGCCCCGAGCGCCCGCTCCGCCGAGCTCCAGGAGGCCGTCCGCCGGTTCCTCGACGAGGCCGTCCACCCGGCGGAACCGCTGTACCACCACCAGGTCGCCCGGCTCCGGGAGGAGGGCACCCCCTACCGGACGCCTGCGGTCATCGAGCACCTCAAGACGCAGGCCCGGGAGCGCGGGCTCTGGAACCTGTTCCTCCCCGACGCCGAGCACGGCGCGGGCCTGTCGGTGCTCGACTACGCGCCGATCGCGGAGCTCTCCGGGCGGTCGTACGCGCTCGCCCCCGAGGCGATGAACTGCGCGGCGCCGGACACCGGGAACATGGAGGTGCTCGCCATGTTCGGCACCCCCGAGCAGAAGGAGCGCTGGCTCGCACCCCTGCTCGAGGGCCGGATCCGCTCCTGCTTCTCGATGACCGAGCCGGACGTCGCCTCGTCCGACGCGACCAACATCGCCGCCCGGATCACCCGGGACGGCGACGAGTACGTCGTCAACGGCCGGAAGTGGTGGTCGTCGGGGGCGCTGCGGCCCGAGTGCGAGATCGCGATCGTCATGGGCGTCAGCGAGCCGGACGCCGAACGGCACGCGCGGCACTCGATGATCCTCGTCCCGCTCGACACCCCCGGCGTCACCGTGCACCGCTCGACGTCCGTCTTCGGCTACGACGACGGCGCGCACGGCGGGCACGGGGAGATCAGCTTCCACGACGTCCGGGTGCCGATGTCGAACCTCGTCGGCACACCGGGCTCCGGCTTCGCGATCGCCCAGGCCCGCCTCGGCCCGGGCCGGATCCACCACTGCATGCGCGCGCTCGGGATGGGGGAGCGGGCGCTGGAGCTCATGACCTCCCGCGCGATCGAGCGGACGGCGTTCGGGCAGCCGCTGGCGCACCAGGGTGTCGTCCGGGAGTGGGTCGCCGAGTCGCGGCTCGCGCTCGAGCAGGCCCGGCTCCTCGTGCTCAAGACGGCCTGGCTCATCGACCGGGTCGGGGCGAAGGGCGCGGCCAGCGAGATCGCGGCGATCAAGGTGGCGGCCCCGCGCGCGGCGCTCTACGTGCTCGACAAGGCGATCCAGACCCACGGCGCCGCCGGCGTCAGCGAGGACACCCCGCTCGCCCAGATGTGGGCGATGGTGCGCACGCTGCGGCTCGCCGACGGCCCCGACGAGGTGCACCTGCGGTCCATGGCCCGGGTCGAGCTGAACCTCGCGCGGGAGCGCGTCCGTCAGTCGTAGAGCTTCGCGGTCCCGAGCCGGTCGAGGCAGACCTCGGCGCTCCACGGCAGCATCGTCGAGCCGAGCCGGCTGTCCCGGTACATCCGCTCGAGCGGCAGGTGCTTGAGCATCGACTGGCCGCCGCACACCCGGACGGCGAGCGCGGCGACCTCGTTCGCGGTCTCCATCGTCGTGAAGACCGCGGCCCAGGCCCGGGCGAGCAGGTCGGCGTCCGGGTCGATGACCATGTGGTCGAGGACGTCGTAGAGCAGCGCCCGGCTGCGCTCGTAGGAGATCTGGAGCTGGGCCCAGCCGGCCTGCTTCTGCGGCAGGTCCCGGCGCGGCGGGCCGGACGGCGACCCGGCGATCTCGCCGCGCAGGTAGCCGCGGACGAAGTCGAGCACGCCCTGGGTGAGCCCGAGGTACGACGGTGCGAGCGACATGAAGAGGAACGGGTACCGCTGGGCCGCCTGGTCGTAGGCGCCCGGCGGCATGACCTCGTTCTCGGCCGGCACGAACACGTCGGTGAAGAGCAGCGTCTTCGACACCGTGCCGCGCATCCCGAGCGGGTCCCAGGGCCCGACGATCTCGACGCCCTCGGCGTCCGTCGGCACCGAGAGCAGCCGGATGAACGGCTCCCCGGGCACCTGGCAGGTGATGTTGTAGCGGTTCGCCGCACCGGAGAGGGAGGCGAAGATCTTGCGGCCGGTGACCCGGAAGCCGCCCTCGCAGGGCTCCGCCTTCGTCGTGACGCCGGACAGCGCACCGGCCGAGACGCCCTCGCTGAACGGCTGGCTGTGGATCGTGCCGTCCTCGACGACCCCGCGGAACAGCTCCGTGCGGCGGCGCTCGTGGGTCGCGCGCGCCTCGTCGTCGAGGTCGAGGAGGTCGGCGACCTCACCGGCCCAGAGCATCGTCGCGTTGTGCATGTTGAACGTCAGGGCCGTCGAGCCGCAGTACCGGCCGATCTCCGCCGAGACGCGCGCGTAGTCGGCGAAGCTCGCGCCGAGCCCGCCGTAGCGCTGCGGGACGCACAGCGCGAGGAAGCCGATCTCGCGCAGGTCGGCGAAGTTCTCGAACGGGAACGACGCCTCGAGGTCGTACCTCACGGCGCGCTCGGCGAAGACGGGGCCGAGCTCACGGATCTTCGCGACGAGCGCGTCCCGGTCGACGACGGGTGCGGCAGCGGACGGGGCGAGAGTCATGCGCAGGAGTGTTCCGCGCTCCGCGGGCCCGGGTCAACACTGTTGACTTTGCGTCTGGGCAGGCCCGCCGACCGGTCGGTACTGTGACACCCGTGCCGCCGACCCCGCAGGACCACGACGCGCCCCCGGTCGGCCGGCGCACCGCGGGGGCCGGCCCGGTCGCGCTCTTCCTCCACGGGCTGGGCGGCTCGCGGACGGCGTGGGAGCCGCAGCTCGGCGGCCTCGCCGACGTCCGCACCTGCGTCGCCTGGGACATGCCCGGGTACGGCGTCTCGACGGGCAGCCCGGACTCCTTCGCCTCCGTCGCGGCCGCGGCGGCGGGCCTGGCCCGCGAGCTCTCGTCGGAACCGGTGGACGTCGTCGGCCTCTCGCTCGGCGGGATGGTCGCGCAGCACCTCGCGCTGGACCACCCGGACGTCGTCCGCTCGCTCGTCCTGCTCGACACGAGCCCCGCGTTCGGCCTCGACGGGACGACGACCGCGCAGTCCTGGCTCGACGCCCGGCTCGGCCCGCTCGCCGCCGGTGCGACCCCGGCCGACATGGCCCCCGCGGTCATCGGCGCCATCGTCGGACCGGCCGCCACCGACGCCCAGCGCGCCGAGGCGGTCGCGGCGATGTCCCGGATCCCGGCCGCGGCGCTGCGGGCCGCGTGCGGCATGCTCGTCACGCACGACACCCGGTCGCGGCTGCCCGGCATCGGCTGCCCGACCCTCGTCGTCGTCGGGGAGCACGACGAGGAGACGCCCCCGGCGTACGCGCAGGTCATCGCCGACCTCGTGCCCGGGGCGCGGCTCGAGGTCGTCCCCGGGGCCGGCCACCTCGCCAACCTCGAGCAGCCCGACCTGGTCAACGAGATCGTCCGCACCTTCTGGAAGGGCCTCGACGCATGAGCACCGAGTGGCGCTGGCTGGAACGGTTCCGGCTGCAGCTGGAGCTCTGCGGGCTCGGCCCGACCGAGACCTGCGTCGTCCTCTCGGAGTCCTCGAGCCGGGCCTCGATCGTCGAGACGGCGCTGCTCGCGGCCCAGTCGCTCGGCGCCGCGACGCTGCAGGTCGTCATGCCGACGCCGGCGAACACCGGCCCCGTCGCGCTTCGCTCGACCGGCACCTCACTCGCGCTGCGCGGCAACCCGGCGGCGCTGGCCGCCCTCAAGGAGGCCGACTTCGTCGTCGACTGCACCGCGGAGGGGCTGCTGCACTCGCGCGAGCTCGGGGCGATCCTCGGGGCCGGCACCCGGGTGCTCATGATCAGCAACGAGCACCCGGAGAACTTCGAGCGGCTCCCGCACGACCCGGACATGGCGGCGCGGGTCGCCCGCGGCCACGAGATGATCTCGGCCGCCGACACCATGCGGGTGACGTCGGAGGCCGGCACCGACCTCACCGTCCGGCTCGCCGGCTCGTTCACCGCGGGCTCGACGGGCGTCACGAGCGGGCCCGGCAGCATCGCGCACTGGCCGGGCGGGCTCGTCCTCGCGTTCCCGGCCCCGGGTACCGTGAGCGGCACGATCGTCCTTGCCCCGGGCGACATCAACCTCACCTTCAAGAAGTACGTGTCCTCGCCGATCCGGATGACGGTCGTCGACGACTTCGTCACCGACATCAGCGGTGACGGCTACGAGGCCGACCAGCTCGCCGACTACATGGCGGCGTTCGGCGGCAAGGACGCGTACGCGTCGTCCCACATCGGCTGGGGGATGAACCCGGCCGCCCGCTGGGACTACCTCGACCTCTACGACCGCAGCCAGATCAACGGCACCGAGGCGCGCGCGTTCGAGGGGAACTTCATGTACTCCACGGGTGCGAACGAGACCGCGCAGCGGTTCTCGCCGTGCCACTTCGACCTGCCGATGCGGCGGTGCACCGTCGAGCTGGACGGCGTGGCCGTCGTCCGGGAGGGCCGCCTGCAGGGCGAGCTCGCGCGGCGCCCGGCGGAGGACGCGCGGCGCCCGGCGGAGGACGCGCGGTGCCCGGCGGAGGACGCGTGACGAACGCCGACGAGCGGCGCCCGCTGCCCGAGGACGCGCTGTACGACGACACCCACGCACCCGAGGACGGCGTCGCCGAGCGCTTCGTCGAGGCGATGAGCTCGCTCGCCGCGGCGGTCAGCGTCATCGCCGTGACGAGCCCGCGCTCGGGCCGGGCCGGTCTCACCGCCACCGCCGTGACGTCGTTGTCGGCCGAGCCGCCGATGCTCGTCGCGTGCCTCAACCGCTCGTCGAGCCTGGCGAGGGCGCTCCCGACGACCGGCTGGTTCTCGGTGAACGTCCTGGCCGCCGACCAGCAGGACGTCGCCGAGGTCTTCGCCGGGCGCACCGGCCTGTCCGGCGAGGACCGCTTCTCGGCGGGCACCTGGCGGGTGCACCCGCACGGCGTCCCGGTCCGCGAGGGCGCGGCCGCCA
>JACRAB010000515.1 GCA_016213575.1 Actinomycetota bacterium
CCGCCCGGCGGCGACGACGGCGGCCCGGGCGTGCTCGAGCGCGCCGTCGTGGTCGCCGGAGACCGCCCGCACGACCCCGGCGATCATGAGGGCGCTGACCAGCCACGCGGCGTCGTCGTGCCGGGTGAGGACCGGGATCGCGCGGTCCAGGTCGGCGCCGACGACCTCGGGGGCGTGGTGCTGGAGCAGCGCGGCGCGCATCGTCGTGACCCGCGCCTCCTCGAGCGGTGACAGCAGACCCGAGGCGAGGGCCCGCCCGGTCCAGCGCACCCCGGGGCCGAGCATGTCGGTGAAGATCCACAGCCGGCTCAGGGTGAGGGTCAGGTCGGCCACCGCACGGCCGTCGCCGACGTCGTGGGCGCCGCGCAGGGCGGCGAGGTAGTCGGCGTGGTGCCGGCGCACGTCGAGCAGGAGTGCGTCGCTGCGCAGCGCCCCGCGCCACGTCCCCGCGTACAGGGCCCGGTGCCGCGCGACCACCCGGGCCAGGTCCCCGGTCGCGCCCAGCCGGTCGTGCGCGAGGTCGCGGACGGGGCGGCGCAGCCGGTAGGCCAGGGAGTCGCCGACGCGCTCGGTGTGCACGAGGGCCTCGCGGACCAGCGCGCGCAGCCCCTGGTCGACGTCCACGTCCGGACCGCACACGAGCTGCGCCGCCGGGCGGTGGAAGGAGCCGACGAACACCGCCAACCGGTAGAGGACCGTGCGCTGCTCCTCGGGCAGCCGGTCGACGCTCCAGGCGATGGTCGCGCGCAGCGTGCGGTGGCGCGTGGCGCGTTCCGGCTCGTGCGACGCGAGGTCGAGCGGGGTGGCCACGAGCGTCGCGAGCTCGTCGAGGGACCGGGTCGCGGCCTGCGCCGCCAGGAGCTCCAGCGCGAGGGGCAGCCCGTCCACCTGCCTCGCGAAGTCCGCCAGCCGCAGGACCGTCGGGTCGTCCATCACCAGCCCGGGCGCGTGGTCGAGGATCCGTTCGCCGAGCAGCACGACCGCGGACGCCCGACGGCAGCGCGCCGCGTCCGCCCCGGCGGCCGGGCAGACCAGGGGCGCGAGCGGGTGCACCGCCTCGCCGACGACGCCGAGGGGCCGGCGGGACGTCGCGAGCACCGTGAGGCGCGGGCAACGGTCGAGCAGGGTGCG
This sequence comes from Actinomycetota bacterium, assembly GCA_016213575.1. GTDB lineage: Bacteria > Actinomycetota > Actinomycetes > Actinomycetales > Kineosporiaceae > R-H-3. Next base: position 1,132 of record JACRAB010000515.1, read on the forward strand.
GACCAGGGTCGCCGCCGTCGCCACGTCGTGCTCGGCCTCGTCGAGCACGAGCAGCAGGCGTCGGCCGCCGATCGCAGCGGCGACGGTGCCGAGCGGGTCCTGCGCCCGCAGCGCCAGCCCCAGCGCGAGCCCGACCTCCTCGGCCAGCTCCTCCGGCGTCGACCCCGCGTGACCGGCGAGGTCGACGTAGGCCCGCTCGAGCCCGGGGCCGACGCCGTCCCAGACGTCGGTCGCCAACCGCGTCTTGCCGACGCCGCCGAGCCCGGACACGGTGACGAGCCGCCGGGTCCGCAGCAGCTCCAGGACGCGGGCGACGTCCTCGCTCCGGCCGACCGACCGGGTCCGGGGCGCCGGAGGTGCCGCCGGGTGGTCCGGCCCGGCCCGCCGCGGCGCCACGGTGCCGTCCGCCTGGAGGAGCTGCAGGTGCAGCTGCTGGGCCCGGGGGCCGGGGTCGATACCCAGAGCCTCGCGGAGCGTCACCCGCAGCCGTTCGAAGCACAGCAGGGCGTCGCTGCGTCGTCCGGCAGCCACCGACGCCGTCATCGCGATCTCGTACCCGCGCTCGCGCAAGGGGTCTGCCTGCATGAGCTGCGCGGCCACCAGGACCGCCTCCTCCAGGGCCGCGGCGTCCGGGAGCGATGCGAGGTCCTCCCCGAGCCGTTCCAGCGCGAGCATCCGGAGCTCGACGAGCCGGGCCGCCTCGGGGCCGACGATCTCCTGGCCCGCGTCGGAGAACGGCTGCGCACCGCGCCACAGCCCCAGCGCCTCGCGCAGGATCGGGACCGACTCCTCCGGTGCGCAGCCGCGGGCCCGCGACACGAGCTCGGTGAACCGGTCGGAGTCCAGGTCGACGGCGCCGAGCCGGTAGCCGGTGTCCGTCCGCAGGACGGTGCCGGCGCCCAGGGTCCGCCGGAGCCGGGCGACCTGGGTGTGGACGACGGCCACGGACAGCCCGGCCGCCTCGGGGCCCCAGACCTGGTCGAGCAGGACGGCGGGCTCGACCCCCTGACCGCGGCGCAGCAGGAGTGCCGCGAGCAGGTCCTTCGAACGGCGCCCGGAGGGCGTGACGTCCCGGTCGCCGTCGAGCACCCGCAGCTCGCCCAGGACCGCAATCCGCACAACCCGGATCTTTCCACGCCGACCCCGACAGACCCGTGACAGATGCGTGACAGGGCCTCCCCGCACGCTCGGGCCCGACAACGCGGCGGACGGCACGGCACGGCACGGCGGAAGGGGACCGGAACGACATGTCACAGTCACGAGAGGTCGCAGCGGACCGACGCGAGGCGACGGGCCTGCGCCTGAGCCGGGCGGCGGTGCCCCTCATCTGCCTGGCCCAGCTGATGGCCGCCCTGGACGTCACGATCGTCAACCTGTCCCTGCCGACCGTGCAGAACGCCGTCGGCCTCTCGAACGCCGGGCTGGCCTGGGTGGTCGACGCCGACACGCTCGCGTACGGCGGACTGCTCCTGGTCGGCGGCCGGGCGGGCGACCTGCTCGGGCACCGCCGCACCCTGATGGCCGGGATCGCGTTGTTCACCGTGGCGTCCGCCGTGGCCGGACTGGCCGGTGGCCCCGAGGTGCTGCTGGCCGCCCGCGCCGCCCAGGGGGTCGGGGCCGCTCTGGCCACCCCCACGACGCTCTCGCTCATCACGACGCTCGTCCCGGCCGGGGTCCGACGGACGCGCGCCATGGTCGCCTACGGCTCGATGGCCGGGGTCGGGATCACCCTGGGCCTGGTCCTCGGCGGGCTGCTCACCGAGTACCTCTCGTGGCGCTGGGTCTTCCTCGTCAACATCCCGCTGGGGATCGTGGTGCTCGTCGCCGCCCCGCGGGTGCTGCCGGACACCCGCGGCCGGCGCCGGCGCCTCGACGTCGTCGGGGCGCTGCTCGGCACGGGCGCGCTCACCCTGCTGGTGTACGCCGTCATCGAGGCCGGCGCGCGGGGCTGGGGGGACGGCGTCTCCACGGCCTCGTTCGCGGCCGCCGCGGTACTGCTCGTCGCCTTCGCCCTCGTGGAGTCCCGGGTGCCCGAGCCGACGCTGCCCCTGCGGCTGCTGCGGCACCGCGTCAGGATCGGCGCCTACCTGGTCGGCGGCCTGCTGTTCGCGTCGCTCTACCCGGCCTTCTTCCTGCTCAGCCGCACGCTCCAGGACCTGCAGGGTCTGAGCGCGGTGGACGCGGGGCTGCGGTTCCTGCCGATCGGCGCGGGCGTCCTGGCGTTCGCCCTCGCCACCCGTCGGCTGTCGCTGACCGGTACGCCGTTCCGGTCGGTCGCGACCCCGATCCCGTTCGTACGGGACGCAGAGGAGCCCGACGGCACCCGACGCACGG
>JACRAB010000526.1 GCA_016213575.1 Actinomycetota bacterium
CGCCGCGGCAGGGAGGTCCTCGACCGTCTGCGCCACGCTGGCCGCCGACGGCACGGGCGTCACCTCCACGGTCGACCTCCGGGCGGCCTCCCCCCGGGGCGTGGTGGTCGGCGGGTCGGGGACCGCCGCGACAGGCGCCGACCGGACCGCCCGCGCCGACGAGGTCTTCGTGCCCCCGGGCCGGGGGGCGATCGTCCGCGAGTCCGTCGGCGCCGGCTTCGCGACGAGCGCCACCTACCTCGTCACCGACCAGGGCACGAAGTACCCGCTGCCCGATGCACGGGCCCTCGACGTGCTCGGCTACCGCGGCACCACCGTGACCGTCGCGCCCAAGGCGGTGCTCGACCTGCTCCCCACCGGACCCGCGCTGGACCCGGCCGGCGTGGCCGCTCCTGTCGGCGGTTGAACCGTCCCGGACGACGGCAGTTCGGCCGTCCGCCGGCTCGTGATTTTCGACCTGCACCGCCGTGGCACGGCGTTCCTACGCTGGCGCCGAGCGTCGGGCCTCCCCGCCCACGCGCGTCAAGGGAAGGCGGTGCCGACGTGAGCCAGGGGCAGGACAGCCAGGAGATCGACCCCGTGGCAGCCGCTCGGGCGATCGCCCGGCTGGCCGAGATGATCGCCCGCTACACGCAGGTGCTGGCCCGGCTGCAGGCGACCCGGGCGAACCCGTCGGACTTCTCCGTCCTCGGGGCGCCGGCCGCCGCGGGGCAGCAGGCCAAGCACCAGGCGCTGTGCGTCAGTGCGGCGGTGATGCTGGCCAAGCTCGTCGCCATGCGCGAGGCGCTGGAGAAGATCGTCGACTCCTACGTGCGCCAGGACGAGTCGGTCGCCGAGATCCTCGACGACGCGCAGCGCACGATGGACGACGACGAGCGGGTGGCACGCGCCCGGGCCGGCGCGGCGTTCACCGGGACGGCCTGACATGACCTACTTCCAGGCCGCCTCCGGCCTCTGGGACAGCAACGGTGCCGGCAACCGCTACATGGACCAGTTGCTGAGCACCGGCAACGCCGCCGGCCTGCGGGCCTACACGGCCCAGCTGCGGGCCATCTCGGCCGAGATGGAGCAGCTCGAGCGGGACTACCGCGACCTGGCGCGCGACCTGGAGCAGGCGTGGCCGCAGGGCAGGGCCCGGCACTCCTGGGTCTCGCTGGCCGACGACACCGCCCGGGCCTACGAGTCGATGCGCCGGGTCGTCAGCGACGGGGACCAGTCGCTCGCCGGCATCACCGACCGGCACGCCGACGAGCTGCAGAGCACCCAGACCTCGTCGATGACGAAGTCGATCCTGGTCAACGCGCTCCTCGCGGCACTGAACTCCAACCCCTACACCTCGAGCCTGGTCTCGCCCACGGGCGCGATGGCGACGATCGAGACCGTGGCCGAGCTGGCCCAGGTGGCCAGCACGATCAACACCTTCTACGACCTCTACAACAACCTCACGGGCGACGACGAGAGCCACGAGGTGCGGCAGTCGGACAGCCGGTACGCGAGCGCCATCCCGATGGCCCGGGCCGGGTACGAGGGCCACTACGTCCCTGCGGTCGGCTACTCGCCGGGGCAGTACCCGCAGAACGGCCCGTACGTGCCGGCCGCCGGCTACGGCTACTCGCCGGGGCAGTACCCGCAGAACGGCCCGTACGTGCCGGCCGCCGGCTACGGCTACTCGCCGGGGCAGTACCCGCAGAACGGCCCGTACGTGCCGTCGGGGTACACCCCCACCGGGGGCTACGACCCGTACGGCGGCTACGTGCCCAGCTCGGGCTTCCCCTCGACCGGGAACGTCGTGCCGGCGACCGGGTACGTGCCGGCCGGCGGCGGGGGTGCGGTGCCGGGCTTCACCCCGGTGGACCCGGGGACGGCTGCCGGCCCGGGCGACACCGGCACCGGCACCGGCACCGGCACGAGTCACGCGCACGGGCACGCTCACGGACACCAGGGCAGCGGCTTCGAGGGCGTCACGGTGACGATCCGGGACGGCGACGCCTCGTTCCAGGTGACGACGGACAAGGACGGGCACTTCGACGGCAAGCTCCACGGCCAGAAGGTCTCGGTCGACGTGGACGTCGCCGACGACCCGGCGCCGCGCCGCCGCACGGGCTGACCGGACGACGCGCGTCCGGCGTCCGCCCCCGACGCCCCTCACCGTCACTCCCGACCCCGGAGGCGGCCATGACCCAGCAGACCCTGACAGCGCCGGTGCCGGCCCCCGCGCCGGTCCGCGCCGACCCGTCCTGGCCGGCCACCCAGGAGGAGGTGCCGGCCTGGGCCCGCACCTTCGGCGCCGACCTCGAGCGGTACATGGTGTGGTTCGGCATGATCGTCGCCTCGACCAAGGGTGACCCGGACCGCCTGGACCGGACCGCCGCGGACTGGAACGGCGCGGCGTTCGCGATGGGCGAGCTGCGCACGCGGATGGAGCAGGCGGACCGCGCCACCGTCACCTGGACCGGCCCGGCCCGGGAGTCGTTCGGCCGGGCGGCGGAGGGCCTGCGGGCCCGCCTCCACCAGGAGCAGGACAAGTTCCCCGAGGTGGCCTCGGCCCTCACCGCAGCGGCGAGCGCGCTGCGCATGGCCCAGGCGAACGGCCGCAGCGTCACGCTGGCGTTCCTGCGGGACGCCGAGATGCAGCGGCAGCTGGTGAACGCCTTCGCCAGCACCGAGGGCATCGTGCTCGACGCGCGCGCCGAGTACGCCACCCGCCTGCAGAAGCGGTTCGAGGCCTACCAGCCGCAGGGGCTGGAGGTGGTCAGGCGCCTCGACACCGACATGCGCCGGGTCGCCGGCCGGCTGGCCGCGGCCACGCCGACCGCCGAGGGGATCGGCGCCTGGTTCGACCCGGTGGTCAGACGCCGTGCCCTCGAGGTCGCGGCCGGCCTCGAGAAGGGCGACGGCAGCGTCCTCATCGGCGAGACCGAGCTCGCGTTCGGGGTCGCCCAGGGGGTCATCAACTTCGGCCCCGAGTACGTGCGCATGAAGGGTCGGCTGGGGCCGGCCGGCGCAGCCCGGTTCGGCCTCATGACGATGCCCGCGGGCATCGCCCGCAACGTCATCACCTACGGGCTCGACCAGACGCTGTTCGACAACGCGTGGTACCAGCTCCCGACGACGATCGCGGGCAACTACGCCGCCGCGTACAGCACCAACTGGGCGGCCGGGAAGCTGTTGGGGGTCAAGTACAGGACGAACGTGCCGGGGCTGCTGGGCCTCAACAACTCGATCACCAGCTGGGCACTGGCCCAGAAGCCGTGGGGGTACGAGCACGGGGTCATGACCCGTCCCGAGCTGATCGACGGCGTCGGCAAGCCGATCGCGTTGAGCAACGAGGCCTGGTGGGGCAACGTCGGCTACGACACCGCGATGATCGGCGTCCCGGCGGCGGTCCTCTTCGGCGGCGAGGCAGCCTGGGGGGTGCGGACCGGCGGCAAGGCCGCGATGATCGGCGAGGGCACCGCGACCGCGCTCACCGAGTTCGCGGTGGGCGGAGCCACCACGGTCATCGCGGACACGTACAGCCAGCGGCCGCCCGAACCGAACAGCTGGACGCAGGCCGCCCACGACTGGGCCGCGCCGAAGTGGGAGCACGTCCGGCAGCACCCGGCCACGATCACCGTCGGCGCCGCGATGAGCGGCGCGATGTCGGGGATCTCGTACCTGGACGCGCTGGCGGCCGCCGACCCGCGGGCCGGCCATCACGCCGGCGACGTCGTGCTCCAGCGCACCGCGTGGGGACCGTTCGAGCACCACACGCTGGTGCGGATGACACCCGAGACGGAGACCGAGGTCGCGGCCCGGGAGGCCGCACGGCAGGCGCGGCTGCGGGCCGAGTGGGACAACCTCCGGGACGCCGGCGCCGCCATCCGCGACAACACCTGGCGCCGGTGGGTCGCGACGCCCTGACCCCACGTCCACGGACGAGGGGCGGGTCCCGTCGCAGGCGTCGGCGGCGCACCGGGCGTGCGGTCGCGCTGACGCTCGCCGCTGCCCTCTGCGGTCCGTTCGCGGCTGCGGCGCCGGCGGCTGCGGCGACCGGGGCGGCCTGCACGCACACCCTGCACCGCCACGAGGGCGCCGTGCCGTGGGCGCTGACCCGGCTCGACCCCACCCGGGTCTGGCCGCTGGCCACCGGGGGCGGGCAGCTGGTGGCGGTCGTCGCCACCGGCGTCGACGCCCGGAACCCGCAGTTCGGCCCCGGCCAGGTGCTCCGCGGGGCCGATGTGATCGACCGGTCCCCCGGCGGGCGGGCCGACTCCGACTGCGACGGCCGGGGCACGGTCGCGGCGGGCATCATCGCCGCCCGCCCCGACCGCAGCACCGCGGTGGTCGGGCTCGCGCCCGCCGCCCGGATCCTGCCCGTGCGGGTCACGCAGGCCGTCGACCGGGGCGACCCGCCCGGCGGCCCGGACTCGATCGCTGCGGGCATCCGGTTCGCGGTGTCGCAGGGGGCCGACGTGGTCTGCGTGACCGTCGCCACCCGGCGCGACTCCGCGCCGCTGCGCGCCGCGGTGCGGGCCGCTCTGGCGAGCGGTGCGGTCGTGGTCTCGGCGGGCGACGCGGGCACCCGCGACGAGGTCGGGCCGACCTACCCCACGTCGTCCCCGGGGGTCATCGGGGTGGTCGGGGTCGACCGCGAGGACGCCGTCGTCGACGGCTCGGAGGTGGGTGACGGCGTGGACGTCGCGGCGCCGGGGGCCGACCTCTGGAGCACCGGGGCGGGCGGGCGCGCCGGCCGGCCGGCCCACACCCGCGTCGGCAGCGCGCCGGCGATGTCCGCTGCCTACGTGGCCGGCGTGGTCGCGCTGGTGCGATCCGCGCACCCGCGGCTGGACCCGGCGCAGGTGGCTCACCGGATCGCCGTGACCGCCGACCGCACACGGGCGAGCAGCGCCGGACCGAACCGCACCGGGGCCGGCGTCGTGGACCCGTACGCGGCCGTCACCGCGGTGCTGCCCGAGGAGGAGGACGCGGTCGGTGGCGCCGTGCGGGCGCAGGTGCCCCCGCCGGTGGCGAGGACACCGCCCGGCCCCGACCTGCGCACGAAGCACCTGGCGGTCGCGACGGCCGCCACCGGTGCGGTCACGGTGCTCACGGTCCTCGGCACCAGCGCCGCGGTGCGCGTGGGCCGCAGGCACCGCTGGCGGCCGCAGCGTCGTTCGCCCGTCCCGGCGTCCGGACGGTGGCCGGGTGCGGGTCAGCCCGACGAGGGGGACCTCAACGGTGCGGGACGGCACGCCCGTCGGACGTGATGAGGCCGTGCGCGATGGCGTACCGGGTGAGGTCGGGCCGCCGCCGCTGCCCGGTCTTCTCCCGCACCCGCTCCAGGTACGACCGGACGGTCCGGACGCTGATGCGCAACGCCTCCGCGATGTCCTGGTCGGTCTCCCCGGCGGCCACCATGGACAGCACCTCGCGCTCCCGGCCGGTCAGGCTGGGGCCGTTGTGCGAGCCCGTGCGGGCGGCCCCGAGCAGGAACGAGGCCAGGGTCGGCGAGATGTAGGTCTGCCCGGCGGCCACCATCCGGATCGCCTCGACGACCTGCTGGGCCGTCGTGTGCTTGGTGAGGTAGCCCCGGGACCCGGCGGCCATCGCCGCCAGCACCGTGTCGGGCTGGGCCTCCGCCGAGATGACGAGGCACTTGTGACCGCGCGCGGTGACGGCCCGCACGCCCTCGGCACCGGTGGTGTCGGGCAGCCCGAGGTCGAGCAGCACGACGTCCACCTGCAGGTCGGGCACCGCGAGGTGGGCGCGCAGCGAACGGGCCGAGTGCACGATCGTGATGAAGGGCACCCGCGACACCGCCCCCACGAGGGCCTCGGCGTACAGCGGATGGTCCTCGACGATCGCGATCCTCAGCTGCCGCATCGAGCGGTTCATGCCCCGACCACCTGTCTCGTCGGCAACCTCAGGGTCACCCTGGTGCCCCGACCGGGGCGGGACCAGATCTCGGAGTCTCCGCCGATCTCCGTCAGTCGTGCGCGGATCGAGAAGTCCACCCCGAACCCCTCGCGCGGGCGGGAGGTGTCGAAGCCGACGCCGTGGTCGCGCACCGACACCACGAGGTCGGGGCCGTCGACGCCGGCCAGCAGCACGGCGCCGTCGGACCCGGAGTGCTTGACGACGTTGGCGAGGGCCTCGTTGGCCGCCCAGACGAGGGCGTCCAGCGCCTCGGGCTCGAGCTGGACGTCCTCGATGTCGGGCAGGACCAGCTCGACCCGCAGACCGCGGTCGGCGAACGTCTCACCGAGCCTCTCGATGGCGGCCTGCACGTCCCCGGCCGTGCCGTGGCGGTCGGCCCTGAGCAGGTGGCGCAGGGCAGTGGCCTCGCGCCGGGCGTGCCGGTGGACGTCCGCGAGGACGTCGTCCGGCGAGCCGCCCGACTCGGCCCGCAGGGCGATCGCCTCGAGGGCCTGCAGCGCGGTGTCGTGCATCGTGCGCAGCATCTGGCCCTGCGCGACGAGCCGGCCCTCGGTCCGGCTGGCGGCGGTCCGCCGCTGGATCAGCCGGCTGACGAGCTCGGTGGCGGCCACGACCACGACGAGGTCGGCGGCCCCCTCGACGAAGTAGTTGCCGACGCTCGTGGGCGGCGCCTGGCTGACCGCGACCATCACGCCCATGACGGACACTGCCGCGCCGGCCAGGATCGCGGCGCTCAGCCAGCCGCAGACCGCGCCGACGACGGCGACCGCCCCCACGGCGAACCACCAGGGCGCGTCGGCCGGCGCCTCGTCGATGGGCATCGTCGAGCGGACGGCGACCGCCAGGTTCAGTGCGCCGGCGGTCGCCGCGTTGAACCACGCGACCCCGCGCGGGGTCGAACCCCGCCCCCGGCGCCAGCGCCACACGGCCCTCGCCGTGCCGAGCCCGGTGAGCGCGCCGATGAACCACTCGGGCAGCACCGCGAGGGCACCGGGCAGCCCCTCGAGCGCCAGCGCCATGAGGATCGTGGCCGCGACCGCGAGCTGGGTGATGACCAGTGCAGCCAGGGCGATCGCCGCGTCCTCGTCGGCACGCTTGGGCCGTACCAGTGCCCGAAGGTCCACGTGACGCCCCGTCCGTCGTTGTCCTGCGTGATGCGCTCCGTACCTCGTCCGCGAGGTCGCCGGCGCTTCCACCGCACCGCGACCCGCTTCGCGTTCGTGTCCCTCGATGAAGATCGTCTCCGGGGCAACGACGGTCAGATTAGGGCGTTCGACCCATAGTGTCTATGCGTCCGGACAGGCACTTCGGCGACATGTCGGGCGGGCGTTCCGGCGCTCCCGACCCGTGGCCCGCGCCCGGCCTCAGACCGCGCGCGCGACGAGGGCGAGCCGGGTGACGAACCCGCCGTCGACCGCCTCGGCGAACCGCGCCCGGGCCCTGCGCTCCGCGCGCAGAGCGCGTCGGCAGGCCGCGCCCAGACCGTGCGGGGTGCGGGCCACGTGCGACTCGACGACCCGGTCGACGTCCTCCCGCTCCGTGACCCACGGCTCGTCGGGCTCGAACGGTCCGACGACGGACTCGGCGACGACCCACCCGGTCGCCTCGACCGTCGCGAGGACGTCGCGCAGCAGCCGCACCTTCGTCCCGGGCGGCAGCAGCGGGTGACCCCCGGACCAGGGGTCCCGGCCGGCCGACCGCGCCGGGACGTCGAGCCCCACGTAGTCGGTGAGCGCCAGCACCCCGCCCGCCCGGACGGCCCGGCGGGCCTCGAGGAGCGCCCGCCGGACGTCGTCGACGAGCGACACCACCCCGAGCACGAGCGCCGCCTCGAACGCGCCGTCCGCGACCGGCAGCCGCTGGGCGTCCCCGCGGACCATGGGCACCCACGGGAAGAGCCCCCGGGCGGCGGCCACCGCGTCCTGCGACGGCTCGACGCCGAACGTCGCGAGGCCGCGCTCCCGGCGGAGCCAGGCGGCCGGGCCGCCGAACCCGGCACCGACGTCGAGCACCGCCCCGGGCGCCGTCGACGGCCCGCGGTACCGGTCGAGGGCGTCCGCGACGCGGACGAGCAGCGGCCGGTCCCCGGTGCCCCGGCACGCGGCGGCCAGCCGCGCGGAGGCCGGCAGCGCGTCGGCGACCTCGAGCAGCGCCGACGGGTACCAGCCGAACTCGACGTCGGCCCCGGCGCACCAGCGGCACAGCGGCACCGCCGGGAACGCCGTCCGGGTCCGGGAGGGGCTCGTCACCCGGCGCCAGTGCCCCTCCGACCGGCCGCGAAACCCGGCGGCGGCAGCCCGCGCCCCGCCCCTAGGGTGACGCCATGACGGCCTGGGACGACCCCGCCCGGCAGCAGGACGCCGCCGCGTGGGTGGCCGACCGGCTCATCGCCCTCGGGACGCCGCCCACCGGGCCGTCGGACGTCGTCCACGTCCAGCCCTGGTCGACGGTCCACCGCGTGCCCACGGCGGCCGGGCCGCGCTGGTTCAAGGCGACCGCACCGGCCCTGCGCCACGAGGTGGCCGTGCACGCCGTCGTGTCCGCACGCCGTCCGGACTGCGTCCCGGCGCTCCTCGCGGCCGACCCGGACCGCGGCTGGATGCTCATGGCCGACGCCGGGGAGCGGCTGCGCGAGATCGTCGCCCGCGAGCGCAGCGTCGACGCCTGGCTGGAGGTGCTGCCGCGCTACGCGGGCCTGCAGCGCGACTGCACGGACGACGTCCCGGCGCTGCTCGCGGCCGGCGCCCCCGACCTGCGGCTCGCGGTCCTGCCGGACGCCTACGCGCAGACCGTCGACGAGGTCGCCGGCGCGCTCGCCGCCGACGCCCCGGACGGCGCGGACCTGGCCCGCCGGGCCGCCGCGGCGACGGAACGGGTCCGCGAGATGTGCGCGGCGCTCGCGTCCTCGGGGCCGGCCGAGACGGTCCAGCACGACGACCTCAACGACGGGCAGGTCTACCGCGGGGCCGACGGCTACCGGGTGCTCGACTGGGGCGACGCCTGCGTGACGCACCCGTTCCTGTCGCTGTCCGTCGCCGTCGAGGGCGTCATCGCCTGGGGGCCGGACGACGTCGAGGGATCGGTCGGCACCGGCCCGTTCGTCGACGCCTACCTCGCGCCGTTCGGGGACGACGTCCCCGCCGCCGGGCGGGACGCGGCGGTCCGGACGGCGCTGCGGCTCGGCTGGGCGTGCCGGGCCGTGAACGGCCACCGCAGCGGCCTCGAGGAGGTCGGCCGGACGGCGACCCGGCTGCGGATGCTCCTCGACGGCCACCCGTGACCCGGCCCGTGAACCCGCCCCTGAACCAGCCCGCGAACCCGCCCGCGAACCCGCCCGCGAACCAGCCCCGCCCAGGAGACCCCGTGCCCGGAACCGAGACCCTCGACGTCGTCCTGAGCTTCGACTTCGACGCCGAGGAGGTCTGGATCGGCAGCGACCCCGCGAACGCGGACCGGCCCGGAACGCTCTCGCAGGGCACGTACGGCGCCAAGGTCGCGGTGCCGGCGATCCTCGCGCTGCTCGACCGGCTGGCGCTGCCCGCGACGTTCTTCGTGCCGGGCCGGGTCGCGGAACGGCACCCGCACCGCGTCGAGGCGGTCGTCGCGGCCGGTCACGAGCTCGGCCACCACGGGTACACCCACACCCACCCGGCCCGGCTCACGCCGGAGCAGGAGGAGGCCGAGCTGGTCCGCGGCCTCGAGGTGCTCCACGGGTTCGGCGCCGAGGTCACGGGCTACCGCTCGCCCGCCTGGAGCTTCAGCCCGGTGACCCTCGACCTGCTGGTACGCCACGGGTTCACGTACTCCTCGAACCTCATGGACGACGTCCGGCCGTACCTGCACCCGGGTCACGACCTCGTCGAGCTGCCGGTGCACTGGACGCTCGACGACGCGCCGCACTTCTGGTTCGACAACTCCACGTGGAGCAAGACGATCCGCAGCGCGGCGGAGGTCCGGGCGATCTGGGCCGAGGAGGCGGCCGGCTACCGGGCGCTCGGCGGCCTGTACATGCTCACCATGCACCCGCAGATCATCGGCCGCCCGGGCCGGCTCCTCATGCTCGAGGCGTTCCTCACCGACCTGCGCGATCGGCCGGGCACCCGCTTCCTCCAGGCGGGGCAGGCGGCGGCGCAGGCCCGTGCGGCGCTGGGGGCCTGAGACCGACGGCACGCGCACGAACCGCGCGATCTTGCCCGACAGCCCGGGTTCGCACGGCCTCATGACTTATGGTCGGAGCAGTCGACGGGACGTCTGGGGTGGCCGTCCCGACCCGCTTCCTCGAGGACAGGTGCAGTGATGCGTGGCATGCCCGCGTACGGGAACGGACGTCGCGGAGCGCGACACGGACGACGCGGCCCCGCGCTGCGGGTCGTCGCGCTCGTGGCCGTGGCGGCCCTGGCCGCGTGCTCCTCGCCGTCCACCCCGGGCTCCGACGGGCCGAGCACCGCCGGCGTCGCCCAGGCCGGCGCCACGACCACCCCCTCCGCCGCGCCGACCCCGACGCCGACCGCACCCGCGCCGGTCGTCACCGTCGCCGGCGGGTCCAAGATCGGCTACGGCAAGCGGGTCCGGCTCGCGGTCACCGGCGGGTCGTTCACCTCCGTCCAGGTGGCGACCGCGAAGGGCGCCGTCGCGCTCGACGGCGACATCGCCCCCGACGGCGCCACCTGGCTGTCCGAGGAGACCCCGACCCCCGGGACGTCGTACGTCGTCGCGGCGACCGTCAAGGACGCCGTCGGCCAGGACCGCCCGTCGGCCGCGAAGTTCGCCGTCAAGCCGGTCCCGGTCGACCAGAAGCTCGGCTTCACCGTCTCCCCCGCGGCAGGTGCCAAGGTCGGGGTCGCCGAGCCGATCGTCGTCCAGTTCCTCACCGCCGTGACCGAGAAGGCCGCGGTCGAGAAGCGTCTCGTCGTCGACGCCCGGACGCCGTCCGGCGAGAGCGTCGTCGGCAGCTGGCACTGGCTCAGCGACACCCAGGTCGACTGGCGCCCCAAGGAGTTCTGGACGCCGGGCACGAAGGTCTCGCTGAACATGCGCGTCGGCGGCGTGAAGGCGGCGGCGGGCCGGTACGGCCGCAAGGACTACGCGCAGACCTTCACGATCGGCGCGAAGCGGCTGCTCAAGGTCGACCTCACGACCCACACGGCGAAGCTCTACCACGGCAGCAAGCTCGTCGGGACGTGGCCGACGGGCGGCGGCAAGCGCGGCCTCGAGACGTACAGCGGCACGTACACCGTGCTCAACAAGTCGCAGACCATCCAGATGGACTCCTGCAGCGCCCGGATCACGTGCGACAAGAAGAACCCGGAGTACTACGACCAGGAGGTCTTCTGGGCGACCCGGATCACCCGGTCCGGCACGTTCGTCCACGCCGCCCCCTGGGACGGGCTCATGGGGCGCGCCAACGTGTCCCACGGCTGCGTCCACCTCTCGACGCGGAACGCGCGGATGTTCTTCGAGCAGGCGGTGACCGGTGACCCGGTCATCGTCTCGCGCAGCGGCCGCGGCCCGCAGGAGCGGATCGCCACCAAGGACCCGGGCCTCTACCCGTGGAACCTGTCCTGGAAGAAGTGGGTCGCCGGGTCGGCGCTGGCCTGATCCTCGGCCCGCCCGTCAGCCCGCGGGGGCCGCGGTCGACCCGCGGACGACGAGCCGTGTCGCGAGCTCGACGTGGTGGGAGTCGATCGTCTCCCCAGCGGCGAGCCGCAGCGCCGTCCGGAGCGCGACGGCGCCCATCTCGGAGAGCGGCTGCCGGATCGTCGTGAGCGGCGGCGACGCCATCCGCGCGAGCTGGGTGTCGTCGAACCCCATGACGGACAGGTCCTGCGGGACGCGCAGCCCGCGCACCCGGGCCGCCTCGATGACCCCGAGCGCGACCTCGTCGGAGCCCGCGAAGATCGCCGTCGGCGGCTCCGGCAGGTCGAGGAGCTGGGCCCCGCCCTCGAACCCCGACCCGTAGTCGAACAGGGCCGCCGTGACGTACTCCGGGGGCAGCGGCAGCCCCTGCGCCTCGAGGGCCGCCCGCAGCCCGCCGACCCGCGCCTGGTTGCACGCGGCGGTCGGCGTCCCGCCGGCGTAACCGATCCGCCGGTGCCCGAGCGCGAGCAGGTGCTCGCCGGCGGTCATGCCGCCGGCGAAGTTCGTCGCCCCGACGCTCGTGAGCCGGGCGAGCTGCGGGTTGAGCGGGTCGATGACGACGACCGGCACCTTCGCCCGGTCCAGTGCCGCGAGGTGGATGGCCGTGAGCTCGCCGGTGATCGCGACGACGGCGCGCCGGCCGGCCGCCGCGATCCGCCGGGCCCACGCGCCCGGCGACTCGAGGGAGGGCTGGACGCGGTCGCGCCGCGGACCGCTGCTCACCGAGATCGTCACGCCGAGCTCGACGGCGGCGTCGAGCACGCCCTGGACCACCTCACCGGTGTAGGCGTGGAGCCCGTAGTCGAAGACGAGCTCGACGGTCGGCGTGCCGTGGCCCTCGGCCCGCCGCGGGGCCGGGGCGACGTACTGGTGCTGCTGGAGCACGTCCTGGACCCGGGCCCGGGTGTCCGCCGCGACGTCGCTGCGCCCGTTGAGCACCTTGCTCACGGTGGCGACGGACACGCCGGCGGACGCGGCGACGGTCGCCAGCGTCGGCCGCCCGCGGCGCGCCCCGTTGTCCATGGCGCGCTCGCTACCCGGTGACCGCGACGACGTCGACGGGCGTGTGGAGCCGGCGGCCGTGCCCGACGGTGCGCAGCGCACCGGTGAGCGTGAACCCGCTGCGGCACGGCAGGTCCTGCGCCGAGGTGCCGACGAGCCCCTCGACGTCGCCGGGCTCGACGTCGCGCTGCAGGTCCCGGCCGGTGAACGCCGTCCGGTCGGCGTGGACGCGGAACGTCACGTCGGCGGCGGCCCCGGCGGCCAGCGGCACCCGGGCGAAGCCCACGAGCTGCTTGACCGGCCGGGTGACGCTCGCGAGGACGTCGTGCAGGTACAGCTGGACGACCTCGTCGCCGGCCCGCCCGCCGGTGTTCGTCACCCGCACGGTCACCGCGAGCTCGCCGTCGGTCGGCACCTCGGCGGCGGACAGGCGCAGGTCGCTGACGGCGAACGTCGTGTACGAGCGGCCGTGGCCGAACGGGAAGAGCGGGGCGGCGTCGAGGTTGCTGATCCCCGCGCTGTCGGACGAGCCGAGGGGCGGCACGAGGTACGTGCCGGGCTGCCCGCCGACCCCGCGAGGGATCTGGACGGGGAGCTTGCCGGTCGGCTGGACACGACCGGAGAGTACCCCGGCGACCGCCCCGCCGCCCTCCTCCCCGGGCATGAACGCCTGGACGAGCGCGGCGGCGCGTCCGTGCAGGTCACCGAGCGCGTAGGGCCGCCCGGAGACGACCACGACGACCACCGGCGTACCGGTCGCGAGGACGGCGTCGAGCAGGTCCTGCTGGACGCCGGGCAGCCGCAGGTCGGGCGCGTCGCAGCCCTCGCCGGAGGTACCGAGGCCGAACAGGCCGGCCCGGTCCCCGACGAACGCGACGCAGACGTCGGCGCCGCGGGCGGCCTCGACGGCGTCCGCGAAGCCCGACCGGTCCTCACCGAGGACGTCGCAGCCGCGGGCGTGGACGACGTCCACCCCGCCCGCCGGGTCGCCGTCCGGGCTGCCGGCGAGCTCGGCGCGCAGCGCGTCGACGGCCGACGTCACGTCGACCCCGAGGCCCTTGTCGGCGTAGCGGGGCAGCACGTGGTTGGGGAAGGCGTAGCAGCCCATGAAGGTGCGGGGGTCGTCCGAGCACGGCCCGACGACGGCGACGCGGTGCAGCGCCGGGCGGCCCTCGCCGCGCAACGGCAGGACGGTGCCGGGGTCGAGGAGGACGACGGAGCGCTCGGCGAGCTCGCGGGCGATCGCCCGGTTCGCCGGGGCGTCGAGGTCGACGCCGGCCGCCTTGGCGACCGAGCCCTCGGGGGTCCAGTCCGGGTCGAGCAGGCCGAGCTCGAC
This sequence comes from Actinomycetota bacterium, assembly GCA_016213575.1. Lineage (GTDB taxonomy): Bacteria > Actinomycetota > Actinomycetes > Actinomycetales > Kineosporiaceae > R-H-3. Next base: position 13,895 of record JACRAB010000526.1, read on the forward strand.
CTTCTGCCGCAGGTGCCGGCGCACGGCGCGGTCGACGAGCGCCTCGTCGAGGGCGCCGCTGCGGACCCGCTCGACGAGGTTCTGGCCGAAGCCGAGGGTGTCGGGGAGCTCGACGTCGATGCCCGCCGCGAGGGCCTGCGCCCCGGCGTCGTCGAAGTCGGCCGCGACCCGGTGCATCGAGGCGAGGAACGGCACCGCCCAGTAGTCCGAGACCACCGTCCCGGTGAAGCCCCACGCGTCGCGCAGGAGCTCGGTGAGCAGCCACGGGTCGGCCCCGGCGGGGACGCCGTCGATATCCGAGTACGAGTTCATCACCGACCGGGCGCCGCCGAGGGCGATGGCCGTCTCGAACGTCGGCAGGATCATGTCGAGCAGCTCGCGGCGTCCCATCGGGACCGGACCGTGGTTGCGGGCCCCGCGGGACGCCGAGTACCCGGCGAAGTGCTTGAGGGTGGCGACGACGCCGGCGTTCTCCAACCCGCGGACGTAGGCGGCACCGAGCATCCCGACGAGGTACGGGTCCTCGCCCATCGTCTCCTCGACACGGCCCCACCGGTAGTCGCGGACGACGTCCATGACCGGCGAGAGACCCTGGTGGATCCCGAGCGCGGCCATGTCGTGGCCGATCGCGGCGGCCATCCGCTCGACGAGCTCGGGGTCGAAGGTGGCGGCCCAGGCGATCGCGGCGGGGTAGACGGTCGCGCCGTAGGCGGTGAAGCCGGTGAGGCACTCCTCGTGGACGATCGCCGGGACGCCGAGCGCCGAGCGCTCCAGGACGACGTGCTGCTGCCGGACCACCTCGGCCGCCCCCTCCGCGACCGAGACCGGGCGGCTGCCGTAGACCCGGGTCAGCTGGCCGAGGCCGTGGACGGCGGCGTCCTCGAGCGCGACGGTGCCGCCGGCGGCGAAGACGTCCTGCATGGGGGCGACGTTGAACGTCTCGGCAGGCTCGTCGGAGCCGTCGAGGGCGAGCGGTTCCGCGGCCGGGCCGTCCGCGCGGGCCGATGCCTCACCTGCGTCGTGCGCGGCGTCGGAGCCGTCGTCGGCGTGCATGTCGTTGCCCGCCCACCGGCTGCCGAGCTGGCCGACCTTCTCCTCGAGCGTCATGGCCGCCAGCAGCGCCTCCACCCGCTCCTCGACGGTGCGGCTCGGGTCCCTCCAGGCCGCTGCGGTGCGGGTGTCGGGAGCACTGCTCGTGGGGCCTGCCATCGTTGTCTCCTTGCCGGACCGAACACCGAAACTTTTCGAAATGTAGGCCAGTACCGCCCGCGTCCACAAGGACCATCGGCACGCTCAGCCCTGCTGGGAGTGTTGCGCTTTGGTCGCGATGTCGCAAGAGACCTCCCCGCCTATTGACACACCGGCGCCCGAAATCTACGTTACGGCTCACGGCAGTCTTTCGAAATGTTTCGCTCCATGCCTCAGCCTGGGGACGACTGCCGGGTGGAGCACCCCGTGCCCGCGGCCGGACCGCGGCCCTCACCCCGGAGATCAGCGTGGATCCAAGGACCACCTCTCGGCGCAGCTTCCTCACCTTCGCCGCCGGCCTCCCCGTGGCCGGCGCCACCCTCGCCGCCTGCGGCAGCTCGGGGCCCACGTCGACGAGCAGCAGCGCGGCCGCCGGTGGCGGCTCCGCAGCGGCCGGCAGCGGCGCCACCTACTGGACCCTCACCGGGCAGCCGCAGGAGGACATCCGCAAGGCGACCGTCGCCCGGTTCAACGCGGCGAACGCGAGCACCAAGATCACCCAGACGCTCTTCCAGAACGACGCCTACAAGCAGAAGATCAAGACGGCGCTCGGCGCCGGCCAGGGCCCGACGATCCTGTGGGGCTGGGGCGGCGGCGGCCTGAAGAGCTGGGTGGACGCCGGCCAGGTCGACGATCTCACCTCGTGGTTCGGCGAGAACGCCGACGTCAAGGACAAGCTCTTCCCGGCGGCCTTCGGCGCGGCCACGGTCAACGGCAAGATCTACGCCATGCCGGCCGAGACCGTCACGCCGATCGTGCTCTTCTACAACAAGAAGGTCTTCGAGAAGGTCGGCGTCCAGCCGCCGCAGTCGTGGGGTGACATCCTCGACCTCGTGCCGAAGTTCAACGCCGCGAAGATCGCGCCGTTCTCGCTCGGCGGCCAGTCCCGCTGGACGAACATGATGTGGCTCGAGTTCCTCTTCGACCGGATCGGCGGCCCGGAGGTCTTCCAGGCCGTCTTCGACGGCGAGAAGGACGCGTGGTCCAACCCGGCCGCGATCCAGGCCCTCACCGAGATGCAGAAGCTCATCAAGGCGAACGGCTTCATCAAGGGCTTCTCCTCGATCACCGCCGACTCCAACGCCGACCAGGCCCTGCTGTACACGGGCAAGGCCGCGATGATGGTCCACGGCGCGTGGACGGACGGCGGCATGAAGGGCAGCGGCGGCGACTTCGTCACCGGCGGCCACCTCGGCTACATGAACTTCCCCGGCGTCGACGGCGGCAAGGGCGACCCGAGCGACTCGGTCGGCAACCCGGCGCAGTACCTGTCGATCTCGTCCAAGGCGACGGACGCCGAGAAGGAGACCGCGAAGAAGTTCTTCAAGACCGCCGTCCTCGACGCCGACGAGCAGAAGGCCTGGATCGGCGCCGGCAACATCCCGATCGTCCAGGGCGCGGACAGCCTCATCGGCACCGGCGAGGACGCGGACTGGCTGAAGTTCCAGTACTCGATCGCCAGCGGCGCGAAGAGCTTCGCGCAGTCCTGGGACCAGGCACTGAGCCCGACCGCGGCAGAGGTCCTGCTCGACAACATCGCCAAGCTGTTCCAGCTGTCGATCAGCCCCGAGCAGTTCGCGACCAACCTGAACGCGACGATCGGCCAGTGAGCACGCTCGCTCCGCCCGTCGTGAAGGGCACCCGGTCCGCCAACAGCGGCGGGCGGAGCGGGTCCCTCGGCTGGCTGGTCCTCCCGGCTCTCCTCTTCTTCGTCACGTTCGGGGTCGTCCCGCTGTTCGGCGTCCTCTTCCTGTCGTTCACCCGGTGGGACGGCATCGGTGCGATCCACCCCGACGGGCTCAACGCCTGGCGGTCGGTCCTCGGTGACCCGCAGCTGCTGCACTCCCTCGGGGTCACGTTCCTCATCATGATCCTGTCGTGGCTCGTGCAGACCCCGGCCAGCCTGCTGCTCGGCACGTTCCTCGCCGGGCACCAGCGCTACCGCGGGTTCCTCGCGGTCCTCTACTTCATCCCGCTGCTGCTGTCTTCCGCGGCGATCGCCATCACCTGGAAGGCCCTGCTCGACCCGAACTTCGGGCTCGGCGCGGGCCTGGGGCTGTCGTTCCTCCAGCAGGACTGGCTCGGCAAGGACACCCTCGCCGTCGGCGTCGTCGTGTTCATCGTGTCCTGGCAGTTCATCCCGTTCCACTCGCTGATCTACCAGGGCGGCGTCCGGCAGATCCCGCGCTCGATCTACGAGGCCGCCGAGATCGTCGGCGCGGGCCGGCTGCGGCAGTTCTTCTCCATCACGCTGCCGCAGCTCAAGTACACGATCATCACGTCCTCGACGCTCATGGTCGTCGGGTCGCTGACCTTCTTCGACCTCATCTTCGTGCTCACCGCCGGCGGCCCCGGCGACGCCACCCGCGTCCTCGCGCTCGACATGTACAAGCGCGGGTTCATGGCCAACCTCATGGGCCCCGCCAGCGCGATCGCCGTGATCCTCGTCCTCGTCGGCCTGGGCATCGCGCTCGGCCTGCGCCGCCTCGGCGGCACGGACCAGACGGACAGCATGCTGGAAGGTGCCTGACATGGCCGTGACCACGCCCCCCGCACCCACCCGGCCCAGCCGTCCGACGAGCACCGCCGGCGGCACGAGCACGGCCGCGAAGCTGCTGCGGCTCAACTGGATCGGCGGCATCGCGGGCTGGGTCTGGCTCGTCGTCGGGATGCTGCCGATCTACTGGATCGTCATCTCCAGCTTCAAGAGCCAGAGCAACTTCTTCGCGACCAACCCGCTGCTGCCCCCCGACGAGTGGACCCTCGACAGCTACCGGCTCGTCATCGAGTCCGACTTCGTCCGGTACTTCGGCAACAGCGTCGTCGTCACGGTCGGCGCCATCGTCCCCGCCGTCCTCATCTCGTTCATGGCGGCGTTCGCGATCGTCCGCGGCGGCAACGGCTGGTTCCTGCGGCTGTCGAACTCGCTGTTCCTCATGGGCCTGGCGATCCCGCTGCAGGCCGTCATCATCCCCGTCTACCTCATCATCATCCGGCTGCGGCTCTACGACACCCTCACCGCGATGATCCTGCCCTCCATCGCGTTCGCGATCCCGCTGTCGGTGCTCGTGCTCTCGAACTTCATCCGGGACGTCCCCCGCGAGCTCTTCGAGTCGATGCGCCTGGACGGCTGCAGCGAGTGGGGCACCATGTGGCGCCTCGCGTTCCCGCTCACCAGGCCCGCGCTCGTCACCGTGACGATCTACAACGCGCTCGGGGTCTGGAACAACTTCCTGCTCCCCCTGATCCTCACCCAGAACCCCGACCGGCGGACCCTCCCGCTGGCGCTGTGGACGTTCCAGGGCCAGTACGGCGTCAACGTCCCCGCCGTCCTCGCCTCCGTCGTCCTCACCACCCTGCCCATCCTCGTCTTCTACGCCGTCGGCCGACGCCAGCTCCTCTCCGGCCTCACCGCCGGCTTCGGCAAGTAGGTCCTGGCAGCAGCCGGAAAGGCGCCATGAGCACCGAACGCACCGCGCTCGTCGTCCGCGGCGGCTGGTTCGGACACCAGCCCGTCGAGGCCACGGGGATGTTCCTGCCGTTCCTCGAGGCGCGGGGGTTCCGGGTCGACGTCCACGACTCGCCGGCGCCGTACGCCGACGCCGGGTACATGGCCGGGGTCGACCTCGTCGTCCAGTGCATGACGATGTCGACGATCGAGCCGGACGAGCTCGCCGGGCTGCGCTCCGCCGTGGCGGCCGGCACCGGGATGGCCGGCTGGCACGGCGGCATCGCGGACTCCTACCGCAACAGCTCCGACTACCAGCAGCTCATCGGCGGGCTCTTCGCCTGCCACCCGGGCAAGGCCCCCGAGGAGTGCACCGGCGAGCAGTCGGACAACTACGTGCCCTACCGGGTGAACATGCTCCCAGCCGCGGCCGGGCACCCGATCACCCGCGGGATCGAGGACTTCGACCTCGTCACCGAGCAGTACTGGGTGCTCGCCGACGCCTACGTCGACGTCCTGGCGACGACGACGCAGGCGGTGCGGCCCTGGGACGAGTGGGACCGGCCGATCACCTCCCCGGCCGTCTGGACCCGGCGCTGGGGCAGCGGGCGCCTGTTCGTCTGCACGCCGGGGCACCGGGTCGAGGTGCTCGAGAACCCGAGCGTCCGGACCCTGGTCGAGCGCGGGATGCTCTGGGCCGCACGGGGTTCGACCGACCCGGACCCGTCGCGCGAGGGCGCCGGCCCGCGGGACGCGCCGTGACGCCGCTGCGGGTCGGGGTCGTCGGTGCGGGGAAGATCAGCGGCCAGTACGCGGCCACCCTCACCGGGCTCGCGGACGTCGAGGTGACCGCGGTCGCCGACCTCGACCGGGCGCGGGCGCAGGCGTTCGCCGCCGCGGTGGGCGGCGCGGCGGTCCGCACGCTCGACGACCTGGTCACCGCCGACGACGTGGACGTCGTCCTCAACCTCACCGTGCCCGCGGCGCACGCCGACGTGGCGTTCGCCGCCCTGGCCGCCGGCACGCACGTCTCCGGCGAGTAGCCGCTCGCCGCCACGGGTGCGGAGGCCCGCGCCGTCGTCGAGGCCGCGGCCGCGGCCGGCCGGCGGCTCGGCTGCGCCCCCGACACCGTCCTCGGGACCGGCGTCCAGACCGCCCGGGACGTCGTGACGGCCGGCACGATCGGCGTCCCGCACGCCGCGACCGCGTTCATGACGACGCCCGGCCACGAGCTCTGGCACCCGGACCCGGAGTTCTACTACCGGACGGGCGGCGGCCCGCTGCTCGACATGGGGCCCTACTACCTCACCGCCCTCGTCCAGCTGCTCGGCCCGGTGGACCGGGTCGTCGGGCTCGCGTCCCGGCCCGCCGGCACCCGCACGATCGGCAACGGGCCGCGGGCCGGCACGGCGTTCGACGTCGAGGTCGACACCCACGTCACGGGCGTGCTCCAGCACGTCGGCGGTGCCCTGACCACCCTCGTCATGTCGTTCGACGCCTGGGCGACCCGGATGCCGCGGATCGAGGTGCACGGCCCCGGTGGCTCGCTGTCGCTGCCCGACCCCAACTACTTCGACGGCACCGTCGAGGTCTTCCCGGCCGGCGCCGACGCCTGGCGCGCGGTGCCCCCGTCGAGCGGGTACGTCACCGCCGGCCGGGGGATCGGCATCGCCGACCTGGCCCGCGGGCTCGCCGACGGCACCCCGCACCGGGCGTCCGCCGAGGTCGCCCTCCACGTCCTCGACGTCATGGAGTCGCTCCTCGAGGCGGCCCGCACCGGCGAGGCCGAGACGGTCGCGTCGACCTGCACCGTCCCGGCGGCCGTGCCGGGCCTCGTCGACCTACGCGCCGGCTGACCGCGACGCGGTACCCGTGGCCTGCAGGGCCGCGAGCCCGGCGAACACCTCGCGCAGCCGCGGGTAGACCTGCTGCTGGAGGCCGAACACCGGGTCGTACGCGGCGGTGACGTCCGGCCGCGGGGTGACGGTCGCCCCGAGGTGCCCCACGGCGGCGCACGCGTCGGCGAGCCCCCCGCCCCCCACGGCGGCCCATGCGAGCGCGGCGGCCCCGCGGGCGCTGATCTCGCGCCCCTCGGCAAGCCGGATCTCGCGGCCGGTGACGTCGGCGACGACCTGCGCCCACAGCGGGCTGCGGCTGCCGCCGCCCATCGCGCGCAGGCTCGTCACGGGTGTCCCGGCCGCTGCCAGACCGTCGAGGTGCAGCCGCAGCTCGAACGCGACCCCCTCGAGCAGAGCGCGGTAGACGTGTGCCCGGGTGTGCGCCCCGGTGAGACCGACGACCGCGCCGCGCGCGGCGGCGTCCCAGTAGGGAGTCTGGGCCGCGTTCCAGTACGGGACGGCGAGCAGGCCGTCCGCCCCCGGCGGCAGCGCCGCGGCCGCGGCCTCGAGCACGGCGTCGGGCGCCCCGCGCAGCGCCGGGTCCCCGAGCTCGCGACGGAACCAGTCCGCCAGGTACGCCGCCGCGTTGAGCACCGTCTCCAGCACGTACGTCCCCGCGGGCGCCCCGGCGAGGGTACGGAACGCCTCTCCCGTCACGTACCGGTCGGACGGCGTCCCGAGCACCATCGAGGTCCCGAGGTTGAGGTACGCGGCCCCGGGCTCCCCGCCGACCACGACACCGGCGCCGAGGCCGGCGGCCTGGCCGTCGGCGATCCCGGCGACGTGCGGGCCCGGCGCGGGCCGGCCGACCGCGCGGGCGACGGCCGGGAGCAGGTCGCCGAGGACGGCGCCCGGCGGCACGAGGTCGGGCAGCTGGTCGGGCCGGACCCCGGCGAGCGCGAGCAGCTCGGGCGACCAGTCCGCCGCGGCGAGGTCGAGCAGGCCGAGGGAGTCGGCCGAGCCGGTGCTCGTGACCCGTCGGCCGGTGAGCCGCTCCGCGAGGAACGCGTGCACCTCGACGACCCGCGCCGCGGCACCGAGCAGCTGCGGCTCGTGCCGCGCGAGCCAGGCGAGCTTGTAGATCGCCGGGGTCGTGTCCGGCGGCTTGCCGGAGACCGCGAGCACCCGGGGCGAGCCGAGCGCGGCGATCTCCGCGCCGGCCCGGGAGTCGAGCCACAGGATCGCCGGCCGCAGCGGGCGGCCGTCGGCGTCGAGGCAGACGAACGACTCCCGCTGGTGCGTCACGCACAGCGCCCGGACCCGGCCGGGGTCGTCGAGGTCGGCGACGCACCGGGCGAGCGAGGTGAGCGTCGCCGTCCACCACTGCTCGGCGTCCTGCTCGTGCCGGCCGGGGCCGGGGCGGTCGAGGTCCAGCGGGGTCGAGGCCGTCGCCACCTCGCGGCCGCGTGCGTCGAACGCGACCGCCTTGGACGCGGTCGTCGAGCAGTCGACGGCGAGGACCAGCGGCTCGCCGGTCACACGTCGTCCGTCGGTGTCACGACGACCTTGAGCCCGGTCCGCGCGTGCGCCACCTGGAACGCCTTCTCCGTGTCGGCGAGCCCGAAGGTGTGGCTCACCATGCTCCGGACGTCGACGGTCCCGTGCTCGACGAGGGCGGCCGCCCGCGGGTAGACCTCCTTCATCCGGCGCACGAGCGCGATCGTCAGCCCCTTGCGCCGCGCCGTCGAGGCCGTGAACGTCGTGCTGTCGACGCCGGGGATGCCGGCCAGGACGACCCGCGCCCCCGGCATCGCGGCCTCGACCGCGAGGCCGACGGCGGCGTCCGACCCCACCGCCTCGAACGCGACGTCGACGCCACGGCCCGAGGTGCGCTCCGCGACCGCAGCGGCGAAGGCGACGGGCTCGTGGGGCAGGACGGCGTCCGCGCCGAACCGCAGCGCGGCCGCCGCCCGGTGCGGCAGCGGGTCGACCGCGAGCACCGTCGTGGCGCCGGCGGCCCGCGCGACCTGGAGCAGGCACAGCCCGATCGGGCCGCAGCCGACGACGACGACCGTCGCACCGACGCGCTGGTGGCCGAGGTCGTGCGTGTGGATCGCGACCCCGAGCGGCTCGAGCATCGCGACGTCCGCCGCGGACAGCGCGTCGGGCACGGGGTGCAGCAGGTGGTCGGGCCAGGCGACGTACTCGCGCAGGGCGCCGTCCGTCGCCCCGTGGCCGAGGAAGCCGACGGTCGGGCAGAGGTTGCGGTGCCCCGCGAGGCAGAGCTCGCAGTGCCCGCACGGCACCGCCGGGTCGATCGCGACCCGTTGCCCCGCACGGGGTCCGGAGGCGATGACGCCACCCGCCTCGTGCCCGACGACGAGCGGGCGGGTGAGCCGGGCGTCACCGATGCCGCCCTCGGAGTACCAGTGCAGGTCCGAGCCGCAGATCCCCACCGCGGTCACCCTGACGAGCGACTCCCCCTCGCCGGGGACCGGGACCGCCTCCCGGTCGACCCGCAGGTCGCCGGTGCCGTGGAGCCTGGCCGCACGCATCTGGTCGTCCATGGGGACCACTCTTCCCCATCGGTCCGGGTGGTGCGGCGGGGGGCGGCCAGGGCGGCGGTCAGGGTGGCGGCGGGGCGAGCCGGTCCAGGACGAGCGCCAGGTACTCGTGCCGCGCCGCCTGGGTGCGGGGCATGACACCCGGCGTGGAGTGCGTCAGCTGGGCGTGCCCGAGGTAGGTGCTGTACGTGAGCAGCGCGAGCCGCCGGGCCGTCGCCGCCGGGTGGCCGGACTGCCGGTAGAGCGTCGCGAGGTAGGCCAGCCGGGTCGCCGTGACCCGTTCGAGCACCGGCGCGACGAGCGGGTGGGCCGCGTCCGCGAGGAGGGTGAGCCCGACGGGGTCCTGCTCGGCCATCCGCACCGCCTCGCGGACGAGCACCTCGAGCCGGGCCCGGGGCTCGAGCGCCGTCGCCTCGACCTGGGCGTTGACCCGGCGGGTGTGGCCGTCCTCCCACAGCTCGAGCGCCGCGGCGAGGAGGTCGTCGCGGGTGCCGAAGTGGTGGTAGAAGCTGCCTTTCGTGACCCCGAGGTCGGCCGCGAGGGTCTCGACGGACACGGCGGCCAGGCCGCCGCGCGACATCGCCGCCAGGGCCGCCGCGGCCCAGTCCCCGCGGTCGAGCCGGGGTCGTGCCGGCGCCGCCCGGCGACGAGGGGTTGCCGGTCCGGACGTCATGTGCATACGCTAACGTATGTTTGACATACGCAAGCGTATGGTTGTGCCTCGCCGTCGGAGCGGGTCGTGAGCGGGCCGGCGTACGACGTCGTCGTCGTCGGTGCCCGGGTGGCAGGCGCCGGTCTGGCCCTGCGGCTCGCCCGGGCCGGCCGGCGGGTGCTCCTGCTGGAGCGGTCGCGCCGGGGCGCCGACACCGTGTCGTCGCACCAGGTGCAGGTCCCGGGCGGAGCGGTGCTGGCCCGCTGGGGTCTGCTCGACGCGCTCGTCCGCGCCGGGTCCGTCGGCGCGACCCGGGCCCGGTTCGACCTCGAGGGCGTCGTGCTCGCGGCCGGCTTCCCGACGGTCGACGGGGTCGGCGCCGTCCACAGCCCGCGGCGGACGCTGCTCGACGTGACGCTCCTCGACGCAGCGGTCGCCGCGGGCGCGGACCTGCGCGAGCGGGTGGTCGTCGACGGGGTCGTCGAGGAGGGCGGCCGCGTGGTCGGCGTCCGGGGGCACGACGCCGGTGGCCGCGGATTCGTCGAGCGGGCCCCGCTCGTCGTCGGGGCGGACGGTCGCCGCTCGACCGTGGCCCGGCTCGTCGGGGCGCCGGTGCTGCACGAGGCACGTCGGCCGACGTTCGCGACCTACGGCTACCTCACGGGCGTCGACCTCGGCGTCACGGCCCGGATGTACGCGCGGCCGGGGCTCGCCGTCGCCGCGTTCCCCACGGACGACAGGACCGTCGTCGTCTTCGCCGCCCGGCCGCTCTCGGCGCTCGCCGAGCAGCGTGCCGA
>JACRAB010000527.1 GCA_016213575.1 Actinomycetota bacterium
GAGGGGCCGCGCGGCCGGTCCGGGAGCCCGCGCGGGGTGAGCCTGCCGGAGGGCTGGCTCGACAGCCGCGACCTCGACGACCTCGCCGCGGCCGACATCCTGCACGCCGAGCTGTCGGTGTCCGGTGGCTGACCCCGCCGGCCGGCCCGACGGCGGGCGTTCCGGCGGCTACGGCCTCGACGACACCCAGCGCTGGGTCGTCGAGCCGCCCAAGGACCCGCGCCGCGGTGAGTTCGCCCGCGACCGGGCACGCGTCGTCCACTCGTCGGCGCTGCGCCGGCTCGCCGCGAAGACCCAGGTCGTGGGGCCGGGCACGGACGACTTCGTCCGCAACCGGCTCACGCACAGCCTCGAGGTGGCCCAGGTCGGCCGCGAGCTCGGGCTGGCGCTCGGCTGCGACCCGGACGTCGTCGACACGGCGTGCCTGGCCCACGACCTCGGCCACCCGCCGTTCGGGCACAACGGCGAGACCGCGCTCGACCTGCTCGCGGGCGGCATCGGCGGCTTCGAGGGCAACGCGCAGACGCTGCGGGTGCTCACCCGGCTCGAGCCGAAGGTCGTCGACCCGGCGACCGGCCGCGGCGTCGGGCTCAACCTCACCCGGGCCTCGCTCGACGCGTGCACGAAGTACCCGTGGGCCCGCGGCGCCGGGCCGAAGGGGGAGGCGTCGCCGAAGTTCGGCGCCTACCCGGACGACGCCCCGGTCTTCGACTGGCTCCGCGACGGCGCGCCGGGCGACGTCCGCTGCGTCGAGGCGCAGGTCATGGACCTGTCCGACGACATCGCCTACAGCGTGCACGACGTCGAGGACGCGATCGTCGGCGGCCACCTCGACCAGCGGGTGCTGCGCTCGCCCGAGGCGGTCGCGCGGGTCGCCGCCCAGGTGCGCTCCTGGTACGTCTCCGACGTCGCCGACGACGAGGTCGCCGAGGCCCTGGTGCGCCTGCAGGCGCTGCCGGTCTGGGTGGGGGAGTTCGACGGCGGGCACCGGGCGCTCGCCGCGCTCAAGGACATGACGTCGCAGCTCATCGGCCGCTTCTCGCTCGCCGCCGAGCGCGCGACCCGGGAGAAGTTCGGCCCCGGCCCGCTGACCCGGTACGCCGCCGACGTCGTCGTCCCGCGCGAGACGCTCGTCGAGGTGAACACCCTCAAGGGCGTGGCGGCCGTCTACGTCATGACCCTCGCCGACCGCCAGCCGCTCTACGCCCGCCAGCGCGAGCTGCTCGCTGACCTGCTCGAGGCGCTCGTCGACGCGGCCCCCGAGATGCTCGAGCCGCCCTTCGCGGCGCTGTGGCGTGAGGCCTCCGACGACGGCGCCCGGCTGCGGGTCGTCGTCGACCAGGTGGCGTCCCTGACGGACGTCAGCGCCGCCCACTGGTACGCCCGCCTCGTCGGCTGACGGGTCACGGGTCACCTCTCCCCGCCACCAGGACCGCTCAGGCACCAGCTGTGCACCGTTTCTGCGCTCTCCGGGGCGGCAGAACGGTACGCGGCTGGTGCCTGAGCGGTCTTCGGGGACTTGTCCACAGGGTGGGGCGGGTGGGGGTTGTCCACAGGGGAGGGGTTGGGTCGGGCGGGGGACGGGGGTGGGTGGGCAGCATCGGGGGCATGACCTCGCGCTCCGATCCGCCGTTGCCCTATCTCGTGTCGCGGGAGGAGGCGAGGGCGGCGGGGATGTCGGACCGGCAGGTGTCGCGGCGCGGGCGGCGGCAGTGGGTCCGGGTGCGGCGCGGTCAGTTCGTCGTCCCGACGGGCGGCCGCCGGCCGCACCCGATGGACGTCGTCCTGGCCGCTGCGATGCGGTCGACCTCGCGGGAGGTGGTCATCGGTCACGGGCAGGCGGCCCGGCTGTGGGGGCTGCCGTCCCCGATCGGCGGGTGGCCCGCGCCGGTGCTCCTCACGCGGAACGGGCCGCACCGTGACCGCAACGGGATCCGTACCGTCGTCACGCCCCTGGCCGACGACGAGGTGGTGCGGCTGCCGTCCGGGCTGCTCGTCACCTCACCGGTCCGCACCGTCACCGACTGCCTGCGGGTCCTCAGACCGCCCGACGCGCTCGCCGTCACCGATGCCGCGGCCCGCCGCCTCGTTCCCGCAGCAGTGCTCGTCGCCGCCGTCGACGGGCTCGCCGGCTGGCCGGGCGTGGTCCAGGCGCGCCGGCTGGTGGCCCTCGCCGACGGGCGCAGGGAGAGTCCGCTCGAGTCGTGGTCCGCGGTGGCGTTCGACGACCTCGACGTCCCGCAACCGCTGTGGCAGGCGGACATCAGCGACCGGGAAGGGGCCGTCGGCCGCGGCGACTCGTGGTGGTCGTGCGGCGTGGTCGGCGAGTCCGACGGGAAGGCGAAGTACCGTCTGCGCGCCGAGGAACGCGGTGGTGCGGACGCCGCCCGGCTGGCGCAGGTACTCCACGAGGAGAGAGAGCGGGAGCGGCGGTTGCGCGCGGCCGGCCTGACCGTCGTCCGCTGGGGTCCGCGTGACGTGCTGTCGCCCCGGGCGGCCGACGTCTTCGCCGCGCACCTCCGCCGCAAGCTCGCGGAACGAGCGGGCCGGACCCACTCCGCCGACGTGACCCCGCACCCCTTCACCGCCCCGCCCTGGCCCCCCACCTAACCCCGACCAGCCCACCCCCGGCCCACCCCCGACCCACCCCCGGCCCGCCCCCGCGCCCACCTCCGAGCCGCTCAGGCACCAGGTGTGCACCGTTTCGCGACGTTCGAGGCCCCCGAAACGGTGCGGAAGTGGTGCCTCAGCGGTTCTGGGGGGAGACGCAAGACGCGATATAGCTTGACTTTTCGCGAACGCGATATAGCGTGTTCTTCACAGACACGATACATCGCGAGTTGGAGGCGGTCATGCAGCAGTGGCGGGTCGAAGAGCCGCAGTCCATCGAGCTCGAAGGGGTCCGGCGGCTGGAGGTGCGCATGGTGTCCGGTCGGGTCGACGTCGTGGGACGCACCGAGGACGCCGAGTCGGGCGCCGCGCACGTCGAGGTGAGCCGGCTCGAGGGGCCGCTCACGGTGACCCTGGACGACGACGGGACGCTCCAGATCGTCCACGAGAAGCTCACGTGGGGCGGCATCTTCGACTGGCTGAGCGGCCGCCGGACCGAGGCGGTCGTCGCGGTGTCGGTGCCGACGACGTGCCCGGTCCGGCTCGGGGTCGTCTCCGCCGACGCGGTCGTCTCGGAGATCGTCGCCGAGCAGACCGAGGTCAAGAGCGTCTCCGGGGACGTCACCCTCGACCACGTCCGGTCGAGCGTGCGGGCCAAGACGGTCAGCGGCGACCTCGAGACGCGGCGGGTCACCGGCGCCCTCGACTTCGAGACCGTCAGCGGGGAGCTCGCCATCGCCGGCGGGCGCACCTCGCGGCTCGTCGCCAAGACCGTGAGCGGCGACCTCATGCTCGACGTGGACGTCGACAGCGGCAGCAAGGTCGACCTCAAGACCGTCTCCGGGGACGTCACGCTCCGGGTCGGCGCCGAGAGCGGCTTCGAGGTCGACGTCTCGTCGACGAGCGGACGGCTCGAGAGCGCGTTCGAGGCGCTCCACGTGAACAAGAAGCCCGGCCGCACCACGATGTCCGGCCGGGTCGGCGCCGCCGACGGCCGGCTCAAGGTGACGACCGTGAGCGGGGACGTCGTCCTGCTGGCCCGGGTGCCCCGGTGAGCCCCGCGGTCTTCGGGCACGGCCGGCTGCGGCTGTACCTGCTCAAGCTGCTCGACGAGAGCCCGCGGCACGGCTACGACGTCATCCGCGAGCTCGAGGACCGGTTCATGGGCCTCTACAGCCCGAGCGCCGGCACCGTCTACCCGCGGCTCGCCCGGCTCGAGAGCGAGGGCCTGGTGACCCACGCGGTCTCCGAGGGCCGCAAGGTCTACTCGATCACGGACGCCGGCCGGGCCGAGCTCGCCGCGCGACGGTCCGAGCTCGACGACCTCGAGGCGGACATCGCGGGGTCGGTGAGCGACTTCGCCGACGAGATCCGCACCGAGGTGCACGGCTCGGTCCGCGACCTCAAGGCCGAGCTCAAGGCCGCCGCCCGCGAGATGCGCCGCGAGACGCGCAGCCGCGGCCGGCAGGCGCCGCCCGCGCCTCCGCACCCCCCGACCCCGCCTGCCCCGCCCGGCGGCTGGGGGCCGGGCGGTCCGCCC
>JACRAB010000529.1 GCA_016213575.1 Actinomycetota bacterium
GCGCTGCCGCGAGCAGGCGGTCGCCGACCAGATCGCGGCGAAGCAGCCGTCCGCGTTCCTCGCCCTCGGCGACAACCAGTACGAGGACGGCACGCTCGCGGCCTACCGCACGAGCTACGACAAGGCGTTCGGCCGCCTGCTGCCGATCACCCGGCCCGTCGTCGGCAACCACGAGTACCGCACGCCCGGTGCCGCCGGGTACTGGGACTACTTCGGCAGCCGGGCCGGGCCGCGCGGCAAGGGCTGGTACTCCTTCGACATCGGCACCTGGCACGTCGTCGCGCTCAACGCGAACTGCGACGTCGTCTCGTGCGCCGCCGGCTCGGAGCAGGAGCGCTGGCTGCGCGCCGATCTCGCCGCGCACAAGACCCGGTGCACCCTCGCGATGTGGCACCAGCCGCGGTGGAGCAGCGGCTCCGAGCACGGCGACAGCACGAAGGTCACCGCCCTGGTCCGGGCGCTCTACGACCACCGGGTCGACGTGCTGCTCTCCGGCCACGACCACGACTACGAGCGGTTCGCGCCGCAGGACCCGGACGGCCGCCTCGACCGGGCGCGCGGCGTCCGCCAGTTCGTCGTCGGCGGCGGCGGCAAGAACCTGCGGACGATGACCGGCGAGAAGAACACCGAGGCGAAGAACGCGTCGACGTTCGGTGCGCTGTTCCTCTCCCTCGGCCCGGACTCGTACTCGTGGACCTACGCCGCGGCCCACGGCGGCAGCTACAGCGACACGGGGACGACGGCCTGCCACTGAGGCCGCGGCCCGCCGGGCGCCCCGGTCCCCCGCCGACGCGCCGTCCCGACTTGTCGTCGCCGCCGGCCGAGCGCAGGCTTACGCCTCATGAACCTGCTCCCCGAGGCCGCCGGCCCGATGTGGACCTTCCTCGCCGGCCGGCACCTCGGCACCCTCGCGACGATCAAGCGGGACGGTCGCCCGCAGCTGTCGACCGTCAGCTTCGTCTACGACCCGGGGACCCGGTCCGTCTCGGCGTCGGTGACCGACGGTCGGGCGAAGACCGCGAACCTGCGGCGCGACCCGCGGGCCAGCCTGCACGCGGCGTCCGAGGACGGCTGGACCTACGTCGTCGCCGAGGGCACGGCCGAGCTCTCGCCCGTCGCGCAGGCCCCGGACGACGAGACCGTCGACGCGCTCGTGAACCTCTACCACGCGCTGCGCGGCGACCACCCGGACTGGGCCGAGTTCCGGCAGGCGATGGTCGACGAGGGCCGGCTGGTGCTGCGGATCCACGTCGACCGGGTCTACGGGATGGTGTGACCGGCGGTCGTCAGGTCGCCCGGGGCGCCGTTCCGGCCACCGGCTGCGGCGTCCGGACCCGTTCCAGCCACGCCATCGCCGGCGTCGCGGCGACCCCGTGCACCAGCACCGAGAGCACGATCGTGAAGGTGACCGTCGACCACAGCACCCGGTCGACGTCCCCGAAGTCGGCGTGCCCCAACGCGTAGGCGAGGTAGTAGACCGAGCCCACGCCGCGCACCCCGAAGAACGCCGTGACGGCGCGCTCGCGCGGGCCGAGAGCGCCGTCCGCGACCCGGTCCTCCCGGGCGCCGCCGAGGAGTGAGACCCACGCCGTGACCGGCCGGACGACGGCGACGAGCAGCACGGCGACGGTGGCCCCCGGCCACGTGAGGTTCGCCAGCAGCCCGTCGGTGAGGGCGACCCCGAGGAGCAGCAGGACGACGAGCGTGAGCAGCCGCTCGAGCCGCTCGACGACCTGGTGCATGAGCGCGTGGTACTCGTGGCCGCGCTCGGCGCTGCGCAGCGCGAGGGCCCCGGTGAACACCGCGAGGAAGCCGTAGCCGCCGAGCACCTCCGCGACCCCGTACGTCAGCACGGTCGCCGCGAGGGCGAGCAGCGGCTCACCGGTCTCGGCGAGCCGTAGCGACCGGCGCGGCGCCCGGAACGCGACCCGGGCGAGGGCGAGCCCGCACACGGCCCCGACGACGGCGCCGATGGCGACCTTGCCGACGAGCTCCCAGGCGAGCCAGTGCCACCACCAGGTGCCGACGCCGCCGCCGGCGGCGAGCATCGCGGCCTGCACGAAGGGGAACGCGAGGCCGTCGTTGAGCCCGGCCTCGCTCGTCAGCGCGAACCGCACCTCGTCGTCCTCGTCGACCTCGCCCGCGCCGTCGGCCTCCTCGGTCGGGCCCTCGACCTGGATGTCCGCTGCGAGCACCGGGTCGGTCGGGGCCATGACCGCGCCGAGCAGCAGCGCCGCGGCCGGGGCGAGCCCCATGACCACCCAGCCGAGCAGCGCGCCGCCGGCGATCGACAGCGGCATCCCGATCGCGAGCAGGCGCCAGGCCGGCGACCACGAGCGCCACGACGTCCAGGACCGCCACCGCAGCGGCCGGTCGATCGCGAGGCCGACACCCATGAGCGCGACGAGCACCGCGAACTCCGTGAGGTGCTCGGTGAGCGCGAGGTGGTCGACCGGCGACACCCGCTCGCCGCCCGGGGCGGGCAGCAGGCCGATGAGCGCGCCGACCGTGACGAGCACGATCGGGGCGGAGAGCGCGGCCCCGCGCAGCGCCGCCGGCAGCACGACACCGAGGAGGAGGGCGAGACCGCCTACGAGGTAGACCACGTCGGCGCTCACCCGCCCATGGTCCGCGCTGGGCAGAACCCCCGCACCACCACCCGTCCTCTGGCGGGTGGAGCACGTCAAAACCCGATCTTGGGGTGGTTCTCCCGCCAGAGGACGGGTGGGTCAGCCGGTGACAGCAGTCGCGCCCGCCGGCGCGAACCCGGGCACGGTGCTGCCGAGCCAGTCGAGCGCCTGCGGCAGGAGGCCCCGCCACACACCGATCCGGTGGCCGGCGTGCTCGAGGACGACGGACCGCACCGACATCGGCGGCCGGGCGGCGCGCAGCAGGGCCGTGCTCGAGGCGTACGAGAGCCGGTCGGCGTGCGAGGTCTCCAGCCACAGCGCGACGGGCGGCGCCGCATGCCCGGCGAGCCCGACGAGGTCGTACCGCCGGGCCCGCGGGCCGGTCGGCGGGAACGGCGGCGGTCCGGTGAACTCGGGCCGGAAGTACCCGCCCATGACGACGGCGGCACCGAACCGCTGCGGGTGCAGCATCGTCGTCATCGCCGAGCACCAGCCGCCCGCCGACAGCCCGATCGTCGCCCACGCCCGCCGGTCCGGCACGACCCGGAAGTGCTGCTGCACCCAGGCCGGGACGTCCTGGCTGACCCACGTCTCGAGCGCGTGCCCGGGTCCGGCGTCGACGCACTCGGTGTCCTCGCCCGGCGGGATCTCCAGCACCGGTGACACGACGAGCGTCTGGCCGAGCCGGCCCGCGGTGGTGGCGGCGTCCAGCGCCTCGGGCAGGTGCATGGTGCCGATCCACTGGCCGGCGCTGCCCGGGTAGCCGGAGAAGGTCTCGAGCACGGGGTAGACGCGGGCGGCGGCGCGCGGGTCCCGGTAGGACGGCGGCAGGTCGACGAGGACCTCGCCGGTGAGCCCGCTGCGCGCCCCGGTCACGGTGTACGTGAGCACCCGGCCGCCCGGACCCTGGCCGCGGGGGAGCGGCGGCAGCGCCCGCGCGGGCGCCGCGGTCGTCACCGGGTCGCGGCCGAAGGCGACGGACGGCGCCGCGCCACCGGTGGCGGTCGTCGCGGCCGCCC
>JACRAB010000531.1 GCA_016213575.1 Actinomycetota bacterium
ACGCCGTCACCGCCGCCGTCGTGCGCGGCCGCCGCCTGCGGGCCCGCCGCCGGGCCCTCACCGCCGGCTCCGCGGCCGCCGGGCTCGTCGCCGCCGGGACCGTCGGCGCGCTCGTGCTCGGCGGTGGCTCGGTGACGACCGCACCGCAGCCGCCGGCGTCCCGGGCACCGAACGGGGCGTCGTCCGCCCCGCGGCCGGCGCCGGCCCCCGTGCTGCCGTTGCGCTCGAAGGGGGCCGTCGACGTCCGCTACCCGTCGGCGGGCGGAACCGTCACGGTCACGTGGCCGGGCCCGGCGAGCGGCCGGCCGTGGCGGGTCAGGGACGTCGGCATCGTGGAGCCCGACGACGCCGCGACCGGCCTGTGGCGGGCGGTCGCCCCGGCCCTCGGTGCCGACCCGGCCGCGCCGCCGCCGGACCCGCGGGTCACCCTCTGGGGGGTCGGCGGCGTCCCGACGACGTACAGCCTGCTCTTCGACGTGCCCGTCGACAACGGGGCGGGCGTCGGGGTCGCCACCGCGGTGGTCCTCGTCTCCCGCGGCGCGGTCCCCGACGACGGCGCCGTCATCGACCCGTGCGGCGCCTGGCCGGGCGACGTCCCCGGGCTCGGTGCCGCCCGCCCCGACCACCCGGAGCGCTGCTCCCTGCTCAGCGGGGTCGACGCGCAGGGGCGCGCCCTGCACCTCGTGCACGTGGAGACCCCGGGGACGGCGTCCGACGGTCCGCGCCGCTCCGTCTTCACGGTCCGGCCGGACGGCGTCATGGTGAAGGTGTCCTTCTGGGGGCCGGTCGGGGCCCCTCGGCTGCCGGGGTTCGATGCCCTCGACGACGTCGCGCGCGAGATCGGCCTGCCGAACGGGTGGCCGTCCCGGCCGTGACCCGGTCCTGAGGGGTTGTGGAGAACCCGTGGACGCGGCGGGGGTCGCTGCACACGTCGTGCGGACCCGCACTACCGTCGCTCCCGTGACGAACCCAACGGAGCAGGCGACGGCGCCCCGTCGGCTGCTCGTCGTCGAGGACGACCACGCGATCGCGGACGCCGTCGTCCGCCGGCTGCGCAGCGAGGGCTACGCGGTGGACGCCGTCCACGACGGGCCTGCCGCGGTGGCCGCCGCCGAGCGCACCCGGTACGCGGCGGTCGTCCTCGACGTCATGCTCCCCGGTCTCGACGGGCTCGAGGTGTGCCGCCGGATCCAGGCCCGGGACCCCGTCCCGGTGCTCATGCTCACCGCCCGCGACGAGGAGCCGGACCGGATCGTCGGCCTCGGGGTCGGCGCCGACGACTACCTCACCAAGCCGTTCAGCCCCCGTGAGCTCGTCGCCCGGGTCGCGGCCCTGCTGCGCCGGGTCGACCGTGCGGCCGCGCTCGCGGCGTCCGCCGTCTCCGCCGAGCGCGAGGAGGGCCAGGTCGACGCGGGCGGGCTGTCCATCGACGTCGGGGCCCGCCGGGTCGTCGTCGGCGGCGACGAGGTGCACCTGACCCGGACCGAGTTCGACCTGCTCCTCGCGATGGCCCGCCGGCCCGGGCAGGTCGTCGACCGGGACCACCTGCTCACCGAGGTCTGGGACTGGCCGGACCTCGCGTCGGCCCGCAGTGCGCACGGCACCGCCGCCCGCGCCGTCGACAGCCACATCAAGGCGCTGCGCCGCAAGATCGGGGCGCAGCGGATCCGGACGGTGCACGGCGTCGGGTACGCGGTCGAAGCCCTCCCCTGAGGCTCGCAGCGACGGGCTCGCTAGAAGATCCCCAGCTCCCCAGCGGCGACGAGGCGGGTGGCCGAGGCCAGACAGGCGGCCGCCACCAGCAGTGCGTCGTCGACCTCGGGCTCGACGACCGGGTCGTACGACCGAGGGTCGGGGTACTCCGCCTCGTTGCGCCGCCTGCGGAGCCGGTCGAGCGACGACAGACCCGCGACGTCGGGGAACTGGGCGCGCATCGCGTCCACGACGACGAGGTGGCCGCCGCGGCTCGTCGGTCGCAGGCCCTGCCTGGCGAGAACGGCCGTCGCCGCCTTGCGCGCCGCGTCGTACGCGAGGGTGAAAGCACCTTCCGGGTCGACCGCCCCGCCGGAGCGGGCCAGGTCCAGGTGCCGTCCGGCCGCCGCGAGCAGCGCCGCGACCGACTCCTCGCTCGTCTCGACCCGTTGCAGCCGTCGTTCGGTCAGCAGCCGCTCCACGACGTCGGCTCCCTGCGACCAGCGTGGCACCGTTCCCCCTTCGTCAGCCCACCGCGGTCCGGACCTTACGCGCGGGGTAGGACACGGAGCAGCGCCGCGCCACGGAGCTGAAGGGTGAAGGCGTCGTCGGCACGGGCCCACTGGTCGGTCGTGCGCACGATGACGTTGACCTCCCGGCCGAGCCTGTCCTGCGCCCGGCCGGCCGCGGCGTAGGCGTCGTCACGGTCGGGCGAGCCGACGAGCAGGACGTCCACGTCGTTGGGCGGCGGCCCGGGCTCGCCCAGGTAGCGGGCCGCCCAGGAGCCGACGACGACCACCTGGTCGACGCCGGCCAGGTCCGCGAACTCCTCGGCGACGACGACCTGCGGGCCGAAGGACATCGAGACCAGCCGGGCGAGCGGCTCGAAGTACGGGTTCGTCTCGTCCGCCCGGACGAGCTTGGTCCGGCCGATCGACCGCGTCGTGAGGAGCGCCGCGACGGAGAGCCGGCGCACCTCGCCGGCGACGGTCTGGTACGGCTGCCGGGTGCGGTCCGCCAGCTCCTCGATCGTCCACTCGCGGGCCGGGTCGGCACACACGAGCGCGAGGACGTCGCCCTGCAGCCGCGAACGGAACACAGGCAGGAGTGGAGGAGGGGCGGTCCGCACCGCGCCAGTATCGCTGCTTTAGAGAGCGATATCAACCGCTAATGAAGCGTTATCTCGTTGCCCTGTGGCCGTGGTGCGCGGAGATCTCGGCCGCGGTGAGCGCCCGGTCGTAGACGGCGACCTCGTCGAGCCAGCCGTCGACGTACCCGGAGTCGACGTCGCCGTCCCGGCCGAGCGCGACCCCGCCGCCGGCGCCGCAGCAGTCGTCGGCGGGCGGCACCGCGAGGGCGAAGAGCGGGCCGCTCGTCGGG
>JACRAB010000532.1 GCA_016213575.1 Actinomycetota bacterium
AAGCCCTGACCTGGCGCAGGCTGCTCCAGGACCGTCGTCATGCACACGCTGTTCGGGTCAGGCACGTAGTCCGCGAACGGCGGGCACGGGACGAACCCGTGCGCGGCGTAGAGCGCCCGGGCGGGCGCGAAGAACGGCATCGAGCCGGTCTCCAGGCTGAGCCGGGTGAACCCCCGCGACCTGGCCTGCTCGACGACGTGGCGCAGGAGCAGGGCGCCGAGGCCCTGCCGCCGCCGGTCCGGGTGGGTCCGCATCGACTTCACCTCGGCGTGCGTGGCGTCGAGCGCCTTGAGCGCGGCGCAGCCGACCACCTCGTCGCCGTCGAGCAGGGTCCAGAAGACGACCTCCGGCCGGCGCAGGCCGTCGAGGTCGAGCGCGTGCTTGCTCTCCGGCGGGCTCGTCGCGCGCATCTGCTCGAGGTGCGCCTCGAGGAAGGCCGCGATCTGCGGCCCCCTGAGGTCGTCCACGACGATCCGCAGCGCGTCCTGCACCGGTAGCCCTCCCTCACACCCAGGCGGCGAAGTCCGCCTTGCGAATCATGCAGTGGATCCCCTTGACGGTGTCCACCACCTGGCTCACCTCGAAGTCGGCAGCGGCCGAGAGGTAGGCCATGGCCGTCGACCGGGTGAGCCCGAACCGCTCGGTGAGGAAGGTCAGCGCGTGGCGCACGCACTGCCGCATCGCCTCGTCGAGGTCGACGTCCATCCCGGTGGGGACCCAGTGCGTCGCGGTCTCGACGATCGGGGACGTCAGGGTCCCGACGGCGCGGGCGGCGTCGTCCCCGCTGAGCACGGTGAGCCGCAGGGTCGCGCGCAACGAGGCCTCGACGGCGGTGAGCGCGACCTCGCCGTTGCCCTGCGCGTAGTGCGGGTCGCCGACGTAGAACAGGCCGCCGTCGACCTGCACCGGCAGGTAGAGCGTGCTGCCGACCCGGGTCCACTTGATGTCGATGTTGCCGCCGTGGTCACCGGGCGGCACCGAGTGGACCGGCTCCTCGGTCGCCGGCGCGACGCCCATGACGCCGAGGAACGGGTCCAGCGGGAACGTCGCGCGCCGCCCGTCGGGTGCGGCGACCGAGCTGACGAGCCGGCCGCCGACGAGCGAGACCGGGCAGAACTCGAACACCGCCGGGACGCCGTCCTCGGGGAGCTCGCCGGGCAGGGCGCCGAGCCCGTGCCGGCTGCTCACGAACCCGTACGGCTGGCGCGGGACGAGGTCGAGGACGTCGACCTGCAGGACGTCGCCCGGCCGGGCCCCGGCCACGGCGACCGGTCCGGTGACGACGTGCGGGCCGTCGTCGGGGCCGTTCGGCAGGTCGCTCGCGGCGATCTCGACCGCGTCGGCCAGGACGTCGCCGGCCGCGACACCGAACCCGGCGAGGAACGCGACCGGGTCACGGCCCTGGTCGGCCATGATCCCCTCGTGGCTCAGCGCCTCGAACGTCACCGTCGCCCCGGAGGCGACCGACAGCACGGGCGAGGACGCGGCGTTCGGCAGCCGGCCCCACGACACCGTCCCCGGGGTGGAGAGCAGCAGGTGCTCGCCGGGGACGGTCCCGCTGCCGGGCTGGAGGACGGGGACCGTCATGCGGGCACCCCGGCGGCGCTCTCCGGGAGGCCGACGACGAGGTCGATCTCGACGTCTGCGCCCACCGCGAGGCCCGTCGTCCCGACGCACGTGCGGCTCGGCAGCGGCCCGGTGAACCAGGTGCGGTAGAGCGCGTTGAAGGCGTCGAAGTCGCCGAAGTCGGTGAGGTAGACGCGCACCATGAGGGCGTCGTCGAGCGTCGCCCCGAACGGCGCGAGGCAGGCGGCGAGGTTGGCCCGGACCTGCTCCGCCTGCGCGAGGACGCCGCCGGGCACGAGCGCGCCGGTCGCCGGGTCGGTGGGCATCTGCCCGGTGACGAAGAGCATCGAGCCCCACCGGGTCACGTGCGAGAAGGGGCCGACCGCCGGGGGCACCCCTTGCTCGGGGGTGAACGTGAAGGACTGCTTGGACGGCGCCTGCTCGGGCATCGGACCTCCGGGTTCGCGCGCCCCGGTCGTCCGGTGCCGCACGTGGCGAACGCTAGGGGTGCCGGCCCGGGCCGGCACAGACCGCGCGCCCGGTCCTCACGTGTTCTTTACCGCGCCGAAACATGCTCTGCGACAGGGGGATCGGCGTACCGGTCGATCGACAGGTACGGGCCCTCCTCATCAGTCGACCGCCGTCAGCCTGCCGTGGCCCCGTCGGCCGTGGTCCCGTCGGCCGTGGTCCCGCCGGCCGCGAGGAGCAGCCGCACCTCGTGCAGCGCGGCAGTGACCGTGATCGCGCGGACCTGCTCGCGGTCGCCCGGCAGGTGCAGCGTGCGGGCGCGCCGTCCGGTCGGTCCGGCGACGGCGACGTGCACCGTCCCGACCGGCCGCTCCGGGGTGCCGCCGCCCGGCCCGGCGACGCCGGTGACACCGATCCCGACGTCGGCGCCGAAGGCGGTGCGGGCGCCGTCCGCCATGGCGTCGGCGACCTTCGGGCTCACGGCACCGTGCTCGGCGAGGAGGGCGGCGGGCACGCCGAGCAGCGCCGTCTTCGCGCTGTTCGCGTACGCCGCGACGCTGCCGAGGACGTACGCCGAGGAGCCGCTGCGCGCGGTGAGGCGGCCGCCGAGCAGGCCGCCGGTGCACGACTCGGCCGCGGCGACGGTCCACCCCCGGGCGACGAGCGCGGCACCGACGACGTCGTCGACCGTGGCGCCGTCGGTGGAGAAGACCGTCGTCGGGAAGTCCGTGAGCAGCGCGCTGCGGAGCACCTCGAGCCGGTCTGCGGCGGCGGGGGCGTAGCGGGTGACGACCTCGAGCTCGCCGCCGCGCAGGCAGGTGCTCACCTCGAGCCCGTCGAGCCGGTCCTCGACGCGCCGCAGCGAGTGCGCGAGGTCGGCCTCGAGCGTGCCCCACAGGCGCACGGTGTCCTCGAGGAGCGCCGGCGCCCCGGCGAGGACGGCGCGCACGGCCGGCGCCGCGACGGCGTCCGGCCACATCCCGCGCAGCTCGGACGGCGGCCCGGGCAGGACGACGACCGGCGGGCCGTCGCGGCCGTCCGCCGGGGGGACGACGAGGCCGGGGGCGGTGCCCACCGGCGGCAGGACGTGCGCGCCGACGGGCACGGTGGCCTGCTTGCGGGTGCCGGCGTCGACCGCGGCCGGGTCGGCGGTCCACCCGCGGCGGCGCATGAGCTCGTCGACGACGGCCCGCACGACGGCGTAGGTCTCCTCGTGGAGCTCGGACGGGCGGCCCTGGACGTCACCGACGATGCGGGCGGTGAGGTCGTCCGCCGTCGGGCCGAGGCCGCCGCTGGTGACGACGAGGTCGTGGTCGGCCATGAGGTGGCGCAGCGCCGCCTCCAGGTCGTCCGGCCGGTCGCCGACGACGACGATCCGGCCGACGTCGGCACCGAGCCCGCGCAGCTGCTCGGCGAGCCAGGGACCGTTGCGGTCGGTGACCCGGCCGGTGAGCACCTCGGTACCGGTCACGACGACACCTGCACGCACGGTCATGGGCCGTACCGTACGGCCCGGCCCCGGGCGGCCGCGCGCCGGTGGGCGGCGTCAGTGCCCTCGGAGCCAGGGCCGCAGCAGCCGGGACAGCCAGGGCACGCCGCCCCACACCATCCACGGGACGATGACGACGGTCGACAGCAGGATCCGTGCGGGCAGCGGCCAGGCCGTCAGGTGCGGCGTCACGAGCCAGTTGAGGAGCAGCGACGCGGGGAACAGCGCGAGCGCGATGACGAGCGCGGTCTTCCAGCGCGGCGGGGCCGGGGTCCCGGGCGGCTCCCCGACGGAGCGGAAGAGGCTCTCGAAGCCGCTCACCGAGTGCGCCTGGCTCGGCCCGGCGACGAGCGGGGCCGAGCGGGCGAGCCAGTCCCGGCGCACGTCGCTGTGCTCCCAGTCGGACAGGGCGTGCGCGTCCGTGAAGCTGAAGGCGATGACGAGGTCGTCCCGGTCCGGCGGCGAGGCCGGGTAGACCTGGGCGCCCAGGTGCCCCGGGAAGCCGCTCGCGGCGTCGACGATCCCGCGGGCCCAGCGCTCCAGGTCGGCCTCCCGCCCGGGGGCCGGCCGCCGGGACACGACGACCGAGACGGGCAGGTGCACGCCGTCGTCGTGCTTCTCGCCGGCGTGCACGTGGCCGCGCAGGTCGTCCGACGTGCCGGGGTCCGTCGTGCCGGGGTCCGCAACCATGGTCCCGATGCTAGGAGCGCGTCGCCGGGCCGCCCGCGGACGTTCCGCAGGCCGGCCGGCCCGCCGCCCGACGTTGTGTGCGTGGCCCGCCAGAGGACGCGTGACGAGTGCACGCCCCACCAGAGGACGAGCGCCCGCGCACGCGCCCGTCGCGCGAGGCGGCTACCCGAGCAGGTGCTCGACGAACCAGTCCCGCTGGACGGCGCTGGACCGGGTGAACGCGTCACCGACGTACGCGTCGAAGTGGCCGCCGGGCAGCACGAGCAGCTTCTTCGGCTCGCGGGCCCGCTCGTAGGCCGCGGTGGTCAGGTCGGCGACCGTGAGGTGGTCGCCGGCCGCGACGACGAGCAGGAGCGGGGTCGGGCTGATCTTGTCGATGTAGTCGCCGGGCTCGTACTCGGTGAACAGCTCGACGGACCGCAGCGTCACCTCGTTCTTCCACGTCTTGGCCCGGTCGAGGATCGGGCCGAGGAAGAAGTCGTGCGTGTCCGCCGTCGGCAGCGCGCTCGGCTCGGCCGGGTCGTCCTCGTAGGCGACCTTGATCGTCGCCGGGGCGCCGCCGGCGTAGCGGGACGCCCGGTCGGCGTCGAACATCGCCCGCAGCCCGGCGAAGTGGTCGGCCCGGATCAGCCGGCGGGCGTTCTCCAGGCCGCTGATGAGCGGGACCTGCGCGACGACGCAGCGCACCCGCCGGTCGATCGCGGCGACGACGAGCACGTGCGCCCCACTGTAGCTCGACCCCCAGATCCCGACCCGCGCCGGGTCGATGCCGGGCAGCGCCGAGCCCCACGTGATCGCGTCCCGGTAGTCGCGGACCTGCTGCCACGGGTCGATCTCGCCGCGCGGCTCGCCCTCGCTCTCGCCGAGGTTGCGGTTGTCGTAGACGAGCACCGACAGTCCGGCGGCGACGAAGACGTCCGCGAAGTTGTCGAGGTACATCTCCTTCGTCGCCGAGAAGCCGTGCGCCATGACGACGAGCGGGGTACCGCCACCGCCGCCGTCACCGCCGTCCGGGCGGTAGAGCCAGCCCCGCAGCGTCGTGCCGTCCTCGGTACGGAACCCGACGTCCTCGCGCATCGTGTCGCTCCTTCGCGATGGGCGCGGCGCCGTCGCCGGGCCCGGTGCCCGCCATGCTGCGCGCCGCGGGCGCCCGCGGTCCGGCGCCGCGTGCACGCCTGCCCGGCGATGCGTGCAGGACCGGCACCGGCAGACCGTGGACACCGCGCCCGCCGGGTACGGATACTCGAAGGGCCGCGCCGCGGGCGGACCACCTCGCGCCGTGCCGCGGCGCCGCACCACCGCGCGCCGTGCACGAGGAGGGGACGACGTGACCGCTCCGACCGACTCCGGCGTCCGGTCCTGGGCCGTCGCCGACCTGCCGCCCGGCGACCGGCTCGAAGGCTGGGCGGAGGCGATCTCGGCCACGCACCTGTCCTGGGCGCTCGACGGCCGCGGCGGCACGCTGCTCCCGGACGCCGTCGTGACCCGGCGGATGCTCGGGCCGGTGGCCCTCGTCGACTGCGTGGCCGGGGCCGGTGCGGGCGGCCGGACGGCGCGGCACGCCGCGGCGACCGACGGCGAGTACGTCGGGGTGCTCGTCGTACGGGACGGCGTGGAGCACCTCGAGATCGACGGCGAGGCCTTCGTCGCCCGGGCCGGGGACGTCGTCGTCTGGGACAGCCGGGTGCCGACCCGGTTCCGGATCCCCGAGCGGCTCGTCAAGCGCACCCTGCTCGTGCCGCGGGGGCGGCTCCCGCAGGTCGCCGAGCGCGCTGGGCGGGCCTGCGCCCGGGGGCTGCTGCCGCGGACCGCGGCGACGGCGCTGCTCGTCGACTACCTCGCCGCCGTCGTCGGCCGGTGCGCCGCCGACGACCCGCTGCCACCGGCCGCGGCGCACGCCGCCGGGAGCGCCGCCGTCGACCTGCTCGCCGCCGTCCTCGACGACGACGCCCCCGGCGCGGACCGACCGGCCTGGCACGACGCGGCCTGGCGGACCGCCCGGGCGTACGTCGAGGAGCACCTGCACGACCCCGCCCTCGACCCGCGGGCCGTCGCGGCGGCGGCCTGCCTGTCGCTGCGCGCGCTCTACGTGCTCTTCGAGCGCCACGGCGAGACCGTCGTCGGGCACGTCCGGCGGCGCCGTCTCGAACGGGCGCACGCGGACCTGCTGCGGCTCGGGCCGCGGACGACGGTCGCCGCGGTCGCGGCGCGCTGGGGGTTCGCCGACGCCGGGACGTTCACCCGCGCCTACCGGCGCGCGTATGGCGTTCCGCCGAGCCACACGCTGCGCGCCGGCTAGAGCCGGCTAGAGCGACCCCGGCCGCTCGGCGGCCGGGGCCTGCGTCGCGGCGAGGTCGCGGACGTTCTTCTGGACGGCGACGGACGCGTACACCGCGAGCGTGAAGGCCATCGCGTAGAAGCCCTTCTCGCTGCGGGCCAGGGCCGCGTTCCACAGGCCGACGGTGAGCAGGACGACGGCCGCACCGGCACCGAGCCAGCACAGGCCGTGGTAGATCGGCGAGACCGTGACACCCTCGATCCGGTCCCGGACGGACTTCTGGAGCGAGACGGCCGCGAAGAGGGCGAAGAGCAGCACCGTGAGGTAGAACCCCTTCTCGCTCATGGTCATCCGGGCGTTCCACAGCCCGACGAGGTAGCCCAGGCAGCCGGTGAGCAGGGCGAGCCACGAGACCCCGACGAACGCCGCGGTCGGGCGCAGCGCGTCCCCGGGTGCCGCCGGTCCGGTCACCGGCGGGGTCGTCGGCGCGGGGAACGCGGGGAGCGGGACGCTGGTCTCGGACACGAACGGTTCGGGCACGGGGGCCTCCGGGAGGGCGGGGCGGTGGTCGTCACCGCGACGCCGCCGACGCTAGGCGGCCGCCCGCCCTACGGGCCTGAGTAGCGCTCGTCATCCCGCGCGGGCGTGGCCCGGCAGCCCCCCGGCCTGGGAGAGTCGTCGGCATGGACACCGCCCCTGCCGACGCGCCGGCCGCCGGGGACGCCGGGCTGCCGACCGGCCGGCCGGTCGGGTGGACCGGCGAGGCGCTGCGGCTGCTCGACCAGACCCTGCTCCCCGGCCGCGTCGTCCACGTCGACGTCATCGACGTCGACACCCTCGTCGACGCCGTCCGGCGGCTCGTCGTCCGGGGCGCGCCAGCCCTCGGCGCGGTCGGTGCGCTCGGGGTCGTCGTCGCGATGCGGCAGGCCCGCCGCGAGGGCTGGGACGCCGCCCGGCTGGCCGCCGAGGTGCACCGGGTCCGCACGGCGCGCCCGACCGCGGTCAACCTGGCGTGGGCGGTCGACCTCGTCGAGCCCCTCGTCCCGCAGGGCGAGGCCGCCGTCCTCGCCGCCGCGCAGCGGATCGTCGCCGAGGACGGCGCCGCGAACCACGCGATCGGGCGGCTCGGCGCGGACTGGGTGCTCGGGCGGGTCGCGCGCCGTCCCCTGCGGGTCCTCACGCACTGCAACGCCGGGTTCCTCGCGACGACCCAGTGGGGGACCGCGCTCGGCGTCGTCCGCGAGCTGCACCGCCGGGGCGTCCTCGAGCAGGTCTACGTCGACGAGACGCGCCCGCTGCTCCAGGGCGCCCGGCTCACCGCGTGGGAGCTCGCCCAGGACGGCATCGCGCACGTCGTCCAGGCCGACTCGGCCGCCGCCGGCACGATCCTCGGCGGTCTCGTCGACGTCGCGGTCGTCGGTGCGGACCGGGTCGCGGCGAACGGCGACGTCGCGAACAAGGTCGGCACGCTCGGGGTCGCGCTCGCCTGCCGGGAGGCCGGGATCCCGTTCGTCGTCGCGGCGCCGGAGTCGACCGTCGACCTCGCGACGGCCGGCGGGGACGCCATCGAGATCGAGCTGCGCGACGGCGACGAGGTGCTCGAGCACGCGGGCGTACGGACCGCGCCCGCCGGGACCCGCGGGCACAACCCCGCCTTCGACGTCACCCCGGCCCGGTTCGTCACCGCGCTCGTCACCCAGGCCCGGGTGCTCGAGGTCTCCGCGGGGCGGCTGCCGGGGGCCGGCCCGGACGGGGCGACGGCATGAACGCGGGGACGGCACGGACGGGGACGACACGGACGGGGACGGCGTGAACGGGGCGGGCGGCCGGCTGCCGCGGGGGACGACGGCGCTGCGCACGCAGATCGCCACGGTGTGCCGCGGCCTCGCCGAGCAGGGCGTCGTCCCGGGGACCGCCGGCAACGTCTCCGCGCGCGACGGGGACCTCGTGGCCGTCACGGCGACCGGTGTGGTCCTGCGCACCGCGACCCCGGACGACGTCACCGTGGTCGACCTCGACGGTGCGGTCGTCGACGGCGCGCTCGAACCGACCTCGGAGCTCGCGCTGCACCTCGCGGTCTACGCGCGGACCCCGGCGCGTGCCGTCGTCCACACCCACGCGCCCGCGTCGACCGCGGCCGGGCTGCTCGTCGACGAGCTGCCCGCGGTGCACTACGCGACCCTCCAGCTCGGCGGCCCGGTGCGGGTGGCCCCGTTCGCGCCGTTCGGGACGCCCGAGCTCGCCGCCGTCGTCGTCGAGGCGCTGCGCGACCGGCGGGGCGCGCTCATGGCGAACCACGGCGCGGTGACCTGGGGCGCCGACCTCGCGGAGGCCGCGATGCTCGCCGAGGTCCTCGAATGGACCTGCGACGTGTGGCTGCGGGCGGCCGCGGCCGGGTCGCCGCGCGAGCTGTCCGCCGAGGACCTCGGCGCCGTCGCGACCCAGATGAGCCGGCGCGGGTACGGGCGTCCGCGGCCGACGGGGGAGCGGCCCGCCTGAGCGGGCGGACCGCCCCTGTCAGCCCGTCGGTCCCCGTCAGCCGCCGTACTCGAAGTGCCAGGCCTCCGGCTTCGAGCCGCCCTGCTGCGCCCACGCGGGGTGGAACCAGCCGTAGAGCGGCGCGTGCACGAGCATCCACGCGTGCTCGGCGGTGCCGAAGCTCTCGATGCCGCCGCACAGGTCGAGCGCCGTCCCCCAGCCGTGGTTGCTCGTGCCGGGGCGCGCGGCCAGCCGCGGCTTCGTCATCGAGAGGGTCACCTGCACGGACAGCGGGCGGTAGGAGTCGGTGAGGCACGGGGCGCTGCCGAACTGCCGGGAGTAGGCGCGGGCCAGCTGCTCGAACCCGTGCGCGGCGTCCGCCCGCAGGTGCTCCCGCGGTGCGAAGGACAGCGGGCAGAGGACGTCGAGCGGGATGGCGCCGTTCGGGTAGGCGGTGGCGGGGCCGCCCGGGCACCGGCCGACGGGGCCGAGCGCGGGAGGCCGGCCGCCGCGGGCGGCCGACCGGGCGGCGCGGCGCTGCGCGGCGAGCGA
>JACRAB010000545.1 GCA_016213575.1 Actinomycetota bacterium
GGTGCGCCTGATCTTCGTCCGACACGGCCAGTCGTCCAACAACGCCGCCTACGCCGCGTCCGCGAGCGGGCCGGCCGACACCGCCGCCGGCAAGGCCGCCGAGCGGGACGAGCACTCCGGCTGGGCGTACCCGGGGCGGGTGCCGGACCCTCCGCTCACCGCCCTGGGGCTGCGCCAGGCCGAGGCGCTCGGCGGGGCGCTGCGGCTCGGCCGGGCCCCGTTCCGGCCGACGCACCTCTACTCGAGCCTGACGACCCGGGCCGCGCAGACCGCGCGCCCGCTCGCCGAGGCGGTCGGGCTGCCCGTCGTCCTGCGGCCGGACCTCTACGAGGTCGGCGGCATCCACCACTACGACCCCGCGACGCGCACCCGGCAGCCCCGCGAGGGTGCGACCCTCGCGGCGCTGCAGGCGGTCTGCCCGCCGGCCGTGCCCGGGCCGGGGGTCGACCCGGTCGCGCCGTGGGCGGGCGGGTTCGAGGCGGACGACGCGCTGGCGCTGCCTCGGGCGCGCACGCTCCTCGCCGACCTGCGGGCCGCGCACGGCCCGGACGACGTCGTCACCCTCGTGACCCACCAGTACTTCAGCCAGTTCCTCATCGCCGTGCTCATCGGCCTGGAGAGCCCGCCCTGGCAGCGGTTCCGGGTCGACAACACCGCGCACGTCGCCGTCCGGCTCGACGGTGCCGCCGTGTCGGTCGACTGGGTCAACCGCGGCGACCACCTCGCGGCGGCGGACGTCACGAACTGAGCCCGGCCGGCGCCCGCCCGGCTCAGCGCCCGGGGAGCACCCCGAACCGGGAGAAGGCCTGGCCCGTGCGGGCGACGGCGCGGGCCGCCGCCTGGAGGGCGCCCCCGCCGGGCAGCGACTGGACGGCGTCGAGCGCGGGCACGACCGCGAGCAGCCCGGGCACGTCGCGCAGCCGCAGCCGGCGGTTCAGGAGCATCGGGACCGGCTGCCGGCGCCCGCTCGCGGCGTCGAGGACGTCGGCCGCGGTGCCCTCGACGGTCGGCCACCCGGTGTCGGCGAGGGCGCTGCCCCCGAGCCGGACGGTCGTCCAGCTGCCCTCGGCGTCCGTGGCCGTCGCCCACGCGGTGTCCGGCGTCCGCACGAGGAACGTGACCTGGAGGCCCTGCCGGGCGGCGAGCCCCGCCGTGACGTCGACGAGGGCGCCGATCGCGGCGTCGGTGACGTCCGTCGGCACGTCGCCGGTCGGCGCGACTTCGAGGACGATCACCGCGAGGTCGTACGTCGCGGCCGCGAGCACGCACGTCAGGGGGAGCGGCCCGACGGCGGACTCGGTCGGCTCGCGGCCGAGCGTCACGGCGTCGGGAGAGCGCAGGAAGCCCGAGACCGCGTCGCCGGCCCGGCGCAGGGCCGCGGCGACCTCGGTGTTGTCGGCGTCGTGGTGCGCGGCGACGACGAGGGCGCACCGGCCCTGCGCGTCGTCCACCTCGTGGACCCGGTCGGCCCGGACGTCGGCGACGAGCGACACGAACCGCCGGTGCTCCTCCCACGACCCCAGCGGGACGAGCACCTCCCGGACCGTGCGGCCGGTGAGCCGGGACGGCAGGTCGAGGGGCAGCTGCTCGGCGGCGTCGGCGGCGGCCGCCCAGGCCCCGCCGAGCAGGTCGGCGACGTCGTCCGGGTCGGCCGTCGCGAGGCCGCGGTCGCCGACGTCGGGAAGCAGCGGAGGGCGTGTGCCTGACACACTGGCATCCTGCCGTGTCCGGGCACCCGCCCGTGCAGGCACCCGTCCCCGGACGCCGCCGCGCGGCGTCCGCCCGTGTCCACAGGAAGGTCAGGTATGGCTCTCGAGGTCGGAACCCCGGCGCCGGACTTCGCACTGCCGGACCAGAACGGCGAGACCGTCAGGCTCTCGGACTTCCGCGGCGAGTCGAACGTCGTCCTCGTCTTCTACCCGTTCGCGTTCTCCGGCATCTGCACCGGCGAGCTGTGCGAGATCCGGGACAACATCTCGGTCTTCGCCGACGAGGACGTCCAGGTCATCGGCGTCTCGTGCGACCCCAAGTGGAGCCTCAAGGCGTTCGCGGAGGCGGAGAAGTACGACTTCCCGCTGCTGTCGGACTTCTGGCCGCACGGGGCCGTCGCCCAGCAGTACGGCGTCTTCAACGAGACGATCGGGTTCTCGATCCGCGGCTCGTTCCTCGTCGACACCGAGGGCACGCTGCGCTGGCAGGTCGTCAACGGCCCCGGCGAGGCCCGGCCGCTGTCGGCGTACCAGGAGGCGCTCGCGGCCCTCAAGGCCTGAGCATCTCGTCTAGCCTTCCTTCTCCACCGATCCACCGCGATCCACCGGGCGGGGGCCCTCCGGGGTCCCCGCCCGCACCAGGGCCTGTAGCTCAGCTGGTAGAGCACCGCGCTTACACCGCGGACGTCGTCGGTTCGAACCCGGCCGGGCCCACCGCCGGTCACCTCCGCGGAGGTGATCACAAAATGCCCACAATCGGGGCAAGACGGTGACGTTCGGTCACCCGTCGCGCGATCTTGACTCCAATTCGTAACGGCTTGGTTGCAGCGTGTGGGCAAAAAGCCTCCGACCAGGGTCCGGCGTGGGTAGGGTGCGGCGCGTGACCAACGAACTACAGCCTGCGACTCTGGCCCAGGTCGTCGACGTCCTCGACCGGATGTACGACCCGTCGTGGGCGCGCGACTGGGACGCCGTCGGACTCGTCTGCGGCGACCCGTCGGCCCCCGTCCGCCGGGTGCTCCTCGCCGTCGACCCGGTGCAGACCGTCGTCGACGAGGCGCTCGCCTGGCACGCGGACCTCGTCATCACCCACCACCCCCTGCTCCTCAAGGGGGTCCACGGGGTGCCGTCGACGACCGCCAAGGGGCGGATCGTCCACCGGCTCATCCGCGGCGGGTGCGGTCTGTACACCGCGCACACCAACGCGGACGCCGCGGCGCCCGGCGTCTCGGACGCGCTGGCCCGGGTGCTCGGCCTGACCGACCTCGAGCCGCTGTCGGCCGACCCGGGCAACCCGGTCGACAAGATCGTGACGTTCGTGCCGGCCGAGGCCGTCGAGGCCGTCGTCGACGCGATGTCCAAGGCGGGCGCGGGGCACGTCGGCGAGTACTCGCGGTGCGCCTTCACGGCGGCCGGCACCGGCACCTTCGTGCCCGGTGCGCTCGCCTCGCCGGTCGTCGGCCGGGTCGGGGAGCGGACCGACGTCGTCGAGCAGCGCGTCGAGATGGTCTCCTCGCGGGCCCTGCGCGGCCAGGTCATCGCCGCGCTGCGCGCCGTCCACCCGTACGAGCAGCCCGCGGTCGACGTCTACGAGCTCGCCGCGTGGTCGAGCCCGCGGGGCATCGGCCGGGTCGGCAGCCTCGCCTCGCCGACGACGCTGCGCGAGTTCGCGATGCTCGTCGCCGAGGCGCTCCCGGCGGCCGTGCAGGGCGTCCGGATCGCCGGCGACCCGTCGGCCGAGGTCTCCCGGGTCGCCGTCTGCGGCGGCTCCGGCGACGACCTCCTCGACGCCGCGCGGGCCGCAGGTGCCGACGTCTTCGTCACCTCCGACCTGCGCCACCACCCGGTGAGCGAGCTGCGCGAGGAGGCGGACGAGTTCGGCCCGTTCCTCGTGGACGTCGCCCACTGGGCCAGCGAGTGGCCCTGGCTCGCGGGTGTCGCGAACCGGCTCGAGGGCGTCCTCGAGGCGGCCGGGACCCCTGTCGAGGTGCACGTCTCCCAGCGTTCCACCGACCCCTGGAGCTTCCGTGTGCCGAGTCCCGGCAGCGTCGTCCGCTGACGACCGCGGGCCGGCGGCCCGGGCCTTCGGGCCCGCTGCCGCCGACCTGCGGCCCGTCCCCTCGCACTGGTCCGGCCCGGCCACCCCGACGAACGCCGTCCTCGCCGGGACCCGCGGCTGGGTGCTGCGGGGCGCCGTCCCCGTGCGTCGCCAGGTCGTCCGCCCGCGGACCGCGGCGGACGGCGACCCCGCCGGCCTCCCCGTGCTGGGCCCGGTCGCGCAGCCGGCGGCACAGCCCGCCGCGCACCCCGCCGCACACCCTGCCGCCCGCTGAGACCGCGTCGCGGGCACGGCCGGGTCGCGTAGGGTGCGGCGTGCCGGTGCACGGTGCCCCCCCGGGGCGTGCGAGGCACCGGAAGGCGAACGTGAGCGGAGGTACGACCGTGGTGACCGCGGCGCCCCAGGACCAGTGGCGGCTCCTCGACGTCCAGGCGCACGACACGCGCCTGGCGCAGATCGCGCACCGCCGTCGGACCCTGCCCGAGCTCGCCGAGATCGAGCGGGTCGACGGCCGCCTCAAGCTCGTCGCCGACGACCTCGTCGCGGCCCGCACCGTCGCCTCCGACATCGAGCGCGAGCTGAAGAAGGCCGAGGCGGACGTCGAGCAGGTGCGTCAGCGCGCCGCCCGCGACCAGGCCCGCCTCGACAGCGGCCAGGGCACCTCGAAGGACCTCACCGCGCTCCAGCACGAGATCGCCTCGCTCGCCGAGCGCCAGTCGGTGCTCGAGGACGTCGAGCTCGAGGTCATGGAGCGGCTCGAGGCCGCCCAGGCCCGGATCGCCGAGGTCGAGGCCGAGCAGGAGCGCCTCAGCACCGAGGTCGCCGGCTTCACCGCCGCCCGGGACGCCGCGTTCGCCGAGCTGGACGCCGAGGCGCAGCGCGAGTCGGCCGACCGGGTCAACGCGGCCGCGGGCGTACCGGCCGACCTCCTCGCGCTCTACGAGAAGATCCGCGAGCAGGTCGGCGGGGCGGGTGCGGCCAAGCTGCACCAGCGCCGCTGCGAGGGCTGCCGGCTCGAGCTGAACAACTCCGAGATCGGCCGGTTCCGGTCGGCGCCGGACACCGAGGTGCTGCGCTGCGAGGAGTGCCGGCGCATCCTCGTCCGCACGGCCGACTCCGGGCTGTGAGCGACGGCGCCGCCGCGCCGACGACGTCCTACGGCTCGGTCCGGGCCCCGCGCCGCGCGGGCGACCCGGGGGCCCCGACGACGCTCCTCGTCGCCCGGCACGGCCGGACCCCGAACACCGAGGCCGGCCGGTTCGCCGGCCGGGACGGCGAGGACCCGCCGCTGTCGGCGCTCGGCGAGCAGGACGCCGCCCGCCTCGGTGCGGCGGTCGCCGCGTTCGGCGGACCGGGCGCCGTCCTGCCCGACGTGCCGCGCCCGACGGCGGTCGTCGCCTCGCCGATGCGCCGTACCCGGCAGACCGCGCAGGTCGCGGCCGGCGCGCTGGGCGCGGGCCCGGACGGCGTGACGCTCGACGACGGCTGGGTCGAGGCGTCGTTCGGCAGCTGGGAGAACCTCACGTACGGCGAGATCGCGGACCGCTTCCCGCAGGACCTCGCCGCCTGGCAGGGGTCGATGACCGCCGCACCGCACGGCGGGGACGCGCTGACCGACGTCATGGCGCGGGTCCGCGGCGCGCGGCAGCGGCTCGTCGCGGCGCACCCGGGGGAGTGCGTGCTCGTCGTGACCCATGCGACGTGCGTGCGGGCCGTCGTCCACGAGGCGCTCGGCTGCGGCGACGAGGGCATGTGGCGCACCCGGGTCACGCCCGCGGCGCTCACCGTCGTGCGGTACTGGCAGGACGGCGGCGTCGAGGTCGCCACCGTCAACGCGACGGCGCACCTCGCCGGGGCCTGAGCCGATGCGACGACGTCCCGACGGGCTCACCCCCGGCGCCCTGCGCGACTCGCTGCGTGACTCCCTGCGCGACTCGCTGCGCCGCACCGGGGCCGGGACCGGGGAGGCGCTCACGCTCTGGCTCGCGACCCGGGCCGCGCTCGTCGCGTTCTCGCTGCTCGCGACCTGGCTGCTCGGGCTCGCGGACGCCGCCCGCGGCCGGGTCGGCGGCACCCCGCTCACCGGGCCGACCGCCTGGGTGCTCGAACGCTTCACGTGGTGGGACTCGTTCCACTTCCTGCGGATCGCCGACCTCGGCTACCTGCCGCCCGGCCTGCCCTGCTGCGACCAGGCGTTCCTGCCCGGGTACCCGGTCTCGATCGCCGCCGTCGCGCCGCTGCTCGGCGGTGACCTGGCGCTCGCCGGGTTCGTCGTCTCCGTCGTCGCGAGCGCGGCCGCCGCCGTCGGGCTGTGGCACCTCGCGGAGCGGGTCGCCGGTGCGGGCGCCGGGCGCGCGGCCGTGCTGCTGCTGGCCGTGATGCCGTACGGGTTCTTCCTCACCGCGGTCTACAGCGAGGCGCTGTTCCTCGCTCTCGCGCTGGGCGCCTGGCTCGCGGGCCTGCGCCGGCACTGGTGGCTCGCCGGCGCGCTCGCGGCGCTGTCGACCGCCGTCCGGATCAACGGGCTGTTCCTCGCGCTCGGCCTGGCGGTCATGCTCCTCGTGCAGCTGCGCGAGGACGGGGCCTGGCCGTTCGGTCGCGGCCCCGGGCGGACCGCCGCCGCTCGACGCGGATGGCTCGCGACGCTGCGGCAGGCGCTGCCGCTCGGGCTGCCGGCCCTGACCTACCTGGCCTGGACGCTGTACCTGTGGTGGCGCACCGGCTCGCCGAACGCCTGGCAGGAGGCGCAGCGGCTCGGCTGGGACCGGCACGTCGCCCCGCCGTGGACCGGCCTCGGCGAGGGCGTCAGCAGCCTGCTCGCCGCCCGGGCGCCGAACATCGTCGTGAGCCGGTTCGCCGACCTGCTCCTCGCCGTCCTCGGGATCGTGGTCGTCGTCGTCCTGCTCCGCCTGCGGCGGTGGGCCGAGGCGGCCTACATGCTCCCGAGCGTCGCGGTGCTCGTCTGCTCGACGACGCTCATCTCGACGCCGCGGTACGCCGTCCTGTGGTTCCCGGCGTTCCTGCTGCTCGCCGGGGCCGCGCGGACGCGGCCCCGGCTCGTCCCCGCGCTCGCGCTGCTCGGGGTCCCGTGGGTGGCGCTCGTCGCGCGGGCGTGCGGCGCGCAC
>JACRAB010000538.1 GCA_016213575.1 Actinomycetota bacterium
GAATAGTTCCAAAAGGTGCGGGCATGTCATTTAGCCCGAGATAACATAAATCGAATAATCCAGACAGGCACCGTACCGGCCCGACCAGCGACCGCTGGGGGCCGGGCGTCCGACGCGGACGTTCGACACGCGATCGAGACGGTGATCGAGACGGTGATCGAGGCCGGGCGGCGGGGCGTCGCCGCGGCACCAGCAGGACGACGAAGCCAGGGGGGCTCATGGGGCGCATCCGCCTGTTCGGCCGCGGCCGACCGGCGACCGACCGGCACGGCCAGGACCGGCCCGACCGCGAGCAGCGCGGGCAGGACCAGGTCGCCGAGGTCGCGGAGGCCGTCGTCCGGTCCGCGGTCTTCCTCGACCCCAGCGGGCGCCGGTGGCGGCGCACCCGGGTCGTCGGGACCGTCGTCCTCGTCGCCCTCCTCGCCGCCGCGGTCGTGCTCGCGCCGGGGCTGTGGCACTCCCCGGCCCTCGCCGGGGCGGAGCCGGGCCGGGCCGTCTCCATGGCGGACACCGGCCCGCGGACGCCGGTGGTCGGCACCGGGCCGCTGCGGCGCGTGCTCGAGGTCCGCTCCCAGGGCGGTGCCCGGGTCGGGCACGACCCGTTCACCGGCGCCGTGCTCACCACCCTGACCCCGGCGGAGGCGACGGCGGCGGGCGGGTCCCGCTACGTCATCCAGCGGTTCGGGTACGGCGCCGGGACGGCCCGGACGATCTCGATGACCTTCGACGACGGCCCCGACCCGAAGACCACCCGCGAGCTGCTCGACGTGCTCGCCGCGAACAAGGCGCCCGCGACGTTCTTCGTCGTGGGCCAGAACGTCGCCCGCTGGCCGGACCTCGTCGAGCGGATGTCCCGCGAGGGGCACGCGGTCGGGGTCCACACGATGACCCACCCGGACATCGCGGCGGAGCCGACGTGGCGCGAGCACGTCGAGGTCGTCGCCACCGGGCGCATGCTCCGCGCCGTCACCGGAACCCAGGAGAGCTACTGGCGGATGCCGTACGAGGGGGCCGACGTCGCGTCCGAGCAGGCGACGATCGACGGTCTGCTGCGCGCGCAGCGCCTCGGCTACACGTTCGCCTCGCACGACTTCGACACCGACGACTGGAGCCACGACGCGAACCCGAACGGGAGCGCCGCGGACATCCCGCTGCCGGACCTGTCCTCCGGGGCACCCGTGACGATGCTCATGCACGACGCCGGCGGGCCCAACCGGCACCGGACCGTCGAGTACGTCGAGCGCCTCATCCCGTACGCCAAGGCGCAGGGCTACCGGTTCACGACGATGCCCCAGGCCCAGCCCGACCTCGCGGTCGCGCCGGTGCGGGCCTCGACCGCGGACTTCCTCACCCTCTACCTGAGCCAGGCCCTGCTCGCGTGGCCGAGCATGCTCGTCTCCGGCCTGTTCGTCCTGGCCATCGTCGCGGTCGTCCTCGTGGGCTTCGGCAACGCCGCGCTGGCCGCCGTCCGGTCCCTGCGCCGGCGGCGGCTCGTCCTCCCCGGGCCGGACGGGATCGACCTCGACGTCAGCGTCGTGCTCGCCGCGTGGAACGAGGAGACGGTGATCGCCCGGACGCTGCACGCCATCCTCGGCTCCGACCTCCCGCTGCTCGAGGTCGTCGTCGTCGACGACGGGTCGACCGACGGGACCGCGGACGTCGTCCGCGGGATCGCCGCGCAGGACCCGCGCGTCGTCCTGCTCCGGCAGGCCAACGCCGGGAAGGCGCACGCGCTGAACAACGGCGTCGGGCGGGCCCGCGGCGAGATCGTCGTCACCCTGGACGCCGACACCGTCATGGTCCGGGAGACGATCACGAACATGGTGCGGCACTTCGCCGTCGACCCGGACGGTCGGCTCGGGGCCGTCGCCGGCGTCGTGCGCGTCGGCAACCGGGAGACGAACCTGCTCACCCGGTGGCAGGCGCTGGAGTACCTCACGCAGATCGGCGTCGAACGCGCCGCGCAGGACGCCCTCGGGGCGATCTCGATCATCCCCGGCGCGTGCGCGGCCTGGCGCAAGGCCGCGATCGTCGCCGCGGGCGGCTACTCCGACATCACGCTCGCGGAGGACTGCGACCTCGCCCTGACGATGCACCGGCTCGGCTGGCGGGTCACCCAGGACGACGAGGCGCTCGCGTACACCGAGGTGCCCGAGACCGTCGACGACCTCCTCGCGCAGCGGACCCGCTGGACGTTCGGCACCCTGCAGGCGATCTGGAAGCACCGCGACATGCTGTTCCGGCGCAGGTACGGCGCGCTCGGCTGGTTCGTCATGCCGAGCTACGTCGTCGCCGTGGCGACGCCGGTGATCTTCCTGCCCTTCATCGTCGTCATGGCCTGTCTCGCGGTCCAGGCGCAGGGCTGGGGCGTGCTCGTGCAGTACTTCGTCATCTTCATGCTCGCCCACATGGTCATCGCGGCCGTGGGCGTGCGGCTCATGCGCGAGCGCTACCACCACCTGCTGCTCGTGCCGGTGTACCGGGTCGTCTACGAGCCGCTGCGCGCCTACCTGCTCTACACATCGGTGTTCCGGGCGGTCAAGGGCGTGCGGATGGGCTGGAAGAAGCTCGTGCGCACCGGGTCCATGGACGCCGCGAACCTCACCGACCGCACCGACCGCACCGACCGCACCGACCGCACCGACGGCACCGACCGCACCGCTGCACTCGTCACCACGGGGGATCGTTCATGAGCACGTCCGTCGGGAGCACGTCCACGGGCACCACGCGCTGGCCCGGCGACCTGTCCTCCACCGAGGGGGTGCGCGACGGCGACCTCTTCGTCGACCGCTCGGCCACCGACACGGCGGAGATCGACCTGCGCGAGCTCCGCGAGGAGCCGGCCGCTCCGGCCGACCAGGAGGGCCCGCCCGCACCCGGCCGGCAGCGGGACCGCTACATCGACACGCTCCGCGCGGTGGCGCTGGTCCGGGTCATGACGTACCACTCGTTCGGCTGGGCCTGGCTGCCCCTGCTCTTCCCGTCGATGGGGATCATGTTCGCCCTCGCCGGCTCGCTCGTGGCCGGGTCGCTGGACCGCTCGCCCGGCAACCCGTGGCGGGTGCTCCGCAAGCGCACCGTCCGGCTGCTGCCGCCGGTGTGGCTGTTCGGGCTCGTCGTCGTCCCGGTCATGCTCGTCGCGGGCTGGACGCACACCGCGGCCGCCGGGTCACCGCTCCACGTGCGGACCCTCCTGCTCTGGGTGCTGCCGATCTCGGACCCGCCGGGCAGCGCGCTCGGCGAGGACTGGGTGCTGCCGCTCTGGTACGTCCGGACCTACCTGTGGTTCATGCTGCTCTCCCCGATGGCGCTGTGGCTGTTCCGGCACTGGCCGCGGCGGATGCTCGCGCTGCCGGTCGGCGTCGTCGCGCTGTGGACCCTCGGCGTGCTGCCGCTCGACGGCCGCTCGGGGGACGTCGTCCTCAGCCTCGCGACGTTCGGCGGCTGCTGGCTGCTCGGCTTCGCGCACCACGACGGCCGGATCCGCCGCATCCCCGCCCTCAAGGTGGTCGCCGCCGGGCTGGCCCTCATGGGCCTGGGGCTGGCGTACGCGCTGACCCACCCGGACCCGGCGTCGGGCTACGACATCGACAACATCCCGCTCGCCGACATGCTCTACTGCCTCGGCGCGGTGCTCCTGCTGCTGCGGCTCTACCCGGACTTCTCGTGGATGGCCCGGCACGTCGTCCTCGACCGGCTCGTGGCGGTCGTCAACTCCCGCGCCATGACGATCTACCTGTGGGGCAACGTCGCGATCTTCCTGTCGCACCCGCTCCTGGACCTCTGGTCGGTGACGGCCTCGCTCGACCAGGACAACTGGGTGGGCGCGACCCAGGCCTACCTCGCGTCGTGGCTCGTCCTCGTCGGCTGCGTGCTCGCGTTCGGCTGGTGCGAGGACCTCGCCGCCCGCCGCCCGGTGCGCTTCAACCCGTGGCCGCGCACCCCCGGCCAGCTCTCGGTGCTGCGCCAGCTGCGGACCCTCGCAGCCCCCGGCGCCGTGCGGATGCCGCGGATCACCCCGCAGCGCCTGGTGCTCGGCACGACCGCCCTCGTCGTGGCGGCCACGGCACTGTCGGCCCTCGTCCTCGTCGGCACCCGGACGCCGGCCCGCACCGCCGCGGGCGACGTCCAGAGCCGGCTCGCCGACCAGCCGCGCCCGGAGGTCTCCCGGTCCGACGCCGGCCCCGTCCGGACCCCCACCGCCCCGACCACGCTGACGCCCGCCCCGGTCCTGCCGCCGGACGGCGGCGCGGGCGCCGGCAGCGGCGGTGGCCCGGTCGCCGCCACGGACCCGGGCCCGGACGGCCCGTTCTCCCGCCCGCGGGGCGGCGTGACCACGGCGCCGCAGGCCGGTGCCGGCACGGTCCCGCAGGGCGGCACGGTCCCGCAGGGCGGCACGGCCGCGTCCCCGCGACCGACGACGACCGCACCGCGCCCGTCGACGTCAGCCCCGGCCCCGACCCCGGCCCCGACGACGACCGACCCGGCCCCGGACCCGACCACCCCGGCCGGCCCCCCGCCGTCAGAGCACCCGCCGTGCGCACCCACGCCGTCAGACCCGGCACCCGAC
>JACRAB010000539.1 GCA_016213575.1 Actinomycetota bacterium
ACGGCCTCGAGGTCGGCGGCGAGGGCGAGCGCCTCGTCGAGAGTGAGGCGCAGGGCGTAGTCGTTGAGGGTGAAGGCGCGCTGCCAGCCCGCCCCGAGGTCGTCGTCCAGCGTCGGCAGCGCGCTGATCGTGGCGCCGATCTGCCGGGCGTACCCGTCGGCGACGACGCGCAGGTACTGGTCGCCGACGGCGAGCAGCTCCTCACGGACGTCGTCGTCGGCCGCCGCGAGCGTCGCCACGTCCGGGCCGTCGAAGGACGTCATCCGGTGCGCCGCCCGCCACCAGCGGTCCCGGCCGTTGCCGCGGGCGGCGTCCTCGAGGACGAGGCCGTGCCGCTCGAGCTGGCGCAGGTGGTAGCTCGTCGTCCCGGTCGACTCGCCGGTCAGCGCCGCGAGGCCGGTGGCGGTCGCCGGCCCCTCGGCCCGCAGGAGCCCGAGCAGGCGCAGGCGCAGCGGGTGGGCGAGGGCGCGCAGGGCGCGCGGGTCCGGTCGGACGACGTCGTCGGGTCGGTCGGTCATGGGTCGACCGTAGACCGCGAAGACTTCTTTGCAAAGAGTCCTTTGCAAAGAAGTCGTGGGGATCGCCGTGAACGTCCGGGGCGTCCCGCGCGTTGACCGTCCGGGGATGGCAGGCTGAGGCCTGCCGCAACCGTCGCGGTGGTCCGCCGGGGCGGCCAGGACTCGGAGGGGCAACGCCTGTGCGCCGCCGCACCATCGGCATCACCGCAGCCGCGGCGGCCGTGCTCGTCGCCGTCGCGGGTGTGCTCGTCGCGACGTCCGGCGACGCGACGGCCGGCGTCCGCGAGCAGACCTACCGCGTCGACGGCGTCCCCGAGCCCGGTGACGCCGTGCCGGTGACGCTCGACGTCAGCGTCTTCACCCCGCCCGCGGACGGCGAGGGGTCCGGACGGCGCTACCCGGCGGTGCTGCTCGCGCACGGCTTCGGCGGCAGCAAGGCCGACCTCGCGGACGACGCCCGCACGCTGGCGGTCAACGGCTACGTCGCGGTGACGTACACGGCGCGCGGCTTCGGGGCGAGCGGCGGGCGGATCCACCTCGACGCCCCCGACTTCGAGGTCGCCGACGCCCAGAAGATCCTCGACGCCCTCGCGACCCGGCCCGACGTCCTGCTCGACGGTCCCGGCGACCCGCGGGTCGGCGTCGCCGGCGGCTCCTACGGCGGTGCGCTCTCGATCCTGCTCGCCGGCCTCGACCGCCGGGTCGACGCCATCGCCCCGCAGATCACCTGGAACGACCTGCGGCAGGCGCTCTTCCCGCAGTTCGCCGTCGACCCCGCGGCCGCGCAGGCCTCCCCGGCCGCCGTCACGCCCGTCGCCCCGGCCGGCGTCTTCAAGCGGGCCTGGGCCGGCGTCTTCTTCTCGCCGTCGGGGTCCGGGCTGTCCGGCGGTGCGGCCGGCCTGCTGCCGGGTGCCGCGCCGTCCGGCACCGCCTCACCGGGGGCGGCGGACGACGGCCCGACCGAGGCCCTGGCCGCGAACGCGTGCGGCCGGTTCGCCGCAGACCTGTGCGACATGTACTCCGAGGCCGCCCGCACCGGCCGGCCGACGACGGCGATGCTCGACCTGCTGTGGCGGTCCAGCCCGGCCCGGGTCACGAAGGACGTCACAGCACCGACGCTGCTCGTCCAGGGCCAGGCGGACTCGCTCTTCC
Source organism: Actinomycetota bacterium (assembly GCA_016213575.1). Classification (GTDB taxonomy): domain Bacteria; phylum Actinomycetota; class Actinomycetes; order Actinomycetales; family Kineosporiaceae; genus R-H-3. The sequence continues at coordinate 1,671 of JACRAB010000539.1, forward strand.
CGCTCTCCGAGGGCGACGCCAACGCGCGCGCGATCGCCGCGACCGGCACCCCGGTCAAGGTGGTCTGGGAGGCCGGCGGCCACGACGGCGGCGTCGACGAGTCGCAGCGGCTGCGCGACCTCACGCTCGCGTGGTTCGACCGCTACGTGAAGAAGGACGGCTCCGCGCCCGACACCCGGTTCGAGGTCACGGTGCCGGACGCCGTCGTCTCGAGCATCGACAGCAACCCGGCACCCCAGGTCCGGGTCGCGCCGGCCGAGCCGGGCGTCACCGCCGCCGGGCCGGTGCCCGTCGTCCGGCTGCCGCTCACCGGCGGGCCGCAGGTCGTCCAGGCGCCGCCCGGCGGTTCGCCCGCTGCGCTGACCGCCCTGCCCGGGGTCGGCGGCGCGCTCACCGGTGCCCTCGGCTCCGTCGGCGCCGGTTCCGCGCTCTCGGCCCTGCCCGGCCAGGTCGCGGCGTTCGAGACCGCACCGGTCGAGAAGGCCGGCACCGTCGTCGGCGGCGGCCGGGTCGCCCTGCGGGTCACGACGACCGCACCCGACGCGACGTTGTTCGTCGGGCTCTACGACGTGGCGCCCGGCGGTGCGGCGACGCTCCCGCGCGGGCTGGTGTCCCCGGTCCGCCTCGAGCAGGCGCGCGACCCGCGTGACCCGCAGTCGCTCGGCGGCCGCCCGGTCGCGCCGGCCCCGCAGGACGTCACCGTCGCCCTGCCGGCCGTCGTCACCGACCTCGCCGTCGGTCATCGGCTGCGGGTCGTCGTCTCGACGACGGACCAGGGCTACGCCCTGCCCGCCGACGGCCGGGCCTACGAGGTCGCGCTCGGCGGCGACAGCACCCTCACGGTGCCGGTGCTCGACGCCGAGGTCGTCGGCGGCGGGCTGCGTCCGCTCCTGCCGTGGGCCCTCGGGCTCGTCGGGCTCGTGGCGGCCGCCGTTCTCGTGGTCACCGTCGGGGTCCGGCGCGGACGGCGGGACACCGGGCCCGACCCGGACCTCGCCGACGTGCCGCTCGCCGTCCGCGACCTCGGCAAGGCGTACGGCGACGGCTTCCGGGCGGTCTCCGACCTGTCGTTCACCGTCGAGCAGGGCCGGGTGCTCGGCCTGCTCGGCCCGAACGGGGCCGGCAAGACGACGACGCTGCGGATGCTCATGGGGCTCATCGCCCCGACCGAGGGCGAGATCCGGGTGTTCGGCGAGCCGGTCCGGTTCGGGGCGCCGGTGCTGTCCCGGGTCGGCGCGTTCGTCGAGGGACCGGGCTTCCTGCCGCACCTGTCCGGGCTGGAGAACCTGCACCTGTACTGGGCCGCCACCGGCCGCCCCGCCGCGGACGCCCGGTTCGACGAGGCGCTCGAGGTCGCCGGTCTCGGGAACGACGTGCAGCGCCGGGTCCGCACGTACAGCCAGGGCATGCGCCAACGGCTCGCCATCGCGCAGGCGATGCTCGGCCTGCCGGACCTGCTCGTCCTCGACGAGCCGGCGAACGGCCTCGACCCGCCGCAGATCCGCGAGATGCGCGAGGTGCTCGGCCGGTACGCCGCGACCGGGCGCACCGTCGTCGTGTCGAGCCACCTGCTCGCCGAGGTCGAGCAGACCTGCTCGCACGTCGTCGTCATGCACCAGGGCCGGCTCGTCTTCGAGGGCACGGTGGCCGACCTCGTCGGCTCGGCGACCGTCGTCGTCGTGGACGTCGACGACCCGCAGCGGGCGGCGCAGGTCGCGGCCTCCGTCGAGGGCGCCCAGGACGTCGGGACCACGCCGACCGGCATCGTCCTGCGGCTCGTCGGGGCGCCCCGCGGCGCCCTCGTCGCGGCGCTCGTCGCCGCCGGGCTGCAGGTGGAGCGGGTCGCGCCGCAGCGCGGGCTCGAAGAGGCGTTCCTCGCCCTCGTGGGCGAGAGCTGAGGGGGAGTCACCGATGCCCACCCGTGGCACCCACGAAGGCCTCGACCACGTCGAGGCGCCCCCGCCCGGGCACGGCACCGACGGCGCCGCGGGCGGGTACGCGCCGCGGCGGACGCTGCCGTTCCTCGTCGAGGTGCGCCGCCAGCTCACCCGGCGCCGCACCCAGCTGACCCTCGGGTTCCTCGTCCTCCTGCCGTTCCTGCTCGTCGCGGCCTTCAAGGCCGGTGACCCGGAGCCCGGGCGCGGTGCCCCGGGCCTCGTCGACGTCGCGACGGCGGGCGCGGGCAACTTCACCCTCTTCACGCTCTTCGTCGCGACGGGCTTCCTGCTCGTCGTCGTCTTCGCACTGTTCGCCGGGGACACCGTGGCGAGCGAGGCGAGCTGGTCCAGCCTGCGCTACCTGCTCGCCTCGCCCGTGCCGCGGGCGCACCTGCTGACCCGCAAGCTGCTCGTGGCGCTCGCGTACTCGCTCTTCGCGCTCGTGCTCCTGCCCGCCGTCGCGTACCTCGCCGGGGGCCTGTTCTTCGGCTGGGGGCCGGTGACGACCCCGCTCGGGACGTCGCTGCCGACCTCGGAGGCGCTGCCCCGGCTGCTCGTCATCGTCGGCTACCTCGCGGTGACGCTCGTGTTCGTGTCCGCGCTCGGGTTCGTCATCGGGGTCTGGACCGACGCCCCGCTCGGGGCCGTCGGCGGCGCCGTCCTGCTCGTCATCGTGTCGAACATCCTCGACGCCGTCACCGCGCTGGGCCGCTGTCGCGAAGTGCTCCCCACGCACTACTCGTACGCCTGGACCGACGCCCTCGGGCCGACGGTGGCCTGGGAGGCGATGGCCCGCGGGGCGATGTGGTCGCTGGCCTACTCGACGGTCCTCCTGGCAGCGGCGTGGTGGCACTTCCTCCGCAAGGACGTCGTCAGCTGACGGGTGCCGGACCGGACGAAGTCGTGTTTGGTGACGATCTCGCCGAAGACCTTCCGTCGCCGTAGGCGGAGTGCCATCATCACCCGAGGTCATCAGGGCGTTCGGGCGGGCGCACCTGGCCCGTTGACGCCTGCCCGGCACAGCGATCAGGAGTCGCGATGTTGCGTGTCGGTGCACGGAGAGCAACGATCGGGGGCCTCGCCGCAGCCGCGGTGGTGTGCTCCTCGCTGGGGGTGGCGGGCGCCTCGCCGGCGTCCGGGGCCGTGTCCCCCGACCGGCTGAAGCTCGCCGACCAGCAGCCGGTGCAGGACGGCGCCACGCTGTCCGCCGAGGTCTCCGCCCAGGTCAAGGCCGCGGTGAAGGCCGCGAAGCGCGGTACGGCGACCGTCGTCGTGAAGCTCAAGGACGACTCGCTCGCCGCGTACGACGGCGGCGTCGCAGGGCTGCCCGCGACGAACCCGGACGTCACGGGCGACGCGAAGCTCGACCCCTCCTCGCCCGACAGCAAGAAGTACCTCGCCTACGTCAACGGCAAGATGGCCGCGTTCGAGGGCCGGGCCAAGGGCAAGAGCCCGCGCGCCAAGGTGACCCGCCGGCTCGACGTCGTCGTCGGCGGCGTCGCGATGACCCTGCCCGCGGGCGACGTCGCCAAGGTCGCCGCCGACCCGGCCGTCAAGGCCGTCTACGTCGACACCCTCGAGCAGCTCCAGACCGAGGCGACGCCGCAGTTCATCGGCGCCCCCGCGGCGTGGGCGCAGGCCGGCGGCCAGGAGAAGGCCGGCGAGGGCGCGATCATCGGCGTCATCGACAGCGGCATCTGGCCCGCGCACCCGTCGCTCTCCGACCCGGACCCGTCGGGCAAGGCGTACCCGGCCCCGCGGCCGCGGGTCGACGGCCTGCCCCGGGCGTGCGACTTCGGCAAGGGGGCCGACCCCGGCCCCGCCTTCACGTGCAACAACAAGCTCATCGGCGCCTACACGTTCCTCAACACCTACGCGGCGAACGTCGGCCTCGAGCCCGGTGAGTTCACCGACGCCACGGACTCCGACGGCCACGGCACCCACACCGCGACGACCGCGGCCGGCAACGCCGGTGTCCAGGCGTCGATCTTCGGCGTCCCGCGCGGCACCGTGAGCGGCATCGCGCCCCGGGCGCACGTCATCGCCTACCGGGTGTGCGCCCTCGCCGGCTGCTTCGGCAGCGACACCGCCGCCGCCGCCCAGCAGGCGATCAAGGACGGCGTCGACGCGATCAACTACTCGATCTCCGGCGGGTCGAACCCGTACTCGGACCTCACCTCGCTCGCCTTCCTCGACGCCTACAACGCGGGCGTCTTCATCGCCGCCTCGGCCGGCAACTCCGGCCCCGGCGCCGACACGACCGACCACCGCGAGCCGTGGGTGACCACGGTCGCGGCGAGCACCGGGCCGCGCTCGTTCGTGGGCAGCAGCACGCTCACCTCGACGGACGGCGCGACGCTCACCGTCTCCGGCGCGACCATCGCGCCGCCGCTGACGACGCCGGCCCCGGTCGTCGACGCCGGTGCGGCGCCGACGAGCGACCCGGCCTGCCTCGACGACACCGCCGACGGCGCCTTCGCCGGCAAGGTCGTCGTCTGCGCCCGCGGTGGCGGGATCGGCCGCGTCCAGAAGGGCATCAACGTCAAGGCCCGTGGCGCGGTCGGCATGATCCTGTTCAACAACGCCGCGAACATCACGGACCTGGAGACGGACAACCACTTCCTCCCGGCCGTGCACGTGCAGTTCCCCGAGGGCCAGTCCGTCGTTGCCTTCCTCGCCGCGCACCCCGGCGTCACCGCGACGATCACGTCCGGCACGGCGACGCCCGCCCAGGGCGACGTCATGGCGTCGTTCTCCTCGCGCGGCGGCACCGGGCAGGCGCTCGGTATCTCCAAGCCGGACGTCACCGCGCCGGGCGTCCAGATCCTCGCCGGCCACACGCCGGTGACGGTCGACCCGGCGACGGGTCCGCAGGGCGAGCTGTTCCAGGCCATCGCGGGCACGTCGATGTCGTCCCCGCACGTGGCCGGCGCCGGCACCCTCCTCGCGGCGCTGCACCCGACGTGGACGCCGGGCCAGATCCACTCGGCGCTCATGACGACCGCCACCACGGCGACGGTCAAGGAGGACGGCGTCACGCCGACCGACGCGTTCGACGACGGCTCCGGGCGGATCAACCTGGCCACGGCCCGGGACCCGTACTTCACGATCGACGAGTCGGGCGCGAACTTCCTCGCGCAGCAGGCGTCGCTCTACAAGGCGAACTACCCGAGCCTGTACGTGCCCGTGCTGTCCGGCTCGCTCACGGTGGACCGGACGCTCAAGAGCGTGTCCGGCGTGACCCGTGAGTACAAGGTCAGCGTCTCCGCACCGAAGGACCTCAAGGTCCGGGTCTCGTCGTCGGAGTTCTCGCTGCGGCCCGGCGCGAGCCGGACGCTGCGGATCACGGTCGACGGCAAGGACGTCCCGATCGGGCAGACCCGGTTCGCGACGATCACCTTCAAGTCCGGCAAGCGGTCCTTCACCTTCCCGGTGACGGTCGTGCGCAGGCAGGGTCCGGCCGAGGTCACGAAGACCTGCGCCCCGGCGACGGTCGCGCTCAAGGCGTCGACCACCTGCACGGTGTCGGTGACGAACAACACCGTCAGTGACGCCACCGTGGCGATCAAGGACGTCGTCCCGGACAAGCTGCGCGTCGTCAACGGCAGCGTCGTCGGCGGCACGAACAAGGGCAACACCGTGACCGGGACGGCGACGATCCCGGCCAAGCTGCCGCCGAACATCGCCGCGGCCGTGAGCGCCGGCAGCAGCCCGGCCGGCTACCTGCCGCTGTCGCTCTTCGGCATCGCGCCGATCACCGGGGTCGGCGACGAGTCGATCACGAACTTCGACGTCCCGGAGTTCACCGTCGCGGGCCTCACGTACGACAGCGTCGGGATCGTCAGCAACGGGTACGTCGTCCTCGGCGGCGGCACCCAGAACGACGTCGAGTTCAGCAACTTCTCGCCGCTGCCGAACCCGGACCAGCCGAACAACATCGTCGCGCCCTACTGGACCGACCTGAACCCCGCCGCCGGCGGCGCGGTCCGGATCGGCGTCCTCGGGGACGGGGTCAACGACTGGGTCGTCGTCGACTACGAGAACGTCCCGGAGTTCAGCACCGCGGCCCTGACGCACAGCTTCCAGGTGTGGATCGGGGTCAACGGCACCGAGGACGTGACGATGACGTACGGGGCGCAGAACGGCAACGGCAACGGCGACCTCGGCGTCCTCACCGTCGGGGCGGAGAACCCCGACGGCACGAGCGGCGAGGCCGTCTACTTCAGTGACGGCGCGGCGGCCCCGACCGGGACCCTCCCGCTCGTGGACGACGAGGTCAAGGTGACCGGCACCCCCGGTCAGACGTTCTCGGCCGACCTGTCGTTCACGGCGACGGGCAAGGAGCGCGGCTCGTACGTCAACTACGCCGAGGTGACGGGTCCGTTCGACGGGACGGCGATCGCCCGCTTCGCGGGCAGCGTCACCCGGTAGGGCAGCAGCACGACCAGCAGTGACGCCCTGAGGGCGTGACCGGCGGCGGCGGGTACCGGAAGGTGCCCGCCGCCGTCGGCGTCCCGGCTGCTCGACGGGTCCGGCCGCTTGGTTGGATGCAGGCATGACGACGACGTCCACGGGTCCCGCACCCGTCCCGGCCCTGCCGAGCTTCGACCTGTCCGGCCGCACGGCCCTCGTGAGCGGCGCCGCCCGCGGCCTCGGCGCCGCGATCGCGGTCGCTCTCGCGGCCGCCGGTGCGGACGTCGCGCTCGGGCTGCGGGACGTCGGCTCGGCCGACGGCGCGCAGGTCGCCGCCCAGGTCGAGGCCCTGGGCCGCCGTGCCGTCCGGCTG
>JACRAB010000083.1 GCA_016213575.1 Actinomycetota bacterium
ACGGTGCCGGGAGCGCGGGACGGGCAGCAGGACACGGCGGGGGCCGGGTCCACCGCCGCGGTCATGCGCAGCAGCGCCCTCATGGCCGCGGGCACGCTCGTCTCGCGGGTCCTCGGGATGGCACGGGCGATCGTCGTCGCCTGGGCGATCGGCCTCGAGCTCGTCGGCGACACGTTCACGACCGCGAACACGATCCCGAACAACCTGTACATCCTCATCGCGGGCGGCGCGCTCAACGCCGTCCTCGTGCCCCAGATCAGCCGGGCGATGAAGCGCGGCGAACCGGGCCGGGAGTACGTCGACCGGCTGCTGTCGATGTCGGTCGTCATCCTCGGGGCCGCGACGCTGCTCATCACCGCCGCGGCGCCGCTGCTCGTGCTCCTGTACTCCGACAAGTGGGGGCCCGAGCAGCTCGCGCTCGGCGTCGCGTTCGCGTTCTGGTGCCTGCCGCAGGTCTTCTTCTACGGGCTGTACACGCTGCTCGGGCAGGTGCTCAACGCGCGCGGCTCGTTCGGGCCGTACATGTGGGCGCCGGTCGTCAACAACGTCGTCGCGATCCTCGGCGTGCTCTGCTTCGTCGCCGTCACGGGTGCCGACCCGAAGGGCGACCAGCCGATGTCGGCGTGGTCGCCCGGGCTCATCGCGCTCTTCGCGGGGACGGCGACCCTCGGCGTCGCGTCGCAGGCGCTCGTCCTCGTGCCGGTGCTGCGGCGCAGCGGCTTCACTTTCCGGTTCCGCTGGGGGCTGCGCGGGGTCGGCCTCGGGACGGCGAGCACGGTCGCCGGCTGGACCTTCGCCGCCGTCCTCGTCGCCCAGCTCGGGTACATCGTCGCGTCGAAGACGGTGAACGCCGGCGGTGTCGCCGCGGCCACGAACGGTGGCAAGGGCGCCGGCCGCATCATCTACGACAGCGCCTACCTGATCTTCGTGCTGCCGCACTCGCTCGTCGCCGTCTCGCTCGTCACCGCGATCTTCACCCGGATGTCCCGGGCCGCCGCCGACGGCCGGCGGGACGACGTCCGCGCCGACCTCTCCCTGGGCCTGCGCACCGTCGGGATCGCGACCGTGCTCGCCGCGGCCGGGTTCCTCGTGCTCGCCCGGGACCTCGCGTTCGTCATGTTCGGCGCGAGCAGCCGGGAGCAGACCGACGTCATCGGCTGGACGGCGACGGCGATGGGGATCGGGCTCGTCGCCTACTCCGCGCAGTACCTGGCCCAGCGGGTGTTCTACGCCTACGAGGACGCCAGGACCCCGTTCGGCGTCCAGCTCGTGCAGACGCTCGTCTGGGTGGGCGGCGTCCTGCTCGTGCGCTGGCAGCTGGACGGCGCCCAGATCGTCGTCGGCGCGGGTGCCGCGCTCGCCGTCTCGCTCATCGTCGGCGCGACGATGTCGCTGGCCCAGGTGCGGGTGCACCTCGGCGGGGTCGGCGTCGCGCAGATCGTCCGGACCCACGTGCGGCTCGTCGTCGGGGCCGCCCTCGCGGCGGTCGCGGGCTGGTCGGTCAAGGTGTTCGTCCTCGCGTGGCTCGGCCAGGGCGCGGGAGCAGTGGCGCTCGGGCTCGTCGTCGCGGGGCTCGTCATGGTCGCCGTGTACGCCGCGGTGCTCAAGGTGCTCCAGGTCCGGGAGCTCGACGACCTCGTCGAACCGCTCGTCGGGCGGCTGCGGCGGCGCTGACCCGCACGGGTGGTCCGGTTCAAGCCGGAGGTGTGTCGCGCCGACACAGTCGTCCATGACGGGGCTGGCGGGGTGGCTGACGGCGGGGGCGGCCCTCGCCGCGGTGTCCCTCGTCGGCTTCGACGCCGTCTCGGTCGGGGCGACACGGCTGTCCGGGGCGGACCTCGCCGCGGCCGCCGCGCTGCGCGCGAGCGGCACCCTCGAGCGCACCGGGTCGATCGAGCGCGCCTGGGCGGACGGCGTGGCGCGGGTGCACGAGAGCGACCCCACGGCGACCGTGCCGCGGGAGCGCTTCCGGGTCGACGCGGACGGCGGCGTGCACCTCGTCGTCCGGCGGACGGCCCGCACCCACCTGCTCGCCCGGGTGCCCGCGCTGCGGGACCGCGCCGTCGTCGAGGTCGACGGGAGCACGCCCCCGGCGCCGTGACCCGGGCGCACGGAGCACGACGATCAGGGCCACCACGATCCGTTCCGCAATCGTTACCCCACGTCACGCGTCGCGGAGATTCGTTGGCCGCGCAGCGTAGGCGCCGACCACCGAGCGTCTCCGCCGGACCGCGTGGCGACGTCCGGGGACGCTCGACGGTGCCAGTACGGCGCCGGTCGGCCTAGCATGGGGGCCGCCGGATGCCTTCGGATGGGGCTGACGGCGTCTTCGGAGGGGAGTACGGGGCTGGACGGCGTCGGCCAGGGATACGTCCTCGCAGGACGGTACCGACTCGAGGAGCGGCTCCAGGCCGGCTCCGGCGGGTCCCTGTGGCGCGCTGTCGACCAGACCCTCGATCGGCCGGTCGTCGTCCGGGTGCTCGACGCGGCGCACCCGCAGTCCGAGGACATCGTCGACGCGGCCCGCCGCGCAGCGCTCGCCGAGGACCCCCGCCTCGTGCGAATCCTCGACGTCGGCTCGCAGGCCGTGCCGCGCGGGCACGCGACGTACATCGTCAGCGAGCACGTCAACGGCCGCAGCCTCGCCGACGCCGTCGCGGCCGCGCCGCTGCGTGCCGAGATGGCCCGTCGGATCATCGGGGAGGCATCCCAGGCGCTCGCCCGGGCCGGCAGCCGCGGCCTGCACCACATGCGCCTGGACCCCGGCTCGGTGTGGATCACGAGCGACGGCTCGGTCAAGGTCTCCGGGACGGCGATCGACGCCTCGGTCGCCGGCGTCGAGCTCGAGACGTCCCAGGCCGCCGAGCGGGCGGACACCCTCGGGCTCGTCAGCGTGCTCTACGCGGCGATCACCGGCCGGTGGCCCGGTGACCAGACGACGACGCTCGGGGCCGCCCCGCGGGTCAACGGCCGGCCGGTCGCCCCGGGCGACCTCGTCGCCGGGATCCCCAACGACCTCGACACCCTGTGCACGGTGACGCTCGGCCCGAACGACGACGGCCCGCGCACGCCCGCCGAGCTCGCGGACCAGCTCGCGCCGTGGGCCCGCAGCGCGCAGCTCACCGACCCGCGCGGCCTCGCGCTGAACAGCCCGGACCGGC
>JACRAB010000535.1 GCA_016213575.1 Actinomycetota bacterium
CAGCTCGCCGAGGAGCGGCGGCGGCCGGTCGGGATGGACGTGTACCTGCACGTCGAGCACGGCGCGACGTCCGTGCCGCCCGAAGGCTGAGCCCCGGCGGCCGAGCACCACCCCACCCCAGGAAACCCTTGGCGACGAAGGAGTCCCGATGGCCGAGATCTCGGCGATCATCGCCTCGACGCACCATCCGTTCTACTACCGCGCGAGCACCTCGACCGGTGCCGACCGGCCGCCGTTCGCCGACGAGTGGCAGGCGAAGATCGAGCGCTTCCGCGAGACGCTCACGGTCGCCGACCCCGACGTGCTCCTGCTCGTCGGCAGCGACCACTTCCACCAGTTCTGGCTCGACAACATGCAGCAGTTCCTCGTCGGCCACGCCGAGCAGTACGACGCGAACTGGTACAACGAGGAGCGGGAGTTCGGCCTGCCGCGGATGCACATGGCCGGCGACCGCGACCTGTCCGGCCACCTCCTGCGCGGCGGCCTCGACGCCGGGTTCGACCTCGCGTTCAGCAACGAGCTGCGCCTGGACCACAGCGTCACGTGCCCGATCATCACGCTGCGGCCGCAGAACGACCTGCCCGTCGTGCCGGTCTACACGAACATCTTCGCGCCGCCGCTGCCGCAGCCGAAGCGCTTCGTCCAGCTCGGGCAGGCGCTGCGGGACCTCGTCGAGTCCTGGCCGAGCGACAAGCGGGTCGCCATCATCGGCACCGGGCACCTGTCCCTCGAGCTCGGCGGCCCGCGCCAGTTCGGCCCGCACGGGCCGGACCCGGAGTTCGACGCGAAGGCCGTCGAGTGGATCCGCACCGGCGACATCGAGCGCTGCCTCGGCGAGGTGACGATCGAGAACCTCCTCGAGCCCGGCAACGCGACGCAGGGCTTCATGGACTTCATGCTCATGATGGGCGTCGCGGGCGAGGGCGTCACCGCGGACTACTTCGACAACCTCGACCTCTTCCACACCATGGAGGCGTACTTCACCTGGTACCCCGGCGGCGACCCGCGCCCGGCCGCCGCGGCGGCCTCGGTGTCGCTGCCCGAGCAGGCCGCAGCCGCTGCGGCGCAGGAGGTCTGAGCAGATGAGCCGCTACCTCGTCGACAAGTTCCTCTACACCGTCGACCGCGACCCGGACCTCGTCGAGCGCTACCGCGAGGACCCGCGCGGCACCGTCGCGTGGTGGGAGGCCGAGGAGGCCAACCGGATCCTCAACTGCGTCTCGCAGGAGCGCTCCACCTGGCTCGTGTTCGCCGACGACGAGCGCGAGGCGCTCGCGACCCACGACTACCCGCGGCTCTTCGAGCTCGGTGCGCACCCGTTCCTCACGCTGACGCTGTTCATCGCGCTCTTCGAGCGGGACCACGAGCAGCCGCTCGGCTTCCAGCTCGAGTACGCGCAACGGCTCAGCGGCTACTCGCTGCCGTACCCGGACATCACGACCTGAGGCCCTGTACATCACGACCTGAGGTCCCGTACGACACGACCCGAGGTCCGGCGGGCGGCGGAGCGGGCGTCAGCCCGCGAGCATGCTCAGCTCGAAGCTGTACCGGGACGCCGCGTAGATGTGGCTGCCGAACTCGACGACGCGCCCGTGGTCGTCGTAGGCGATCCGCTGCATCGTCAGCAGCGCGGCGCCCCGGGGCTCCTTGAGGAGCCGGGCCTCCTCGGCGGTCGCCGTCCGGGCGCCGATCGACTGGTCGGCGGCGTGCAGCTGGATGCCCAGCCCGCGGATCACCTCGTAGAGCCCGTGCTCCTCGAGGACGCTCGCCGTCAGTCCCTCCGCGAGCCCGGGGACGGTGTGCGGCAGGTAGTTGCACATCCGGGCGATCGGCCGCTCGCCGGCGGACCGGAGCCGGACGAGCACCGTCACGAGCGTCTCCGCCGGGATCCCCATCGCCTCGGCGACGGTGGCCGGGGCCGGCTCGGGGCCGAGCGAGAGCACGGTCGTCGAGGGCGCCTGCCCGCTGCCCTTGAGGTCCTCGTAGAGGCTGGAGAGCCCGAGCGGACGGCGCACCTTCGGCTGCACGACGCGGGTGCCGACGCCGCGGCGGCGGACGAGGACGCCCTTGTCCACGAGGTACTGCATCGCGCGGCGCATCGTCGGCCGGGACAGGCCCAGCTGCTCGGCGAGCAGCACCTCGTTGTCCAGGCGGGAGCCGGGCGGCAGACGGCCGTCGGAGATGGCCCCCTCCATCGCCTGGGCGACCTGGAAGTAGAGCGGCACGGGGCTGGACCGGTCGAGCACCAGGGTGCGCAGCAGCAGCTGGTTCGTCGGGGCGTCGGTCTGCGTGCCGGGGTCGGTGGACACGGGGCCAGTATGGGGCCGCGGGGCCACGTAGTCACATGGTCATTATGTAAGGACAAACTCTTGACAGGCTGAGGTGCGGCTGGGTTGGATGGAGCAGCCCGCAGCGCCGTCGCCGGGCTCGAGACACGAGGGCTGGGGAGATGGACGCCACGGAACCGGTCGAGGTGCTCGCGGTCGGCCGGGTCGGGGTCGACCTGTACCCGCAGCAGTCCGGCGTCCCGCTCGCCGACGTCACGTCGTTCGCCAAGTTCCTCGGCGGGACGGCGACGAACGTCGCCGTCGGCGCGGCCCGCCTCGGCCGGCGCAGCGCCGTCCTCACCAAGGTCGGGGCGGACGGCTTCGGCGACTACGTCCGGACGGCGATGGCCCGCTTCGGCGTCGACCCCGCCTACGTCGGGACGGCGGACGACTTGCAGACCCCGGTCGTCTTCTGCGCCCTCGACCCGCCCGAGGACCCGCCGCTGCTGTTCTACCGGCAGCCGATCGCGCCCGACCTCACGCTCACCGGTGCCGACGTCCCGTGGGACCTCGTCGCCCGGGTGCCGCTGTTCTGGGTCACCGGGACCGGGATGTCCGTGGACCCGTCCCGCCAGACCCACCTCGACATGCTGGCCCACCGCGGCCGGCCGGAGCCCGGCACCGGCCGGTTCACCGTCGTCGACCTCGACTGGCGGCCGATGTTCTGGCCGTCGCCGCGGGCCGCGCGCCGCGAGTACGTCCGGATGCTCGAGCACGTGAGCGTCGCCGTCGGCAACCGCGACGAGGTCGAGGTCGCCGTCGGGACCCGCGACCCGGAGGAGGGCGCCCGCCGGCTGCTCGACCTCGGCGTGGAGCTGGCGGTGGTCAAGCAGGGCGCGGACGGCGTCCTCGTCGCGACCGCGGACGGCATGACGACGGTGCCGCCCCAGGTCGTCCGGGTCGTCTGCGGGCTCGGCGCCGGCGACGCCTTCGGGGCCGCCCTCGCGCACGGCCTGCTCGCGGGCTGGGACCCGGTGCGGATCGCCGAGCACGCGAACGCGGCCGGCGCGATCGTCGCGACCCGGCTCGCCTGCGCCGACGCGATGCCGACCCTCGACGAGCTCGAGGCGATGGTCCGGGGGCGGGCGCGGTGAGCGTCGTCACCCGCCGCAGCGGGCCGGCGGACGGCGCCGCGGGGCCGGGGTCCCGGCTGCCCGACGAGCTGTGGCGCTGGCTCCTGGACACCCGCGCGACCCGGCCGCAGGAGGTGGCCGCCGCGTACGCGCAGCGGCTGCGCCCGCCCTCGCTCGTCTCCGGCCGCGGCACGCTGTTCCTCGTCGCGGCCGACCACCCGGCCCGCGGTGCGCTCGCCTCCGGCGGGGACGCGCTCGCCATGGCCGACCGTCGCGGCCTGCTCGAGCGGCTCGTCACGGCGCTCGCGCACCCGGACGTCGACGGCGTCCTCGGCTCCCCGGACGTCGTCGAGGAGCTGCTCCTGCTCGGCGCCCTCGAGGGCAAGGTCGTCATCGGCTCGATGAACCGCGGCGGCCTCGACGGCGCCGCCTGGACGATGGACGACCGGTTCACCGGCTACGACGCCCGCCGCATCGTCGAGTGCGGGCTCCAGGGCGGCAAGATGCTGCTGCGCATCGACGACGAGGACGGCGCGACCGCCTCGACCCTCGAGGCGTGCGCGCGGGCGGTGTCCGACCTCGCGGCGGCCCGGCTCATGGCGATGGTCGAGCCGCTGCCGTACGCCCGGGACGCGGCCGGCCGCCCGGTCCTCGTCGAGGACGCCGCCTCGCTCGCCCGGGTCGTGAGCATCGCGTCCGCCCTGGGCACGACGAGCGCCTACACCTGGCTCAAGCTGCCGGCCGCCGACGACCCCTCGACCGTCTTCGGGGCCACGACCCTGCCGTGCGTCGTCCTCGGCGGCGCACCGGGCCCCGACCCGGCCGCGGACCTGGTCTCCTGGGGGCGTGCGCTGGGCGAGCCGGTGGTGCGCGGCCTCGTCGTCGGCAGGTCCCTGCTCTACCCTCCGGACGGCGACGTGCGCGCCGCCGTCGACTCCGCCGCACGCCTCCTGCGCGCGGCCACGGAAGGGGAGCAGGCATGACCTCCAGCACGAACCACAGGCCCGGGCTCACGGCGACCGCCCCCGAGTCCGGTGACCTCGTCCGCG
>JACRAB010000536.1 GCA_016213575.1 Actinomycetota bacterium
CCCCCCAGCTCGGTGGAACGGGAGCACCGCGAGACCACCGAGAGGGTGACGATGAGCGCGACGAAGACGAGGGCGATCCACAGGCCCTCGGGGTCGCCGATGACCGTGACGAGGATCGTGTAGACGAAGATCGCCGACACGACGGCGAAGAAGGCGGCCGTGCCCCGGTGGCCGCGCCGCAGCTCGGTGAGGAAGACCGCGATCGCGGCCGAGGTCATGAGCGCGAGGACACCCGTGGCGTAGGCCCCGGCCTGGGCGTCGACGTCCGCCTGGAAGACGAGCGTCACCACGACGCAGATGACGAAGAAGACGAGCACGAGCGGCCGGGTCGACCGGGCCCAGTCGGGGGCCATCCCGTAGCGGGGCAGGTAGCGCGGGATGATGTTGAGCAGCCCGGCCAGCGCGGACGCGCCCGCGAACCACAGGATGCCGATCGTGGCGAGGTCGTAGGCGGTGCCGAACCCGTCCCCGAGCATCTCGTGCGCGAGGTAGGCCAGGGCGCGCCCGTTGGCCTCCCCGCCCGCCTCGAACTGCGCGGCGGGGATGAGAAGGGTGGTCACGAGCGAGCTGCCGATGAGCATCGCGCTCATGATGAGCGCGGCCGTCGTGAGCAGGCGGCGCGCCCCTCGGATGCGCCCGGCGGGGCGGGCCGGGTCGTCGTCGGGGTCCCCCTTGATCAGAGGCATGACGACGACGCCGGTCTCGAACCCGGACAGCCCGAGGGCCAGCCGGGGGAACACGACAAGGGCCGCGACGAGGACTGCGAACGGGGACGCGTACTCCAGCGAGATCGCCTCGGTCCAGCTCGTGATCGTCTCGGGGTGCGTGAGCACCTCGTACGCGCCGCGCCCGATCACCACCGCCGACAGCGTCAGGTAGGCGATGACGAGCACGACGGCCAGCCCGATGGCCTCCTTGAAGCCCTTGAGGAACACCAGGGCCAGCGCGAGGATCAGCGCCAGCGTCACGACGACCTGGCGGCCCTCGAGCGCGCTGCGCAGGAACGGGTTCTCCAGCATGTGCGCGGCGGCGTCGGCCGCCGACAGCGTGATGGTGATGACGAACCCGGTGGCGACGAACCCCAGGAGCGAGAGCACCAGCAGCTTGCTCGGCCAGTACGTGAGCAGCCGCTCGAGCATGGACAGCGAACCGTCGCCGTGCGGGCTCTCCTGCGCGACCCGGCGGTACATCGGCAGGGCGCCGAAGAGCGTCACGAGCACGAGGATGAGCGTCGCCAGCGGCGAGAGCGCCCCGGCCGCGAGAGCCGCGATCCCGGGCTGGTACCCCAGGGTGGAGAAGTAGTCGACACCCGTCAGGCACATGACCCGCCACCACGGCTGGGTGTGCGAGTGCGCCGCGACCTCGCCCTCGGTCTCGTAGAAGCCCCCCGGGTCCCTCTCGCCCGCATCGAGGAGCCAGGCCCGGAAGGTGGTCGTGGTCCGGGGAGCTGGTTCGATCATGGGACGAGAGGGTACCGAGGGGGCCGGGCCGACCGCGGCGCGGGAGACCCGGGTGTCGGGTGACCTCAGGGGCGCGTCAGCCGCGGCGCCACTTCTGGTTCGCGCCGCCGTGGCAGTCCCACAGGATCAGCGGTGCGCCGTCCCGGTCCTGCGCCCCGCTGACGTCGACGCAGCGCCCGGACTGCGGGTTGACCAGGTCACCGGACGGCGTCAGCACGAACTGCTGGGCCCCGGTGCCGTTGCACGCGTAGAGCTGGATCGGTGCCCCGTTCGCCCGCGAGCCGCCCGTGACGTCCATGCAGGTGCCGTTGCTGCTCCTCAGCGCACCGCCGTCGACGAGCCAGCGCTGCGCGGCGGTGCCGTTGCACGTCCATGTCTGCAGCCGGGCGCCGCTGACGAAGACGGCCCCGGGCACGTCGATGCACCGGCCGTCCAGGGAGCTCACCACCGTGCCGGCGGTCGGGGACGACGGGCTCGCGGACGGCGACGGGCTGGGCGAGGGGCTCGGCGACGGGTTCGGCTGCGGCCGGCCGGCGCCGAACGGGCTCAGCACGAGCCCCGCGGAGCGCGGGTCACCGTCGTGCACGAGCGACTCGAAGCCGCCGACGTCGTCGAAGGCGAAGGCGTAGGCCTTGCCGTCGACCATGTTCTCGTGGATCACCCGGGCGTAGTGGTTGACGGCGCCGTTGCGGTAGAAGGCCGCCGGGTCGGAGCTCGGCTGCACGTCGACGGTGCCGAGCGTGCCGCGGTTCAGCGCCGCGCAGAGGGTGCGCGAGATCGGCCCGACGACGAGGTCGTTCGGTGCGGGCAGGTCGCCCGCGCAGCCCCAGACGCTCGCGCCGGACGGTCGCCGGAACTGCGCGACCTGCCGGCCCGCGGCGTCCGTGAAGGTCATGACGTCGCCCACGGTGCGGCCGACGTAGCGGCGGTCCGGCTCGTTGCCGAACGGGACGACGGTGAGCGGCTTGCGCGTGTAGGCGTCCCAGGCCGCGGCGACGGACGCGTCGAGGTACGTGCGGCTCAGCAGGCCGGCGTCCGCCGCCTTGCCGGGAGCCAGCACCCGCAGCACCGTGCCGTCGGCGCGGGTCTGGACGGTGCCCGCCCAGCCCGGCTGCGACCGGATGCCCTCGATGACGGCGCTGCGGCCGTTCGCCACGACGTCGCCGGTCCGCTTCGTCGTGCCGCTCGCGCCGGTGACCGTCACCGCGGGGGGCACCGCGAACATGTCGACCTGCGAGCTGTTCAGCCAGAGGCCGCCGTCGTTGTACGTGAGCTCGGACCAGTCGAAGAGGATGTCGCGGTTGGGGTCGGCCCCGGACCATGGGGCCGGCTGCACGAGGCCGTCGGGCGTGAGGAAGAACCTCAGCTTGTCGCGGAAGGAGAAGTAGATCCGCCCGGAGAAACCGCGCGGCAGCAGGAGGTTCGTCGTCCGGCCGTCGGCCGGACCACCGATGGCGACGTCGGGGGCCGGCGAGGGCGGGTTCTGCCCGCCGGTCCAGGCGGTGAACCGGCCGGCCTGGTCGACGTAGCCCAGCCGCCCGCTCACGGCCTGGATGCCGATGACGTACAGGTGGACGGCGTCACCGCGGCCGGTGTCGTTGGTGACGGTGACGGGCAGCAGGTCGGGTCCGACCGCCCGTGCCGGGTCGGGTGCCGCGAGCACGGCGAGCGGGACGGCGAGGGCGGCGAGGACGGCCAGCAGGTGTCTGACGCGCACGGTGGGGGGACTCCTTCTCGAGGGGGACGCCCCAACGAGTACCCGACACCGCGAACAGGTGGATGGGCCAGAGGTACCAGCGCCGCCCGGCCGGGAGAACCGGCCGAGAGACCCTGCCAGGAGAACGAGAAGGCCCAGGCCGGGCCGCGCGCGGCGGTCGACCTGGGCCGTCCGGGGTGGAGGCGATCGGACTCGAACCGACAACCCCCTGCTTGCAAAGCAGGTGCGCTACCAATTGCGCCACGCCCCCGGATGCCCGCCATGGCGGGCTGGTCAAGTGTGCCAGCCCACCCCGGCGGACGGCCAATCACATCCGGTCGCCCGGAGGGGTCACCTGACCGGGTCGGTGACCTCGGCCCAGAGGGCCTGCTCGGCCTTGTCGGCCTCGAGCTTGCGCCAGATGGCGAAGCCTGCCGCCGCGGCCACGGCGACGACCAGGAGCTTCTTCACGTCCGACCTCCTCGCACCGGCGGTCCGCCGGTTGTTGGCGCTCTCGCACCGGCCTCGGCCGGTGACCGGGTCAGCATAGTCACGGTGCGGCGCCTCCCGGCCCTGAGGACGACCGGGCCGGGAGGCACCGGGCGGCGCGCAGCAGCAGCGCGCCCTCGGCCGTGCCGGCCCCGGTGGCGCGGGACCGGTACGGGACGTGACATCGGGTGGGCGTTACCCGCTCGGGTCGTGAGCATGCGGTCCCGGTGCGGTCGGGTGCTCGTCCCCTGGTCGCTCGGACGGGCTCCCGGGTTGCCCGGGGTCGAGGGCGGGCCTCCACGACCGGTGCCCCTGGCCCGTCGTGCCCGCGGCGAGCGTGTGGGGGTGCCCAGCCTCCCGCCCGACGTCCACCTGCAGCGGCTCGGGGTGCAGGGGCTGACGCGGCGCTGGGACCGGACGCCGGACGACGTGGTCCGCCGCATCCTCGCCGTCCAGGCACAGGACCTGCGCGGCGCCCGGCTCGCCGTCCGGTCCCGGAGCACGGGCCTGCTCGCGCGTGACGTCGACGCGGCGTTCGACGCCCGCCGCCTCGTCGTCGCGTGGCTCAACCGGGGCACGCTGCACCTCGTGGCCGCCGAGGACTACTGGTGGCTGCACCCGCTGACGACGCCGCAGCTCGCCGCGGGCAGCCGGCGCCGGCTC
This sequence comes from Actinomycetota bacterium, assembly GCA_016213575.1. GTDB lineage: Bacteria > Actinomycetota > Actinomycetes > Actinomycetales > Kineosporiaceae > R-H-3. Next base: position 4,309 of record JACRAB010000536.1, read on the forward strand.
GAGCAGGAGGGGGTCTCCCCGGCCCAGCTCGAGACGGGCATCGAGGTCGTCTCCCGCGCGGTGACGGCCGCGCCGGTGAGCCGCGACGACCTTCGGGCGCTGCTCGACGACGCCGGGGTGCCGACGAAGCGGCAGGCGTTCGTCCACGTGCTCTTCGCCGCGTCCCTGCGCGGGCTGCTGCTGCGCGGGCCCGTGCTCCCGGACGGCGAGCAGGCCTTCGTCGACCCGGTCACCTGGCTCGGGCCGCGACCGCCGGACGCCGACCCGGACGAGGCGCTCGGCCGGCTCGCGCAGCGGTACCTCGTCGCGCACGGCCCGGCGCGGGACGCCGACCTCGCCACCTGGGCGGGGACGACCCTCGGTGCGGCCCGGCGAGGGCTCGCCGTGCTGGGGAGCACGGCGGACGACGACGGGCTGCACCGGCTGCCCGGCGCACCGGCGACGGCCGGCGCTGTGCCGGCGCCCGTGCTGCTCGGGCCCTTCGACCCCGTGCTCCACGGCTGGGTGGACCGGGAGGCCGTGATCGGCCGCCACGTCGGCCTGGTCACCTCGAACGGCATCTTCAAGGCCTCCTCGCTCGTCGGCGGGCGCGCGGTCGGCACGTGGACGCTCCCCGGCGGCCGGGTCACGCTCCAGGCGCTCGAGCCGCTGGCGGCCGACGTCGCCGCCGCCCTCGCCGCGGACGCCCGCGACGTCCACCGCTACCTCGGGCTGCCCGAGCGCGACATGCTCACCGACTGACGGGGGCGGCGGCTACCGTCCCGCCATGACCGTCATCCGCGTGCCCTTCCACCAGGACGACCGCCTGCCCGACGACAGCGCCCCGCTCCCCGCCGGGACGCCGTCCGTGCTCGTCGACCCGGTCACCTGGCTCGGGCCGCGACCGCCGG
>JACRAB010000537.1 GCA_016213575.1 Actinomycetota bacterium
CCCGCCCCCGGCGCCCCGCCCGCCGGTGCGGCGGCAGACAGCCCGCGCGCGGCCGGACCCGGTTCGGCAGGGGTCGCGGCCGGCGCCGGGGAGACGGCACCCAGCGCCACGGCGGCTGCGGCTGCGAGAGCGAGGAGGAGGGGGTGACCAGGCATGCGGCGAGCCTGCACCGGGACGTCCCCGGCCCGCCGGGCCCGATGCCCCGGCTGTGGACAGTGGGACGAAACCCCACGCTGGGGACGGGTCGAGCACGTACAGATGTCAGCCGCAGTCCGGCGACGCGCTCGACACCCGGTCAGGCTCGTCCCGGCAGGGGGACCGATCAGCCCCGGTGCAGCGCCTTGAGCCGCGCGACGGCGTCCGCGATGACCTCGGGCCGCTTGCAGAACGCGAACCGCACGAGCGACCGCCCTGCCTCGACGTCGTCGTGGAACACCTGGACCGGCACCCCGACGACCCCGGCCCGCTCCGGCAGCTCGCGGCACAGCGTCAGGCCGTCCGCGTACCCGAGCGGGGCGGCGTCCGCGACGACGAAGTACGTGCCCTGCGGCACGCTCACCGTGAACCCGACGTCGAGCAGCCCCTCGACGAGCGCGTCCCGGCCCGCCTGCAGCCGGGCCGCGACCCCGGTGTAGAAGTCGTCGCCGAGCGCGAGGGCGTCGGCGACCGCCGGCTGGAACGGCCCCGCGTTGACGTACGTGAGGAACTGCTTGACGGTCGTCACGGCGTCGACGACCTCCTTCGGGGCGACGACCCAGCCGACCTTCCAGCCGGTCACCGAGAACGTCTTGCCGGCCGACGAGATCGTCACGACCCGCCCGGCCATGCCGGGAAGCGTCACGAGCGGCACGTGCCCGACGCCGTCGAAGGTCAGGTGCTCGTAGACCTCGTCGGTGACGACGATCAGGTCGTGCTCGACCGCGACCCTGGCCACGGCCTCCAGCTCGGCCCGGCTCAGTACGTGCCCGGTCGGGTTGTGCGGGCTGTTGAGCAGGATGAGACGGGTCCGCGGCGTCACCGCCGCCACGAGCGCGTCGACGTCGAGCCGGTAGTCGGGGAAGCGCAGCGGCACGGTCCGGCGGACGGCGCCCGCGAGCGCCACCGACGCCGCGTAGGAGTCGTAGTACGGCTCGAGCATGACGACCTCGTCGCCCGGCTCGACGAGCGCCATGACGCACGCGGCGATCGCCTCGGTGGCCCCGGCGGTGACGAGCACCTCGGTGTCCGGGTCCACCTCGAGCCCGTAGAAGCGGCGCTGGTGCTCGGCGACCGCCCGGCGCAAGGCCGGGACGCCGCGGCCGGGCGGGTACTGGTTGTTCGCCCCGAGGATCTGCGCGACGGCGCCGTCGAGGATGCTGCGCGGCCCGTCGGTGTCCGGGAAGCCCTGGCCGAGGTTCACCGCCCCGGTCCGGACGGCGAGCGCGCTCATCTCGGCGAAGATCGTCGAGGCGAGCGCCCCGTCGGCGCCGAGCAGGTTGGACTGGCGGGCGATCTCGCGCCAGCGGCCCCGCACCGGGGCGGGCGCGGCAGCGGCGGGGGAGCGGTCGGCGTCGGCCATGCGCGCAGCCTACGGAGCCCGGACGTCGTCCCGCACGGCCCGCGGCCGGGCGCCGCAGCCGTGCGGGGCCGCTCACGGCGCGCGGCGTTTTGGTCGCCCACCGTGCTCCGGCGTACGATGCCCTCACGGCCGGCTCGTCCGGTCGACTTCGCGCGCCCGCAGACCGCCGCTCACGCGGCGGGGCGCACCGTCGGTCCGGTGACCACCCTCGGGTGGGTCCCCGGTGCGGTGCGGCCGCAGGTGCCAGGCACGCCGTCCGCCCGGACGGCGTGAGGAACCGACAGGCGCCTTCGAGCCGGTGAACTCCGGCAGGCGCCGACAGGAGTGCTTCCAGCAATGGCTGTTGTCACCATGCGCCAGCTGCTCGAGAGCGGCGTCCACTTCGGGCACCAGACCCGCCGGTGGAACCCGAAGATGAAGCGCTTCATCTTCACCGAGCGCAACGGCATCTACATCATCGACCTGCAGCAGTCGCTGTCGTTCATCGACCGCGCCTTCGAGTTCGTCAAGGAGACCGTCGCCCACGGCGGCACGATCCTCTTCGTCGGCACGAAGAAGCAGGCCCAGGAGCCCATCGCCGAGCAGGCCGCGCGCGTCGGCATGCCCTACGTCAACCAGCGTTGGCTCGGCGGCATGCTCACGAACTTCCAGACCGTGCACAAGCGCCTCCAGCGCCTCAAGGAGCTCGAGCTCCTCGACTTCGACGACGTGGCCGGCTCCGGCATGACGAAGAAGGAGCTCCTCGTCCTGCGTCGCGAGAAGGACAAGCTCGAGAAGACCCTCGGCGGCATCCGCGACATGGCGAAGGTCCCGAGCGCGGTGTGGATCGTCGACACGAAGAAGGAGCACCTCGCGGTCGACGAGGCGCGCAAGCTCCACATCCCGATCGTCGCGATCCTCGACACGAACTGCGACCCCGACGAGGTCGACTTCAAGATCCCGGGCAACGACGACGCGATCCGCTCCGTCACCCTGCTCACGCGCGTCGTCGCCGACGCCGTCGCGGAGGGCCTCATGGCCCGCTCGCGCGGCAGCGAGACGAAGCCGGAGGCCGGCGCCGTCGCGGTCGACGAGCCGCTCGCCGAGTGGGAGCGCGAGCTCCTCACGCCGGCCGAGGCGCCCGTCGCCGAGGCTGCCGTCGAGGCGCCGGTCGAGGCTCCCGCCGAGGCCGCTGCCGAGACCGAGGTCGTCGCCGACGCCCCGGCCGAGGCCGCTGCCGAGGCGCCCGCCGAGGCCGACGCCGCTGCCGAGGCTCCGGCCGAGGCCGCTGCCGAGAGCACCGAGCAGGCCTGACGTCCGGGCTCCGCACGGAGCCCATCGCGGACGACGGACGACCTGCCGGTCCGGTCCCGGGCCACGCGCCCGGGACCGGACCAGCAGGACCACCGTGCCGGAAGCCTCCGGCGGCGCCGGGCGTTATCGCCTCGACGGGCACGTCGTCCGCGCACAGACTCGTTGCACACCATTCGGACAGGAGAGTCAGGAAAGTCATGGCGAACATCAGCGCTGCTGACGTCAAGCGCCTGCGCGACCTCACGGGCGCCGGGATGATGGACTGCAAGAAGGCGCTCGAGTCGAGCGACGGCGACTTCGACAAGGCCGTCGAGTTCCTCCGCGTCAAGGGCCAGGCCAGCGCCGAGAAGCGCGGCGACCGCAACGCCTCCAACGGCCTCGTCGCCGCCCACGTCGAGAACGGCGTCGGCACCCTCGTCGAGATCAACTGCGAGACGGACTTCGTCGCCAAGGCCGAGCCGTTCATCGCCCTCGCCGACCAGGTGCTCCAGCAGGCCGTCGCGATCAAGGCGGAGGACGCCGCCGCGCTCCTGTCGAGCGAGATCGAGCCCGGCAAGTCCGTCGAGCAGCTCCTCATCGAGAAGAACGCGACGATCGGCGAGAAGATCGTCATCCGCCGTGTGGCCCGCGTCGAGGCACCGCACGTCGCGACGTACCTGCACCGCACGAGCCCCGACCTGCCCCCGCAGATCGGCGTCCTCGTGGGCGTCGACGGCGAGTCGGACGTCGCGCGCGACGTCGCGATGCACGCCGCCGCGATGGGCCCGAGCTTCCTCACCCGCGAGAACGTGCCGGCCGACGTCGTCGAGACCGAGCGCCGCGTCGCGGAGCAGAAGTCCCGCGAGGAGGGCAAGCCGGAGCAGGCGATCGAGCGGATCGTCACCGGCCGGGTCGACGCGTTCTTCAAGGACAACGTGCTCCTCGAGCAGAAGTTCGCGAAGGACCCGAGCAAGACGATCCAGCAGCTCCTCAAGGAGGCCGGCGTCGCGGCGACCGGCTTCGCCCGGTTCAAGGTCGGCGCCTGAGCACCACGCACAGGCACGCCCGAGCATGACGGCGGCGGTCGCACCCGGTCCTGGGGTGCGACCGCCGTCCGTCGTCCGGGGCCTGCCGGGCCCGGCGGAGGGCCGTCCGGGCGACCGGTGGGCGCGGAGCGCGCCGAGCACCCTCCCGAGTGCGGCAGACTGGCCCGCGGACCACAGGGCGAGACAGCCGGCACGATCGATCGGGGCGGAGTGGACATGACCGCGGAGGGACTGACCGTGGACCTTGAGCAGCTGGACGACCTGGACGCCGAGGGCTCCGGCGCACGCTACGGGCGGGTGCTCCTCAAGCTCTCCGGCGAGGTCTTCGGCAACGGCAAGCTCGGCGTCGACCCCGACGTCGTGCACCGCCTCGCCGAGCAGATCGCGGTCGTCGTCCGGGAGGGCGTGCAGGTCGCGGTCGTCGTCGGCGGCGGCAACTTCTTCCGCGGGGCGGAGCTCGCGCAGCGCGGCATGGACCGCGCCCGCGCCGACTACATGGGCATGCTCGGCACCGTCATGAACTGCCTGGCGATGCAGGACTTCCTCGAGCAGGCCGGGATCGACACCCGGGTGCAGACCGCCATCACCATGGGCCAGGTCGCCGAGCCGTACATCCCGCGCCGGGCGATCCGCCACCTCGAGAAGGGCCGGGTCGTCATCTTCGGCGCCGGGCTCGGTGCGCCGTACTTCAGCACCGACACCACGGCCGCGCAGCGCGCGCTCGAGATCAAGGCCGACGTCGTCCTCATGAGCAAGAACGGTGTGGACGGCGTCTACACGGCCGACCCGCGCACGGACCCCGACGCCCGCAAGCTCGAGAAGGTCACGTACGCCGACGCCCTCCGCCAGCGGCTCAAGGTGGTCGACGCGACGGCCTTCAGCCTCTGCATGGACAACCGCCTGCCGATGATCGTCTTCGGCATGGAGGGTGAGGGCAACGTGGCGCGTGCCGTCCGGGGTGAGAGGATCGGGACGCTCGTCACCGCAGGGTAGGAACACGCACCGAACCCGCACGGAACGGACGACGACTCAGGACACGGACGCCCCGGCTCGGGAGCGTCCCGGCAGTGACCGGGCGGCCCCCCGCCCGGAGACGAC
>JACRAB010000548.1 GCA_016213575.1 Actinomycetota bacterium
CACGGGGGCCCCGGAGGGCTTACGCGCCGTCCGGGGCCCCGGCCGTTCCCGCCCGACGAGCGACCATCGCCCCGGTCCGCCACCGCCCGTTCGACGTAGTGTCACGCGCGGAGGGGGAGGCGATCACCATGCCTCGGTCGGTGCTGACCTTGTCGTCGCGTGCCACGCGTTCCGGGCTCGTCGCAGTCGTCACGGGGGTGGTCCTCGCCGCGGGCCTGGCCGCACCGGCCGCCGCCGCCGTCCCGACCGCCCCCACCGGGGTGTGGGGCATCGGGTACGAGGGCGCCGTCCGGCTGACCTGGGTCGGCCCGGACGACGACGGCGGCGCCGCGATCACGTCCTACCTCGTCACGGACGACCTCGGCGGCTCGTGGACGCTCGACCCGGAGACGATCTACCCGACCGTCATCGAGGGCCTGCCGAACGGCGTCGCCCGGCGCTTCACCGTGACGGCGGTCAACGCCGACGGTGCGGGGCCGGCGTCCGCGCCGTCGGCACCGATCACACCGCATGCGCCGTACGCCGGTCCCGGTTGGACCGCGACCGGGTCGCTGCCGGCGGCCCGCACGCACGCCGCGGCCGTCCTGCTCGGCACCGGCCGGGTGCTCGTCGTCGGTGGCGCCCGCCTCGACCTGACGACCTGGACCTCGCACCCGCTGGCCACGGCGCTGCTCTACGACCCGGCGACCGGGCGGTGGACGCGCACCGGCTCGCTGCCGGCGGCCCGGGCGGACTTCGCCCTCGTCACGCTCGCCGACGGCCGGGTGCAGCTCACCGGCGGCTTCGACACCTCGTGGTCGCCGACGGCCACGACGTTCCTCTACGACCCGGCGACGGGCACGTGGAGCACCGGTACCCCGATGACCCGGGCCCGGGCCCACCACTCCGCGACCGTGCTGGCGAACCGGCAGGTGCTCGTCGCGGGCGGCGAGACCACCGGCCCGGCGGTGACCGCCACCGCCGAGACGTACGCCCCCGCGACCGCGACCTGGCGCGCGACCCGGCCGATGCCGACACCCCGGCACCGGCACAGCGCCGTCGCGCTCCCGGAGGGCAGCGCCGGTCAGGTGATCCTCGTCGGCGGCAACGACGGGACCGACGGGCTGCGGCCCACGGCCCTCTACGAGCAGGCGACCCGGACGTGGGTCGTCGGGCCGTCCCTGCAGCGGCAGCGCACGACGGAGGACGTCGGCGACCCGACCGTGACGGCTCTCGCCGACGGCCGCGTCCTCGTCGCCGGCGGCTACTACGGCGGCGTGCTGGCGTCGGCGGAGGTCTACACGCCGTCGACCAACACGTTCGCCCTCACCCGGCCGCTGCGGTTCGCGCTCGAGGGTGACCACACCGCGACGCTGCTGACCGACGGGCGGGTGCTCGTGGTCGGCGGGATCGACGACTGGGGCGGGCTCCGGACGACGCAGCTGTGGTCGCCGGTCACCGGCCGCTGGACGCGCGGCAACGACCTGCCGGGCGACCGGGCGTCGCACGTGGCGGTCCGGACCGCCGGCGGTGCCGTGCTCGTGGCCGGGGGCATGGAGTGGACGCCGGCCTTCGGCTCGGTGCGGACGGCGCTGCTCTACCAGCCGTGAGGAACGGCGGGGCCCCGGACGACGCACACGTCCGGGGCCCCGCCGACGTCGCCGGCGTCAGCGCTTCGGCGTGAGGGCCACCACGGGGATGACCCGGTCGGTCTTCGTCTGGTACTCGGCGAACCCCGGTGACCAGGTGACGACCCGCTCCCAGGCCCGCGCGCGCTCGTCCCCCTCGAGGACCTCGGCCTCGGCGTCGTACTCCGCGAGCGCGTCACCCTCCCAGCGGCGCACGTGCACCGTCGGGTTCGCGACGAGGTTGTGGAACCACGCGGGATGGGTGTCCGCGCCGGCCTTGCTCGCGATGACGAGCAACCGGTCCCCGTCGGGCAGGCAGGCGACCGGCGAGGTGCGCCGCTGCCCGGTCCTCGCACCGGTCGTGTCGAGCAGCACGAGGTTCTCGCGGTCGAACGTGTCGACGATCCGCGCGCGGCCCTCCAGGAACTGCTCGATGACGGCGTCGTTCCAGCCCATACGTACCTCCGGTGTCGGCGGCGCCCCGGCGGAGCCGCACCCGACCCAACACCCGGGCGGCGCGGGTGCTTCCGAGGCGCGCCGCGGCGTCCGCTTTGGTTCGCCCGCCGGCCGGCCGACGTACCTCCTGTGGGTCCTGAGGCACCGGTGACCGCTGCGTCGGCCGCCCCGGCGGACGCCGTCGTGCGCGCCCGGCTCGCGGCCCGCCTCGACGACCTCGAACGGCAGCGGTCCGCGGACGTCGAGCAGCGGCTCCTCGGGGCCCGCGAGGTCGAGGACGAAGCGCGCGCCGCGGGCCTCGAGGTCGAGGCGATGCGGGCCCGGCTCGTGGTCGCCGACATGCTGCTGCGGCTCGGGGACAGCACGCGGGCCGCCCAGCTCGCCGTCGAGGTCAACGCCTGGGCCGCCCAGGAGGGCCCGCGCTCGGTGCGGTCGCGCAGCCACCTCGTCCTCTCGTCCCTGCTCGAGAGCATCGGGGACGCCGCGTCGTCGCTCGACCACGCCGTCCGGGCCCTGGAGCTCCTGGACGGCTCGACCCCTGCCCGGCAGCGCGGCAGCACGCTGCTGCGGCTGGCGGACGCGGCGGCGCTCGTCGGGGCGGTGGACGACGCCCGCAGACGGTACCGGGAGGCCGGTGCCGTCTTCGCCGCGCTCCGCGACGAGGACCACCGCCTCATCGTCCTGAACAACCTCGCGGTGCTCGAGTACGAGAGCGGGGACGCCACCACGGCCCTCGCCGCGGCCGACCAGCTCGCGCAGCGGTGCGGCGAGGACGCGCTGGACGCGGCGTACGCGGACACCATCGCGCGGGCGCACCTCGCGGCGGGCGACCTGGAGGCGGCGGAGCGGATGGTGCTCCTCGGGTTCCGGCTCCGGGAGACGCTCGGGGAGGCCCAGGCGGTCACCCCGGCCGAGCTCCTGCTCACGCACGCGGAGGTGCTGCTGGCGCTCGGCCGCGTCGACGAGGCCGCGCAGCGGCTCGACGAGTGCACGGTGGTGTGCGAGGAGCGCGGGCTCCGGGCCGCCCGCGTCCAGACGCTCGAGCTGCTGGCGCGGGTGCACGCGGCCCGCGGCGACCACGCGGCCGCGTACACGACGCACCGCACCTTCCACGAGGAGTACGTGGCCGTCCGGTCCCACCAGCAGGAGGCGGCCGCCCGGACGCGGCAGGCCCTCGCCGAGACGGCGGAGGCCCGGGCGGAGGCCCGCCGGTTCCGGGAGCAGGCACGCACGGACCCGCTCACCGAGCTGCCGAACCGTCGCTTCGTCGACGAGGAGCTCCCCCGGCTGCTCGCGGAGGCCGTGCACGAGCCCGGGTGCGTCCTGGCGGCGGTCGTCGACGTCGACCACTTCAAGCAGGTCAACGACGGCTTCTCCCACGACGTGGGTGACGAGGTGCTGCGCCGGCTCGGCCACCGGCTGGCCGCCGCCGCGGCGCCGCACGGTTTCGCCGCGCGGCTCGGCGGCGAGGAGTTCCTCGTCGTGCTGCGGTGCGACGACCCCGGCACCGGGGCGGCCCGGCTCGAGCAGCTGCGCGCAGGTGTGCAGGCTCTGCCGTGGCAGGAGGTCGCGACGGGGCTCGGCGTCACCGTGAGCATCGGTGCGGGCCTGGCCGGCCCGGCGGACACCCAGGCCACCCTGCTGCGCCGTGCGGACGAGAACCTCTACCGGGCCAAGGCGCAGGGCCGCAACCGGGTCGTGGGCGCCGCCGGCGCGGCTCAGCGCGCGACGTAGACGGTGTTCGCGGACTCCCCGCGGGTCAACGGGTTCGCGAAGGTGACGACGTGCGCCTCGACGCTGCCGAACACCGCGCGCAGCACCTCGAGGAACGCCTCGTCGGGCGGGTCGTCCGACCACAGCGCGAAGACCCCGCCGGGGTGCAGGTGCCGGGTCAGGCGACGCAGCCCGTCCACGGTGTAGAACCCTGCGTGGCTCGGGTGCAGGACGTGGGCCGGCGTGTGGTCGATGTCGACGAGGACGGCGTGGAACCGGCGGCCCGGAGCGTCGGGGTCGTACCCGTCGTCCGTCGCGGTGGCTGCGAAGAAGTCCCCGCGGACCAGCCGGACGCGGGGGTCGGCGGCCAGCCCGGCGGTGTCCTGCAGCAGGTCGCGCTCGTGCCAGTCGATCACCTCGGCGAGCGCCTCGACGACGACGAGCGCGCCGACACTGGCGTCCTCGAGCACGGTCCGCGCGGTGTAGCCGAGACCGAGCCCGCCGACGACGACGTCGAGACCGCCGCCGTCCGGCCCGGCCAGGGCGGCCAGGCCGAGCCGGGCCAGCTCGACCTCGGCGACGGTGAACAGGCTCGACATGAGGAACTCGTCGCCGAGCTTGACCTCGAAGACGTCGACCCCGAGCGTCGGCTCGACCCGCCGCCGCAGGCTGATCTCCCCCATCTCCGTGGCGGCCCACGCGAGCTCCTCGAACCGGGCTCCCACGGTGCATTCCCCTCGTCGAGGCCGCGGCGGTGAGGTCACCCGGTCGGCCCGTCAAGGTACCGCGCAGGCGGCCGGGCCGACGGTTGACGGGTCCCGCGCCTCGACATATCGTTCTTCGATATGCATCTCGTTTTTCGATACGGAGGCGATGACATGACGAACCCCCGCCCACGGCGAGCGCTGCGGCTCCTGCAGGGGTCGGCCACGACGGTCCACGTCGTGGCGCTCTGCCTCGCCGTCGCCGTGCTCGTCATCGCGTTCGTGCCGGGGGCCCCGGTCACGGTCCAGCTGCCCGCCCACCTCTTCGGCACCCCGGCGCCCCTCACCGGCACCCTCCCGGGGGCCGCTCTCGACCCGGCGGGGCAGCTGGCCTTCACGCTCGCGGACCCGACGCCGGTGCAGCGGCTGCTCCAGGCCGCGATCATCGTCCCCGACCTGCTCGTCGTCGCCGAGGTCGCCCGCCGGCTGGCCGGCCTCCTGCGCTCGGCGCGGGAGCACGACCCGTTCACGGCGCAGACCGTCCGACGGCTCACGACGGTCGCGAAGATCGCCGCCCTGGGCGGCTCCGCGACGTGGCTGCTCGGCGTCGTCGCGGCCTGGGGCCTCGCGTCGACCGTCGTCGACCCGTGGGTCCCGGTCCAGCCGACGGGTGGCCTGCTCGGCTGGCTCGCCGTGGGCCTGGTCATCGCCGGGTTCGCACAGCTCGTGGACCGCGGTGTCGACCTGCGCTCCGAGCTCGACACCGTCATCTGATGACCGAGCAGCACCGCGTGACGGTCCGCCTGGACGAGCTGCTCGCGGCCCGCGGGATGACCCTCGTCGAGCTGTCGTCGCAGGTCGGCGTCACGGTGGCCAACCTGTCGATCCTCAAGAACGGCCACGCGCGCGCCATCCGCTTCAGCACCCTGACAGCGATCTGCGACGCGGTCGGCTGCACCCCCGGCGACCTGCTGGGGCTGCGCGCGGACGACGCGTCCACCGGGTGAGCTGACCCTGCGGGGACCGTCGGATATCTGGCACTCTCAGGTCGAGAGTGCTAATCTCGATGCCGCACGGAGCCGCCCGCCAGGGTGGTGGGCGGTCCGATCTCGTGGAGGAGGACGCCATGACCGTGCTTCGTTTCGACCCGTTCCGCGACCTCGACCGCCTCACCGAGCAGATGCTCGGAGTGCCCGCCGGCTCGGCCCGGGCACCGCGGTTCATGCCGATGGACCTCTACCGCTCCGGCGACCACTACGTCGTCCACGCAGACCTGCCGGGCATCGACCCCGGGTCGGTCGACGTCAGCGTCGACAGCGGGACCCTGACGATCCGCGCCGAGCGCAGCGCCCGGACCGAGCAGTCGGTGCAGTGGCTCGCGAGCGAGCGCTTCACGGGGTCCTTCATGCGCCAGCTGTCCCTCGGCGAGGGCGTCGACGCCGACCGCATCGCCGCGACCTACGAGAACGGCGTGCTCACCGTGACGATCCCGATCGCGGAGAAGGCGAAGCCGCGCCGGATCGAGGTCGAGGTGCGGCGCGACCGGGACGTCGTCCCCGGTTCGACCGAGCAGGCCCAGGTGACGACGGGCTGACCTCCCCGGTCTCACGCAGGGCGAGCGGCCCGGTCCCGGGCAGGGGCCGGGCCGCTCGGGCGCCGGACGTCACGTGACGTCCGGGACCTTACGCAGGGGGTGCCGGGCCCCGCCCGGAGAAGAATGGACGCCGTCGCACCCGCGACGGCGCCACGACCGCGACGGTCCCGCGGGGCCGACCGGGTGCAGGAGGAGGAGCCATGACTCCCACCGCCCCGAGCACCGCGGACCTGCGGCGTCGCGCCGCCGAACGGGCCTATGCGCAGCTCGGCCGTTCACCCTCGCCGCGACCGCTCCGCGCCGGCCACTGCGCGGCCGCCCACCACGTCGCGGCCGTCTTCGCGACCCCGGCAGGTGCCGTCTTCGTCTCCGTGCCGCGTGCCCACAGCCACGGCGACCGGGACCGGCACGACGCCGCCCACCACGGCGGCCACCGGGACCGGCCCTACGTCGACTGGGTCGACCCGGACGGCGGGCCGGCGCTCGACGACCCGCTGCCGGCCGGCTGCGAGTGCGGCCCCCGGTCGCTGTCCCGCACGCTGCTCCTGCGCGCCCTCGCGGCCGGGGAGCACCGGATGGTCATCGACTGACGGACCGGCGGCGCCGACCTCACTCGACGAAGTCCGCCTCGAGGTGCTCGGGCGCACGCATCCGCCAGGCGTCGGTGACGAGCTCGGTGAGCCGCGCGACGTCCACCGCCGCGAGCCGCACCATGACCAGCGGCACGTCCGCGTACCCGGGCGCCGTGAAGAACCGCTCCGGCTCACCGAGCAGGAGGGCCTGCTTCTCGTCCTCGTCGCCGACGAAGAGCACCGCGACGTCGGTGCGGATCTCGCGCGGCCGGCCGGGCCGGCGCTCCGGGTACGACCAGACGAAGCCCTTGCCGCCGACCCGGAAGTCGAAGCCGGCGCTGGGGACCTCCTCCACGTGGGGCAGCGCGCGGGCCAGCCGGCGCACGTCGTCCGCGTCAGCCATCGGGAACCGTTCTGCCGGAGGTCTTCTGCACTCCCAGACGCTACCTCGTCGGGCAGCGGCCGGGCGGCCCGGAAGCGGGCTCAGGTACCGGCGCCGTACAGCGCCGCGATGTCCTGCGAGCTCGCCCAGCCGCCGTAGGTCGGCCCCTGCGGCCAACCCTCGGGCGAGTCCTGCCACTCCTCCCGCCGGCCGTAGGGCAGCAGGTCGATGAGGGCGAACGTGTAGCTGAGCTGCTCGGTGCCGCGGCCGTTGGTGTGCCAGGTGCGGTAGACCGCGTCACCGTCGCGGAGGAACACGTTGACGGCGAACCCGCCGCCGGGAGGCGCGCCGACGTCCGCGCCGAACGGGCTGTTCGCCGTCGAGTACCAGGTCATGGTGTTGCCGACCCGCTCCCGGTAGGCGAGCGCCTCGTCGATCGGCCCCTGCGTCACGACGACGAACCGGGCGTCGTAGCCGGCGAGGACCTCCAGCCGGGTGAACTGGGCCGTGAACCCGGTGCAGCCGCCGCACTGCCAGGTCTCGCCGGGGAACCACATGTGGTTGTAGACGATGAGCTGGGAGGCGCCGTCGAAGACGTCGGCGAGCCGGACCGGGCCCTCCTCGCCCTCGAGGGTGTAGTCGGGCATCCGGACCATCGGGAGGCGCCGGCGCTCCGCGGCGACGGCGTCGAGCTCGCGGGTCACCGCCTTCTCGCGGGCACGGAGCGTGTCGAGCCGGTGCTGCCAGGTGGCGGCGTCGACGATCGGGGGCAGAGCGGTGGCGGACATGGTCCTCCTCGCCGGTCGGGGCAGGGTCGCTGGTCGCGACGTCCCCGTGCAGACCGACCCCGGGCGGCCGACTCATCGGCCTGTGCCGCAGGCGTCCCGGCCGTGCGCCGTCACGGGACGATCGACCCGGGGACCGGCGGCACCACGGTGCCTAGGCTGGCCGCGCCCGCGCCGGACGGGAGGGTCCCCGTGTCCACACAGTCCACCGCTCAGTCCCCCGACCAGTCGCCCGACCAGTCCCCCGGGAAGGCCGCCGCGCACCATCGGTACCCCGGTCTCCCGGCCGTCATCAACGGCAACGGGGCGGTCGCCCACGTCATGTCGCACGTGTGCGGCGGCGTCATCGGCTACCCGATCACGCCGTCCACCGAGATCTCCGAGCTCTTCGAGGCCGCCAGGGCCCAGGGCGGGCTCAACGTCTGGGGCCGGCACCCGTTCTTCTTCGAGCCCGAGGGCGAGCACTCGGCGCAGAGCGGCGCGCTGGGCGCGGCGCTGACCGGTGGCCAGTTCATCTCCAACGCCTCGTCGAGCCAGGGCATCCTCTACGCGATGGAGTCGCACTACGTCACCGTCGGCAAGAAGATCGGTGGCTTCGTGCTCCAGGTGGCGGCCCGCGTCGTCTCCAAGCACTCCCTCAACGTCATGGCGGGCCACGACGACGTCTACGCCCTGCTGTCGTCGGGGTACACGGTCCTGTTCGGGGCCAACCCGCAGGAGGCCGCCGACCTCGCCGCGATCGCCTACCGGACCTCGGCGCTGTCGCTGATCCCCGTCGCCAACGCGATGGACGGCTTCTCGACGAGCCACATGCTCAGCGAGGCGCTCATGCCGGAGCCCGAGCTGCTCCGCGAGTACCTCGGCGACCCTGCGGGGCGGATCCCGGCACCGACCGTGGCGCAGGAGATCCTCTTCGGCGCCAAGGGCCGGGTGCACCAGCTGAAGAGCTACCTGGACCGGCACTCCGGCGACCTGCGCCCGGAGCACCTGGCCGCCCTCACCGACTGGCTCGACGCGAACGCGGGAGCGGTCGAGACCGACGGCGCCGGCGACCTCCTCGAGCAGACCTCGCGCTGGGTGCCCGCGGACCTGCATGCGCAGTGGCGCCGGCAGTGGGTCAACGCGTTCGAGCGCGGCACCCGCCAGCTCGTGCCCGCGCTCGTCGACGTCGACAACCCCGGCCTGACCGGGCCGGTGCAGAACCAGCCGGACTTCCAGGCCGGGTCGGTGGACCACCGGACGCACTTCGCCGCCGCCGTCCCGGACCTGGTGCGACAGGCGATGTCCGAGTACTCCGGGCTCACCGGCCGGACGTATGCCCCCGTGCACACGTACGACTGCGACGACGCCGACTACGTCATGGTCGGGCTCGGGTCGGTGACGGACGACGTCCGCGCCGTCCTGCCGCACCTGCGTGCCAGGGGCCTCAAGGTCGGCCTGGTCGCCGTCAAGCTGCTCCAGCCCTTCCCCGAGGCGGAGGTCGTCGAGGCTCTGCGCGGCAAGAAGGCCGTCACCGTCCTCGAGCGGTCGGACCAGACCGCGCTCACGTCGTTCGTCACCCAGGCGCTCTTCCGGGCCCGGGAGAACGCCCGGACCGGCACCGACCGGCACCCGGGCGTGCCGCCGGCCGACGAGGTGCCGGTGCTGACGACCGCGATCTTCGGGCTCGGCGGCCACGACCTGCAGCCGCGGCACCTCGTCGCGGCGTTCGAGCACATGGCCGCGGGCGCCCCGGCCCCACTGGTGTACCTGGGGTCCCAGTTCTTCGACCCGGGGTCACGCGGCAAGATGGCCGAGCTCCAGGACCGGCTGCGCGCCGCGTACCCGGAGACCGAGCTCATGGCGCTGGAGACCGGCCCGAACCCGGTGCTGCTGCCGGACTCCGCGATCCGGATCCGGTTCCACTCGGTCGGCGGCTACGGCACGATCGCGACCGGCAAGCTGCTCACCGACATCCTCGCGGGCGTCCTCGGCATGCACTCGAAGTCGGCCCCGAAGTACGGGTCGGAGAAGAGCGGCGCCCCGACGAACTACTACATCACCCTGAGCCCCGAACCCGTGCTGCTGACGAACGCCGAGCTCGAGGACGTCGAGGTCGTCATCTCGCCCGACCACCGGGCGTTCATCCACACCAACCCGCTCAAGGGCCTCGTCCCGGGCGGCACGTTCATCCTGCAGTCGAGCCTGAGCAACGAGGAGGTCTGGCGCGAGCTGCCGTCGTACGCGCGCCGGACGATCCGCGAGAAGGGGATCCGGCTGCTCGTCGTCGACGCCTTCAGCGTCGCCCGGCGGCACGCCCCGACCTCGGACCTCGAGACCCGGATGATGGGCATCGCCTTCATCGGCTCGGTCGCCGCGCACGTCGACCGGGTGTCCGCGGGCGCCGCCGAGGAGGTCATCCTCGACAAGGTCCACACCCAGATCGTCAAGAAGTTCGGCCGCAAGGGCGACGCCGTCGTCGAGGGCAACATGGCGGTGATCCGGGACGGCATCGCGGCCACCCGGGTCGTCGACCTCGACGCCCCCGAGCTGCTCGCCCTCGACGACAAGCCGCTGCCGCGGACGCTGCTCGCCGGCACCGGCGTCTCGGCGTCGATGTGCTCGAGCACGACGGCCGCCGCGTCGAGCGGCCTGTTCGACCCCTCCTACTACGAGGACATCACGGCACGCCCGTTCCGCGAGGGCACCATCGGCGAGGCGCCGGTGTTCCCCGGCGCCGGTCTCTTCATGCCCGCGGGGACGGCGGCCCGCAAGGACAAGGGCCTGTTCCGCAGGACCGTGCCGAGCATCGACGTGAGCACCTGCACCGGCTGCATGGAGTGCGCGCTCGTCTGCCCGGACGCCGCGATCCCGAACACCGTGCACGAGGTCCACGAGCTGCTGCTCGCCGGGATCGCCGCGGTCGACGTCACCGACGCCCAGCGGGAGGCCCTGCGCGGCCTGGTCTACGGGCTGGCCGAGCGGGTCCGGGAGGGGCTGCGGACCGACACCGAGGGCCGCCCCTTCCACCGGATCGTCGCGGACGTCGCGGGCGTCGGCGACGACGACCCCGTGCTGGCCCGCAACGTGGCCGCGGTGGTCGAGGTGCTCGCCGGCTTCCCGGTCGCGCGGACCCGGCCGTTCTTCGACGCGCCGGAGAAGGCCTCCCCGGGCAGCGGCGCGCTCTTCGCCGCCACCGTCGACCCGTGGAAGTGCACCGGCTGCCTGGAGTGCATCGAGGTCTGCGGCCCGGGCGCGCTGACGCCGACGGAGCAGGACGACGACGTCCTCGGCATGCTCCAGGAGCGCTTCACGTTCTCCGCGACGCTGCCGAACGCACCGGCCCGGTTCCTCGAGGGCTCGACGTCCGCGGACGGCGACGTCAAGCGGCTGCTGCTCGACCGGTCGAACTACTACGCGACGACCGGCGGCCACGGCGGGTGCCGCGGCTGCGGCGAGGTCACCGCGTTGCGGCTGCTCATGTCGGTCAGCCACGCCCTCGGCGCGCAGCGCCGCCGCGCCCACCTGCGCGAGCTCGACGCGCTGCTCCACGGGCTCGCCGCCAAGCGGGACGCCCTCGACCCGGCCGACACCGCCCGGCGGGACCGGATCTCGACGATCGTCGCGGCCCTCGAGCGGCGGCTGTACCTCTACGAGGCCGGCCCCACCGGGAACGGCCCGGCGTCGACGGTCATCGCGAACGCGACCGGCTGCAGCAGCGTGTACGCGTCGACGATGCCGTTCAACTCGTACACCGACCCGTGGGTGAACAGCCTCTTCCAGGACGCCCAGCCGCTCGCGAAGGGCATCTTCGAGGGCCTGTCCGCCCGGCTCGTCCCCGACGTCCGGATGCTCCGGCTGGCCCGTCTCGAGCTCGAGGACGCCTACCGCGCCGAGCTGCACGACCCGCAGCTGGACATGCTCTCCTGGGAGGAGTTCAGCATCGACGAGCTCGGGCTGCTCCCGACGGTGCTGACGATCGGCGGTGACGGCGCGAGCTACGACATCGGCTTCGGCGCGATGTCCCGGATCCTCGCCAGCGACACCCCGATGAAGGTCCTCGTGCTCAACTCCGGCGTGTACTCCAACACCGGCGGCCAGGCGTCGACGGCGAGCTTCACCGGTCAGGACTCCGACCTGGCCCGGTTCGGCAGCGCCGCGGCCGGCAAGCACGAGAACCGCAAGGAGCTCGGCCTGCTCGCGTCGTTCCACCCGCACGTCCTGGTCTGCGCGACGAGCACGGCGTTCCAGGCGCACTTCCTGCGCAACGCGACCGAGCTGCTCACGTACACCGACGGCCCGGCCGTGATGGACGTCTACACCCCCTGCGGGTCCGAGCACGGCGTCCCGGAGGCCGCGTCCAACGCGCGGGCCCGGCTCGCCGTCGAGAGCCGGATGAACCCGCTGTTCGTCCACGACCCGCGCCGCGGGTCCTCCCCGGACGAGGCGTTCTCCATCGAGGGGAACCCGGACCCCGAGGCGGACTGGACGACGACCACGCTGCAGTACCTCGACGAGGACGGGGCGGTGCAGCTCCTGACGACGCCGCTCACCCCGGCCGAGTTCGCGCTGGGCGAGACCCGGTTCAAGAAGCAGTTCCGTACCCTCGCCGCCGAGCTGGAGCCGGTCGCCGTCCCGATCCACGAGTACGTGGACATGCCGTCCGGGCTGCGCGCCGGCGCCGTCCCGTTCGTCTGGGCGACCGACGAGGACCGGCACCTGACGAAGGTCGTGTGCTCGTCGTCCGTCGTCGGGCTCGTCGAGGAGCGGCGCCGCTACTGGCGGACGCTGCAGTTCCTCTCCGGGATGCACGAGACCCGCCTCACCGCCGCGCACCGGGCCGAGCTCCAGCAGCTCCAGGCCCGGTACGAGGAGGCGGTCCGGCTGCGCGAGACGTCGCTCGACGACATCGCGCGGGCGATGACCGAGCTCGCGTCGTCGACCACGGTGCCGGCCGCCCCCGCCGCACCGGCCGGCCTCTTCGGCGGCGCGGCGCCCGCGGCCGCTGTCGCCGCCGCACCCGCGGCAGGTGCGGTCCTGACGGCCGGCCCGGTCTTCCTCGACCCGGCGGACGAGCCGCTCTGCAACGACTGCGGCACCTGCTACCAGGAGCTGCCGCAGTTCTTCCAGAAGGCGACGGTCGTCATCGACGGCGAGGCCCGCACGGTGGCACGGATGATCCCCGGTGCCGTCGACACGGTCGAGGTCACCCCGGAGATCCGCAAACGGATCGACCGGGTGCGGGCGAACTGCGACGCGGAGATCATCCGGTGACCGCCGGCCCGCCGCCCGGCGGCCCGGCCGCCGACGCGGCCGGTCCCGAGGACCTGCGGCACTACCTCGACGCACGCAGCACCCTCGAGCAGACCCGCGCCCGCGTCGAGGTGCTCGAGCACTCCGAGCCCGTCGAGACGTTCAACCGGCAGCTCGACCTGCTCAAGCGACGGCTCGTCGCGCAGCCGCAGGCCTTCCGCGAGCTGTTCATCGCCGACGGCATGCAGGCCGTCGCGCTGGAGTTCCGGCAGCCGGAGCTCGGCGACGACTTCGTCCGCGCGATGTGGGCGACCCTGCTGCGCGGCGACGACGCGGCCACGGTGCTCATGCGGTTCGTCTGGGGCCTCAACCTCGGCATGAAGCGCAAGTTCGTCCGCGGGCTCGACCGCTGCCTCTCCGAGCGGTACCCGATGTTCGACGGGCTGTCCCGGGACTGGCCGGCCGGCAACAGCATCCCGCCCTACATCCGCGACGCGCAGGAGCGCGAGCACGACTTCGGGCTCGTCAACCAGGGGTACCAGGGCTACCTGACCCTCGGGTACACGACCGCCGAGGTCGACCTGTTCGTCTGGCTGGAGGCGTTGCGGGACAAGCAGTGCGAGGAGAAGCCGTGCGAGATCGGCATCCTGCTCGCGGGTCGCAAGGAGCCCAAGGGCGGCTGCCCGGTGAAGATCCACATCCCGCGCGTCCTCGAGCTCGTCGGGACGGGCCGGTTCCGGGAGGCGATGGAGCTCATCGAGTCGGCCAACCCGCTGCCGGACGTCACGGGCCGGGTCTGCCCGCAGGAGCTGCAGTGCCAGGGCGTCTGCATCCAGAACAAGATGCCGATCGCGATCGGCCAGCTCGAGTGGTTCCTCCCCGAGCGCGAGAAGCGGCTCCACCCCGAGGCGG
>JACRAB010000540.1 GCA_016213575.1 Actinomycetota bacterium
CATCCCCGCGAGGTAGACGCCGTCCTCCCGGACCTCGACCTCGGTGCCGCTGATCCGGGGCGACCCGTCGGCCCGCAGGGTCGCCATCGTCTTGTGCCTGTGGGCCTCGAACCGTGCGCGGACGCCTGCCGCGACGTCCGGTGCCTCGGCGAGGAGCTGCCCCCAGGTCGTCATGGACGCAGCCTTCCACGGCCGCCGCACGCCTGCCGGGTGACCGGTGGCCCCGAGGTTAACGCGGGCGTAACGATCACCCCCTGCCGCTACCCCCGCCCGGCGGGTTACTGTGCGCCCGACGGCACGCCCCGCGCCGGCGCCGGACCACCCGGCGGCGGCGGTTCGGCGTGTCCGGCCAGGTCGTCAGAGACGACGCCGCTCGGCCAGCGTCACGTCAGCCTCCCCCGTAAGACGTGCTCCTGTCGGAAAGGCAGGCCCATCATGGCGTCCACCCACACCCCTGAGACGGCGACCGTCGTCGCCGACGTCCGCGAGGGCGAGTACGGCGCGAAGGTCGCCGCCGTCGAGCCCGGCGGCGCAGAGCTCATCCCGTTCGACGAACGGCACGGCACCCCCGTCTCGCTCTTCTGGACGTGGATGTCGCCGAACCTCGAGTTCGCCACCGTGTTCCTCGGCGTCCTCGCGGTCGCGGCGTTCGGGCAGTCGTTCCCGGCGGCGGTCGCCGCGATCGTCCTCGGGACCGGCCTCGGGGCCTTCTCGCAGGCGGTCCTGTCCGCGCGCGGCCCGCAGTACGGCGTCGCGCAGATGATCCTGTCGCGGATCCCCTTCGGGTTCCGCGGCAACGCGCTGCCGGCGGGGCTCAACTCCGTCGTCGCCGGCGTCGGCTGGTTCGCGGTGAACAGCGTCAGCGGCACCCTCGCGCTCAACGCGCTCTTCGGCATCCCGAACCTGCTCGGCCTCGTCCTCGTCGTCGCCGCGCAGATCGGCGTCGCCTTCATGGGCCACAACTTCATCCACTCGTTCGAGCGGCTGGCCCTGCCGCTGCTCGCCGTCGCGTTCGTCCTCGCGACGTTCGCGATCGTCACGAAGGCCTCGCCGGGCGCGCTCACCGGCAACCCGGAGGTCAACGCGGTCGGCGCGTTCATGCTCACCCTCGGCACGACGTTCGGCTACGCCGCCGGCTGGAACCCGTACGCCTCGGACTACACCCGCTACCTGCCCAAGGACGCCGTCGGCAACGCCACGGGCAAGCGCGCCGGCGTCTTCGCGGGCCTGGGCATCTTCGTCTCGTGCACCGTGCTCGAGATCATCGGCGCGCTGTCGGTCTCGCTCACCGACGACCCGTTCACGAACGCTACGGACGCCTTCACGTCGAGCATGCCGGGCTGGATCGCCAAGCTCACGCTGCTCGCGATCGTCGTC
The DNA here is from genome assembly GCA_016213575.1 of Actinomycetota bacterium. Classification (GTDB taxonomy): domain Bacteria; phylum Actinomycetota; class Actinomycetes; order Actinomycetales; family Kineosporiaceae; genus R-H-3. The sequence continues at coordinate 1,378 of JACRAB010000540.1, forward strand.
GGGGCCATCTCGGCCAACGCGATCAACGTGTACTCCGGCGCCATGTCGTTCCTCGCGCTCGGCATCAAGATCCGGCTCGGCATGGCGCGCGCGATCGTCGCGCTCGTCTTCGGCGTGCTCGGGTTCGTCGTCGCGTGGGACGGCCTCAAGGACGTCCACAAGTACGAGGACTTCCTCCTCGTCATCGCGTACTGGATCGGGCCGTGGCTCGCGGTCGTCTTCATGGACCAGTACCTGCGCCGCGGCCACGAGGTGAGCGGCTACCTCTTCGACCGCAAGCACAACCCGTGGGCCGGCTGGGTCTCGATGCTCGTGGCGATCGTCGTCTCGGTCTACCTGTTCTCGAACCAGGCCAAGTACGTCGGCCCGCTCGCCGAGAAGTACGCCTGGCTCGGTGACAGCGCCTTCGAGGCCGGCTTCCTCCTCGCCGGCGCGCTGTACTTCGTGCTCTTCAAGCTGCAGCGCCAGGAGCGCGACGAGGTCCTGGTCCTCCCGGACACGGAGGCCGCCAAGCCCTGACCGCCGCACCACCTGCGGGGATACGGCGACGGCGGCATGCCGTCGTCGTATCCCCGCAGCGGTTACGGGCGGAGGAAGGTGACTTCTCGGGTGCCGGCGGCGGTGGTCACCGTGGTGGTGGCGGGGCGGGTTCTCGCCACCACCTCGCCGGCGCGCATCACCAGCCAGCGGGGGGAGATGCGGCGGACGGCGTCCGTGGCGGTCGGGGCGTCGAAGACGACGAGGTCGGCGGGGCCGCCGACGCGGATGCCGGCCGAGTCGACGCCGAGCGCCTTCGCCGGGTTCGTCGTCACCATCTCCAGCAGGTACTCCAGCTCGCTCGCGCCGCTCATCTGGCCGTAGTGCGCCATGACGAACGCGGACTGCAGCGGGTCGCCGACCCCGAGGGGGTACCAGGGGTCCATCACCGAGTCGTGGCCGATCGCGACGTTGAGCCCGGCCGCGATCAGCTCCTTGACCCGGGTCTGGCCGCGGCGGACCGGGCCGACGTCGAAGCGGCCCTGGAGCACCGAGTTGTCGAGCGGGTTCGTCACCATGTGCAGCCCGGCCCGCCTGATGTTGTTCACGAGGCGGTAGGCGTACGCGGCGTTGTACGAGCCCATCGCCGTCGTGTGGCTCGCGGTGACCCGGCCGGTCATCCCGCGCTTGATCGTCTCGGCGGCCATCACCTCGACGAACCGGGCGTGGTCGTCGTCCGTCTCGTCGCAGTGGATGTCGATGAGCCGGTCGTACTCCTGGGCGAGGTCGAAGACGTACTGCACCGAGGCGACGCCGTCCTCGCGGGTCAGCTCGTAGTGCGGGATGCCGCCGACGACGTCGCAGCCCTCCTCGACCGCGCGGCGCATGAGGTCCGCGCCGCCGGCGAAGCCGTAGATGCCCTGCTGCGGGAACGCGACGAGCTGCAGGTCGACGAGGCCGGCGAACTCCTCGCGCACCTGCTTCAGACCGGCGAGCGCGCGCAGGTCGGGGTCGCAGACGTCGACGTGGCTGCGCACCGACTGGACGCCCCACGCGAGCTGCCACGTCATGACCTCGCGGGCCCGGGCCGCGACGTCGTCCGGGGTGAGGGTCCTGACCCGCTCCGCCCACACGGCGATGCCCTCGAAGAGCGAGCCGGTCTCGTTCTGCCGGGGCTGGCCCACGGTGAGGACGGCGTCCAGGTGGATGTGCGGCTCGACGAGCGGCGGCGTGACGAGCCGGCCCGCCAGGTCCTCGACCTCGTGCTCGCCGTCGGGGGCCGGCAGGTCGGGGCCGATCGCCGCCACCGTGCCGCCCGAGACGAGGACGTCGACCGGGTGGTCGGTGCCGAGCAGGACGGCGTTGCGCAGCAGCAGGTCCACGGGATCAGGCCTCCGGGTCGGTCGGGTCGGTCAGGTCGGTCAGGTCGGGAACGGTGCCGGGGGAGCGGTGCCGGGCGAGCACCCGCCGCAGCGCGACCCCGCTGCGGTCGGAGCGCACGTGGAGCTCGTCGCGCATCCGCAGCGGCAGCCCGCGCACGGTCATGGCCGCCTGGAGCGCGAGGTCCTCGCCGAGGACGGCGACCTCGAAGGCCACCTCCGTGGCGACGACGTCCGGCGGGGGCACCGCGACCCCGCCGATGCCGTGGAAGAGCATCTTCGTGTAGACCCGCGTCGAGTCCAGGGTCTCGGGCTGGAGGAAGAACAGGATCGTCTTCACCGCACCGGCGTCGAGCTCCTCGAGGCGCAGCAGGAGCTGGAACGGCCAGCGGTGGACGTACGTCGAGCGGCGCCGCTGCCGCACGGGCCGGAGCCCCTGCAGCACGGCGGGATCCTCCGGGTTGTCGAACCACTGGTCCTGCACGGAGACCAGCCCGTCGCCGTCCGACTTCACGTCGAACGGCTCGACGTACGTCTCCTCGGCCGCCCCGAAGGTGCCGGCGTGCACGAACGGGAAGTGCGCGGCGTCGAGGAAGTTCTCCGCGAGGACCCCGGCGGGCGACGCCGACCGGTCGGGCTCGAGCCAGCCCGGGGCGAAGAGCGGGTCGGTGTCGTCCGCGCACTCGAGCAGCGGGACCCGCGGCTCGGCGGGGGCCACCCACAGGACGTCGAAGCGGACGGCGGACCGGGCCACCGGCGGGGTCACGGCGAACCCGTCGCCGACGCGCTCCACCGAGGACTCCCGGCCGAGCAGCCAGGCGGTCACCTGCCCGTGGTCGGGCACCTCGTCGACGAGGAGCAGCGGGTGCCAGCCCGCGTCGAGCGAGGCGTCGAGGTTCGTCAGGGTCTCCTCGGTGGCGCGCAGGTCGGGGGCGGGTGCCGACCCCGGCGCGGCCGGGTCGACCGGCGCGACCCAGAGGACGCCGTCCGCCTCCCGGACGCCCCACGGCGCCGCGAGCCGGGCCCGCGGCGGCACCGAGGCGTCCGGGCCGTTCGAGGGGACGAGCGTGCACGCGCCGTCCGGCCCGAACCGCCAGCCGTGGTACGGGCACTGCACGGTGCCGTCGACGACGGTGCCGTGCGACAGCCGGACGAGCCGGTGCGGGCAGCGCGCCTCGACGACGCCCACGGGGGCGCCCGGCTCCGGGCGGAACGCGACCCACACCCGGTCGCCCGTCGTCACCTCGACAGGGGCCGTGCCGACGCTGTCGAGCGGGACGGTCGGCCACCAACCGTCGACGGGCTGCCTCATGCGACCTCCGGGGTGTGACGACGACACGCGACCGGGGCAGCACCCTCGGCGCCCGGACGCATCCTGTCCGATCGCGGGCCCGCCGTCACCCCTGTCAGCCCGTGATCTGCACCCCGAGCGCGGCCGCGATCGCGAGCGCCTGGTCGACCGTCACCTGGGCACCCCGCAGGTCGGTCTCGCGGGGGTCGAGGGTCGTCATGAGGCTGCCGCGCAGGTCCGCCCCCGACAGGTCCGCGCCGGTGAGCAGCGCGGCGTCGAGGTCGCAGTGGCTCAGCGCCATGCCCTTGCCGCGCACCTTCGTCAGGTCGCTCTCGCGCATCCGGACGCCGGACAGCCGCGCCGTGCGCAGGTCGGCGCCGGCGAGCCCGGTGAAGGACCAGTCGCCGCCGTCCACCGTGAGGTGGTCGAAGGCGCAGCGCTCGAACCGGCTGCCGACGAGCTTGCAGCCCGTGAAGGTCGAGGAGAAGAACCGGCACCGGACGAACGTGCAGTTCGTGAAGGCGCTGCCGGTCCAGGCGGAGGTGTTGAACCGGACGCCGCGGAACAGGCAGCCGGTGAACGACGCCGCGGTCGCCCGGGCGTCGGTGAGGTCGGTCTCGAGGAACGCGAGGGTGTCGAACGCCTCCCCGGACAGGTCCGCGCCGTACCAGTCACGGTCCGGTGCCTCGTCGCGGTCGAGCATGCGGACGGCGCTCCTCGGGTCGGTCGGTCGGGTTGCCGGGCAGGCAGCACCGACCGTACTGCGCGCCCCCGTCAGACGGCCGCGACCTCCACCGCGTACCCGTTGAGGACGGCGGTCCCGGAGAGCGGGTCGACCTCGGGCGGGACGAGCACGTTGACGTTCGCGCCGCCGTCGCCGTCCGCCGTCCGGGCCACCGACAGCCCGGCGCCGTCGACCGCGTGCCCCCAGCCGTGCGGGAGCGACACGACACCGGCGCGGATCCGGTCCGTCACCTCGGCGACGGTCTCGACGCTGCCGGCGGACGACGTCACCGCGACCGGTGCGCCGTCGACGATGCCGCGCGACGCCGCGTCGTCCGGGTGGATGTGCAGCGTGCACGTGTTCGTCCCCGTGACGAGCGAAGGCAGGTTGTGCGCCCACGAGTTGTTCGAGCGCAGGTGCCGGCGCCCGACGAGCACGAGGCCGCCGTCGGCGACCGCGGCCCGGGCCTCGTCGAGCGCGGTGCGCAGCCGCGCGACGTCCGCGACGACCGGCGCCGGTGCGAGCTCGACCCGGCCGGACGGCGTCCGGAGCACCCCGGGCAGCCGCGGCTCGAGCGGGCCGAGGTCGAGGCCGTCGGGCGCGGCGGCGAGCCGGTCGAGGGTGAGCCCGTCCGGGCGCACGCCGAAGCCGTCGCCGTACGGGCCGAGCCGCAGCAGGGCGTCGAGCATCCGGACGTCACCGGTCCGCGACGAGCCGTCGGCGGCCGTCGACACCTGCGCGACGAGGTCGGCGACCTCGCGCCCGTGCACCGGGGAGCCCTCGGCGGCGACGTGCTGCCCGAGCAGCGTCGAGACGACGAGGGCGTCGACGGCGTCCGGGTCGACCTGCGGCGCGAGGGTCTGCAGCACCCCGGCGAGCCGGCAGAGCGTCCGCCACTCCGGCTCGACGTCGCCCTCGGCGGGCAGCACGACGGGAGAGAAGTGCGCGGTGTTCCGGCAGGCGAACTGGTTGAACGTGAGGTCGTAGTGCGGCCGGGCGAGCGGCCCGGGGACGGGCAGGACGACGTCCGCGCGGGCCGCCGTCTCGGTGCGGTAGAGGTCGACGCAGACCAGCACGTCGAGGCCGTCGAGGGCCTTGCCGAGCCGCCCGCCGTCCGGTGCCGACAGGGCCGGGTTGCCGGCGATCGTCACGAGCCCGCGGACGTGGCCGCCGAGGATCTCCTCGGCGAGCGCCGCGGTCGGCAGCTCGCCGAGCACCTCGGGCAGGCCGCGCTCGGCGCTCGTCCAGCGGCCGAAGCGGGGGCTGCGGGCCCGGGACGTCGGCGCGGAGTTGCGCTGCCCGGCGGCGGCGAGCGGGAACATCACGCCGCCGGGGGCGTCGAGGTTGCCGGTGAGGGTGTTCACGACGTCGACGAGCCACGAGGTGAGCGTCCCGAACCGGACGGTCGTCGTCCCGATCCGGCCGTACACGGCGGCGGAGGGCGCGGCGGCGAGGTCGCGGGCGAGCGTCGTGACGGCCTCGGCGGGGAGGCCGACGACGGGCGCGACGGCGTCCGGGGTGAAGGGGGCGAGCACCTCGGGGAGCGCGTCGAGCCCCTCGAGGTGCGCGCCGACGTGCGGGCCGACGTCCGCCAGGCCCTCCGTGAGCAGGACGTGCGCGACGGCCGCGAGGAGGAAGACGTCGGTGCCGGGGCGGATCGCGAGGTGGGTGTCGGCGGCCTTCGCGGTGCGTGACGTCCGCGGGTCGACGACGACGAGCCGGCCGCCCCGCTTGCGCAGCGCGCGCAGCCGGCCGGGCATGTCGGGGGCGGTCCACAGCGAGCCGTTCGAGGTGAGCGGGTCGGCACCGAGGACGACGAGCAGGTCGGTGCGGTCGACGTCCGGGATCGGCACCGTGAGCGGGTCGCCGAACATGTACGTCGTCGCGACCTGCTTGGGCATCTGGTCGGTCGTCGACGCGCTGAAGATGTTGCGCGTGCCCGCGGCCTTCGCGACCGCGCCGACGTAGAGCTGGCCGGCGAGGTTGTGGACGTTCGGGTTGCCGAGGTACAGCCCGAGCGCGCCGCGGCCGTGCTCGGTGACGACCCGGCCGAGCCGTTCCGCGACGACCGACCAGGCGTGCTCCCAGGTGGTCTCCTCGCCGTCGACGAGCGGGGCGCGCAGCCGGTCCGGGTCGTGCTGGAGCTCGCCGATCGCCAGCCCCTTCGGGCAGGCGAAGCCCTTGCTGAAGACGTCGTCGGGGTTGCCGCGGGCCTGGACGACGCGGGGCGCCGCGCCCTCCGGGTGGCCGACCTCGACGAGGAGGCCGCAGGTCGCCTCGCACAGGGGGCAGGTGTAGCGGTGCGTCGTCGTCCGCGTCGTCGTCTGGGCCGTCTGCGCCGTCGTCCGGGCTGTCGTCTCTGACATCCGGTCAGTCTGCGGGAGCCGGCGGTGTCGCGCCATCGTCGGCGAGCACCGCGACGGCCTCGATCTCGACGAGCTGGCCCGGCCAGCCGAGCACCGTCACCCCGAGCAGGGTGCTCGGCGCGGGGTAGCCGCCGCAGAAGGCGTGGAAGACCTCCCAGGCGGTGAGCAGGTCGGCGCGGTCCGTCGTCGCGACGTAGACGGTGGTCCGCACGACGTCCGCGAACGACGCGCCGCCGGCCTCCAGCGCGACGACGAGGTTCGCGAGGACCTGCTCGGTCTGGCCGCGGACGACGCCCGGCGCGACGACCGTGCCGGTGGCGTCGATCGGGCAGGCACCTGCGGTGAACAGCAGCGTCCCGGGCGCGGAACGGTGCGCGGAGTAGGCGTAGGGGACGCCGTCGAACAGGCCCGGCGCGCCGTGCAGGGTGACGCGTGGCGTGACTGGTGGCATGTGCCGATGCTGCCACCGACCGTGTACGGTGTGTTCGTGCGCGTGGCGTCCCTCCTCCTTCGCCGCCGCGGCGGGGCCCTCTAGGCCGGTCCCTCGCCGCGGGGAGCTCGCGTGCGCCGGCCGATCTGAAGCACCACTCGATCAGGGCCCCAGCGACTCCCACGTAGAGGCGAGGACATGAACAACACCCAGCAGCCCTCCGGCATGCCGATCCACAAGTACCTGCCGTTCTCCGAGCAGATCCAGGTGGAGCTCCCGGACCGCACCTGGCCGACGAAGCAGATCACGAAGGCGCCGCAGTGGTGCGCCGTCGACCTGCGGGACGGCAACCAGGCCCTCATCGACCCGATGAGCCCCGAGCGCAAGCGCCGCATGTTCGAGCTGCTCGTGAAGATGGGCTACAAGGAGATCGAGGTCGGCTTCCCGTCGGCGAGCCAGACGGACTTCGACTTCGTCCGCCAGCTCATCGAGGACGACGTCATCCCGGACGACGTCGTCATCCAGGTGCTGACCCAGGCCCGCGAGCACCTCATCGAGCGGACCTTCGAGTCGATCCGCGGCTCCAAGCAGGCCGTCGTCCACCTGTACAACTCGACGTCGGTGCTGCAGCGCCGCGTCGTCTTCGGCCTTGACCAGGACGGCATCGTCGACGTCGCGCTCGAGGGCGCCCGGCTGTGCATGAAGCTCGGCGACGAGGCGATCTCCGAGGGCACGAACATCTACTTCGAGTACTCGCCCGAGTCGTACACCGGCACCGAGCTGGAGTTCGCCGCGCGGATCAGCAACGAGGTCCTCAACGTCTTCGAGCCCGCGCCCGACCGCAAGGTCATCATCAACCTCCCCGCGACCGTCGAGATGGCGACCCCGAACGTCTACGCCGACTCGATCGAGTGGATGCACCGCCACCTCGCCCACCGCGAGAACGTCACGCTGTCGCTGCACCCGCACAACGACCGGGGCACCGCCGTCGCCGCCGCCGAGCTCGGCTACCTGGCCGGCGCCGACCGGATCGAGGGCTGCCTGTTCGGCAACGGCGAGCGGACGGGCAACGTCTGCCTCGTCACGCTGGGCCTCAACCTGTTCAGCCAGGGCGTCGACCCGATGATCGACTTCTCCGACATCGACGAGGTCCGCCGCACGGTCGAGTACTGCAACCAGCTGCGCGTGCCGGAGCGGCACCCCTACGGCGGCGACCTCGTCTACACCGCCTTCTCCGGGTCGCACCAGGACGCGATCAAGAAGGGCTTCGAGCACCTCGAGCGGGACGCCGCGGCGGCCGGCAAGGGCGTGGACGACATCCCGTGGGCGGTGCCGTACCTGCCGATCGACCCCAAGGACGTCGGCCGCACGTACGAGGCGGTCATCCGGGTCAACAGCCAGTCCGGCAAGGGCGGCGTGGCCTACATCATGAAGCACGAGTACTCGCTCGACCTGCCGCGCCGGCTGCAGATCGAGTTCAGCCAGGTCGTCCAGCACGTCACCGACGACCAGGGCGGCGAGGTCGCCCCGGCCCAGATGTGGAAGATCTTCGCCGACGAGTACCTGCCGTCGGACGACGAGCCGTGGGGCCGGTTCCGGGTGCGCGGCATGCGCGCGACGAGCGAGGACGACGGCCTCGACCACCTCTCGGTCGACGTCGAGGACGCCGGCGTGCTCGTGCACCTCGAGGGCACCGGCAACGGCCCGATCGCGGCGTTCGTCGACGCGATCGCGACGCTCGGGGTCGACGTCCGGGTGCTCGACTACAGCGAGCACGCGATGAGCGCGGGCGGCGACGCGAAGGCCGCGGCCTTCCTCGAGTGCGCGGTCGGCGACCGGGTGCTCTGGGGCGTCGGCGTCGACCCGAACATCATCCGGGCCTCGCTCAAGGCCGTCGTCTCCGCGGTGAACCGCTCGATCGGTCGCCCGGCGGTCTGACCCGGTCCGGGCCGATCCGGTCCGACCCTTCCGGCACCGTCCCCGAACCGCACCCGCCACCCCCGTGGCGCCGTCCCCACCGGGCCGGCGTCCCGGTGGCGCGCGCCCACGAGGCGCGTCCCTGGTGCTGCTGATGCTCACGGCAGGTACCGCTCCGCGCGCCCAGAAGGCCGCGAAACGGTACCGGCCGTGAGCATCGCCGATTCAGGGGCGTTGCTTAGTCTACCTAGAGCTAGGTAGAGTACGACCATGAGTGAGCGGCCCTTCCGGATGACGGTGCCCACCCGGCTCGTGCTCGAGGTGCTCCTCGTGGCGCCGGAGGTCGAGCGGTACGGGCTGGAGATCGGGCGCGAGGCGGGGCTGCCCAGCGGCACGGTGCACCCGATCCTCGCCCGGTTCGAGTCGGCGGGCTGGGTCTCGTCGTCGTGGGAGGACGTCGACCCCGTGCGCGCCGGGCGTCCGGCCCGTCGCTACTACCGGCTCACGCCGGACGGTGTGGTCGCGGCCCGGGCCGCCGTCGCCCGGGCGCGGCGCCCGCTGCCCTCGCGGAGCGCCACGGCGCTCGGCGGTTCCACCGCGATGGGCGGCGCGTCGTGACCGACGGCGGCGCAGGAGCGCAGAGTCCGGACCGCAGCTCCTCCGGGCGTCCGCTGACGCTGGCCGAGCGGCGCAGGCTCGCACCGCCTCGCCTGGCGAAGCTCGGCGTGCGGCTGGCCGTCGTCCAGCTGCCGGCGGCGCAGCGGCGGCGGTACGCGCTGGAGTTCCTCGCCGAGATGCACGGCATGACCGGTCGCGAGCAGATCGCCTACGCGGCGCGCTGCGCGGAGCGCCGGCGCCTGTCGTCGACGTGGCCGTCGTCCCGCGGGCCCGCCGGCACCTGTCCTGCTGGCTGCTCCTGCACCGTTTCGTCGAGCGGCGCAACGAGGAGGGCGAGGCCTACACGGAGTGCAGGCACTGCGGGAAGTACACCGTCACGCAGGAGCGCGGGAACACCATGCTGCCGCCGCCGTTGTGACGACCGGCCTCAGCCGGATGCCAGGTGCCTGGCGGCCGGGGACGCCGTCCGTCCGGCGAGGACGACCGTGTCGGGAGCATCTGCGGTGTCCGCGGTCGATGCTGCGGCGCGGGCGGTGCGGCGGTGCTCGAAGCGACCGACCGTGAGCATGACGAAGGCGACGAGCGCCCAGCCGAGGGCGATGTCGACGACGTAGTGGTCGCCGCCGTAGACGAGGCTGGCCGCCATCGCGATCGGGTACGCCACGAGCAGCGGCCGCCACCGGCGCCGGGCGAACGGCCAGAGGAACCACGCGACGAGCAGCGCGCCGGCCCCGTGCAGGGACGGCACCGCCGCCACGAGGTTGGAGCCGTCGATGCCGGTCTGGATGAACCCGCGGGTGCGCTCCATGCCCGGCACCTTCGCCCAGCCCCGGGCCGAGATGCGCTGCACCATCGGCCGGTAGCCGGGCTCGTGGCGCTCGAAGGCCGGCAGCACCGTGCGGTCCGGCTGCTCGGGGACCGGGTCGCTCAGGCAGGCCGGCGCCCTCGGGTTGTCGGCGACCTCGGCGTGCGTGCACCGCGCGGCGGCCCACGGCGGTGCCGCGGGGACGATCATGTACGCGACGACCCCGATCGCTGAGACGAGCGCGAGCCGGGTCATGAAGCGGACGAACCGATCGCGGTGGCGCACCCAGAGCACGCCCCCGATGACGAACGGCGCGATGAAGTGGCTCAGGTACGTGGTGGCCACGATCGTCTCCCACCACGGGACGTGCGCGTTCGAGGCGGCGAACCGCTCCTGCAGCCAGACGCTGGGGACCGTGCCGCCTGCGAGCCACGCGTCGATCTTCGGCGGCCAGAGCCACATCACCGGCCGGCCGAGCACGGCGGCGTGGCCGCGCGTCCAGTCGTACGCGAGGAAGAAGACGATGATGGGCATCCAGTCGAGCGGCGCCTGCCACCACGGACGCGACCCGAGGGTGAACGCGACCAGCGCGGTGATGACCCAGAACACGACGGTGAAGCGCTCGGTCGTGAAGCCGGCCGTCAGGAGCCAGACGACGAACGCGACCACCCAGGTCGTGGCGCTCCCGATGCGCAGCCATGGCCAGTTCATCAGCAGAATGTATCGAGACGAATGCGCAACGTAGTGGCTTTCCGCGTGTCCGGACCGATGCCCCGAGCGTCCGACGGCCCGGCGACGCCCGGGTGGGTGACAATGGGGCCGTGCCCGTCTACCGCGACGAAGCCGTCGTCCTGCGCTGCCAGAAGCTGGGCGAGGCCGACCGCATCGTCACGCTCCTGACGCGGGGGCGGGGTCTGGTCCGGGCCGTCGCGAAGGGCGTCCGGAAGACGTCGTCCCGGCTCGGGGCGCGGGTCGAGCCGTTCATGCTCATCGACGTCCAGCTGTACGAGGGCCGCTCGCTCGACATCGTCACCCAGGCCGAGACCATCGGCCCGTACGGGACGGCGATCGCGACCGACTACGGCCGCTACACCGCGGGGACGGCGATGCTCGAGACCGCCGAGCGGCTCGCGGACACCGAGGGCGAGCCGGCCCTGCAGCTCTACCTGCTGCTCGCGGGCGGGCTGCGCACCCTCGCCGAGGGCCGGCACGAGCCCGGCCTCGTGCTCGACGCGTTCCTGCTGCGGGCGCTGTCCGTCGCCGGGTGGGCGCCGAACTTCGTCGACTGCGCCCGCTGCGGCGCCCCCGGCCCGCACCGGGCGTTCGCCGTCGCCATGGGTGGCGTCGTCTGCCCGCAGTGCCGGCCGGCCGGCTCGGCCGCCCCGCACCCGGACACCCTCACGCTGCTCGCCGCGCTGCTCTCCGGGGACTGGGGCCACGCCGACGCCAGCGAGCCGCGCCGGCGCAAGGAGGCGTCCGGGCTCACCGCCGCCTACCTGCAGTGGCACCTCGAGCGGCAGGTCCGGTCGCTGCGGCTCGTCGAACGCGAGCCGACGACCGTGGACGCCGCCCGGTACGCCGCCGTCCCGCGGACCGCGACCCCCTGACGGCACGATCCATCTGCACGCTCCCTGCACCTGCACGGTCCCTGCACGAACCCTCCGCACGGCTCTGGCAGGCTGTCCGGCATGCCGATGCCGAGCCGCCGCCGCACCTCCCGCGGTGCCGCGTCCGCCGGCCGGGCCGAGCCGGTCCCGCCGCCGCCGCACCCGTCCGGTGCCCGGCCGCCCGCGGTCCCGGCCGAGCTCGTCCCCAAGCACGTCGCGATCGTCATGGACGGCAACGGCCGCTGGGCCAACCAGCGCGGCCTGCCGCGGACGAAGGGGCACGAGGCGGGGGAGGCGGCGCTGCTCGACGTCGTCGCCGGAGCGATCGAGATCGGCGTCACGCACGTGTCGGCGTACGCCTTCTCCACCGAGAACTGGCGGCGCTCGCCGGACGAGGTGCGCTTCCTCATGGGGTTCAACCGGGACGTCATCCGGCGGCGGCGCGACGACATGCACGCCTGGGGCGTGCGGGTGCGCTGGGCCGGACGCCGCCCGCGGCTGTGGCGCAGCGTCGTCGCCGAGCTCGAGGCCGCCGAGGAGCTCACGAAGGACAACACCGTCTGCACCCTGACGATGTGCGTCAACTACGGCGGCCGGGCCGAGATCGCGGACGCCGCCCGGGCGATCGCGCGGGAGGCCGCCGCCGGCCGGCTCGACCCCGAGAAGGTCGACGAGCGCACCGTCGCGCGGTTCCTCGACGAGCCCGACATGCCCGACGTCGACATGTTCCTGCGCACGTCGGGGGAGCAGCGGACGTCGAACTTCCTGCTGTGGCAGTCGGCGTACGCCGAGCTCGTCTTCATGGACGTGCTCTGGCCGGACGTCGACCGCCGCACGCTCTGGCAGGCCGTGGACGACTACGCCCGGCGCGACCGGCGCTACGGGGGCGCGGTGGACGCCGCCGCGCCGGTCCGGGGCTGAGCCGCCCGTGGGACGTCACGGGTCCGCACCGCAGCCCGACGCCACCGCCGCCGGGCACGGGCACAGCCACTCCCACGGCGGGCCGGCGAACGCCTCGCGCGGCGTCGTCGCGGTGCTCGGCGGGATCGTCGCGCTCGTCGTGGTGCTCACCGTCGCCGGGCTCGTCGCGCTCTGGCCGCCCGCCGTCACCGCCCCCGCGGTGATCGGCGACCTCTACGACGGGGTCGTCTTCGTCGAGGGCACCGTCGAGTCGACGGCCCGCGCGACGTGCGAGGGGACGTCGTCCGACCGGCTGCTCGACGGCACGATCCCGGAGACCGTCACGTGCGTCACCGCGAAGGTCCGGGTCGACGCCGGTGCGTCCGCGGGCGGCGGCGAGGTCGTCTCCGTCGCCGTGCCGTCCGCGGTCGAGCGCGCCGGTCTGGCCCGCGGGGACGGCGTCCGGCTCACCCGGTTCCCGCCCGCGGACGGCCAGCCCGCCGTCTACGCGTGGGCCGACCGGTCCCGCCGGACGCCGCTCACGGTGCTCGTGGTCGTCTTCGCGGTCGCCGTCGTCGCCGTCGCCCGGCTCAAGGGGCTGGCGGCGCTCGGCGGCCTCGCGGTGGCCTATCTCGCGATCGGATCGTTCGTCGTCCCGGCGCTGCTCGCGGGCAGCGACCCGGTGCTCGTCGCGGTCGTCGCGTCGTCCGCGATCATGACCGTGCTGCTCTACCTCGCGCACGGGGTCACGGTGAAGACGACGACGGCGCTGCTCGGCACCCTCGCCGGGCTCGTCGCGACCGCGCTCTTCGCGTGGTGGGCGACGGCCGCGACCGGCCTCACCGGGCTGGACGCCGAGGAGGGGCAGGCGCTGAGCCAGCTGACGACCGGCGCCGGGATCAGCGGCGTCATCCTCTGCGGGATCATCATCGCCGGCCTCGGCGTCCTCAACGACGTGACGATCAGCCAGGCGTCCGCGGTGTGGGAGATCCACGACGCCGCACCGCACCTCGGCCCCGGCCGGCTCTTCTCGGCCGGGATGCGGATCGGCCGCGACCACCTCGCCTCGGTCGTCTACACGATCGTCTTCGTCTACGCCGGTGCCGCGCTGCCCACGCTCATGCTCCAGGCGCTCTACCAGCGCCCCGTGGGCGACGTCGTCGTGAGCGGCAGCGTCGCCGAGGAGCTCGTGCGGACCCTCGTCACGTCGTCCAGCCTCGTGCTGACGATCCCGCTGACGACCGCGGTCGCTGCGGTGCTCGCGGCGTCGTCGCGGACGGCGGCCGACCGGACGGCGACCGACCGGACGGAGCCGCACCCGCCGGACTGACCGGACGGCTCAGCGCCGGGGGCCGTGCGCCGCGGCGTCGTGCGCGGCGGCCCGCCGCCCGACGCCGGCCCCGAGCACGAGCGCCGCGGCGAGCACGAGGCAGGCCCCGGCGAACAGCGCCGACACGATGACCCGGACGGCCTCCGGGTTCGTGTCCGACGAGGCCGGGACGACGGCCAGCAGCCAGGCGAGGACGGTGCCGAGCGCCATGACGACCGTCGCCGCGAGGGACGCGCCGAGGGTGCGCCAGGCGTGTCGCCGGCCGAGGACTGTGCCCCACGTGAAGGTCGCGAGCGCGGCGAGCACGCCGAGGGTGAGGACGGTGCCGCCGAGGAGGACCTGCTCCTCCCGTCGGGTGCGGAGCACGAGATCCACGGCCCACAGGCTGCTCGTCACCGCCCACACGAGGGCGCCGGCGACGAGATGGTGCGCGCGCAGGGCGGTGGGTCCGGCAGGGTGCGTCACGCTCATGGGGCGACCTCCGAGGGCGAGGGCACCACGGTCGCACGCGCCGGCCCGCCTCCTCGACCCTGCGGCGCGGATCCGCACATGATGTTCATGTCCTGGACGCACCGCGCCCGCCCGGCGTGCCTGCGGGACGTCGTCGCCCGGTCGGCGGACGATCAGGGGGTGAGTGCCCACCACGACGCCGACCTGCAGGTCGGCCGGACCACCTCCGCGGTGCTGTGGGCGCTCGTCCTCGTCGTCGCGGCGGCGACGCTCGCGGGGCTCGTCGCGCAGCGGCCGGACGGCGAGGTGGTCCGCTCGACCCGGGTCGAGAACCCCTACGCCGGGCTGCGGCTGCTCGACGGCACCGTGACCGGGACCCGGGCGCTGCCGTGCGACCAGGTCGGGGCGGAGAGCGGCGGGGAGGGCGTCGTGCCGGCGGAGCCCGGCGCGGAGCCCGGCGCCGGCGCTGGTACAGACCCCGGCGGCGCGGCGTCCGACTGCGCGGTCGCCGTCGTCGCCGTCCGCGCGGCCGGCGGGACGGCGTCCGCCGAGGTACCGGTGCCTGCCGAGGTGGTCCGGGCCGGGCTCGGCACGGGGGACCCGGTGCGGCTCGCGGTCTACCCGGCGCAGGACGGCGTCCCCGCGGCGTACGCGTTCGTCGGCTACGAGCGCCGGCTGCCGCTGGGCCTGCTCGCGGCGCTGTTCGCCGTGCTCGTCGTCGCGGTCGCCCGCTGGAAGGGGCTGGCCGCCCTCGGCGGGGTCGCGGTCGCGTTCGTCGTCGTCGCGCAGTTCCTGCTGCCCGCGCTGCGCACCGGCGGGCCGCCGCTGCCGCTCGCGCTCGTCACGGCGAGCGCGATCATGCTGCCGGTGCTGTACCTCGCGCACGGCGTCTCGGCGCGGACGACGACGGCCCTGCTCGGCACCGTCGCCGGGCTCGCGGTGACCGCGGGCCTCGCCGCCTGGGCGACCGGCGCGGCGCACCTCGACGGGCTCGTCTCCGACGAGGACTTCGAGCTCAGCCGGCTCACGACCGGTGCCGGGCTCGGCGGGATCGTGCTGTGCGGCGTCGTCGTGGCGGGGCTCGGGGTGCTCAACGACGTGACGGTGACCCAGGCGTCCGCCGTCTGGGAGGTCAAGGCGCACGCGCCGCACCTCGGCGTGCGGGCCCTGTTCGCCAGCGGCATGCGGGTCGGCCGGGACCACCTCGCCTCGACCGTCTACACGATCGTCTTCGCCTACGCGGGCGCCGCACTGCCGACGCTGCTGCTCGTCGACCTCTACGCCCAGCCGGTCGGCCAGGTGCTCACGGGCGGGGACGTCGCGGAGGAGGTCGTCCGCACCCTCGTCGGGTCCGTCGGTCTCGTCCTCGCGATCCCGCTCACGACGCTCG
>JACRAB010000541.1 GCA_016213575.1 Actinomycetota bacterium
CCGGTCCGACGTCCGGCCCGCCGGGCAGCGCCTCGCCGGTCACGACGTCGTGGACGTCGAGCGCGAGCCCCAGGCTGTCGAAGCCGGGCCCGAGGTTCGCGCTCGAGGCGGGCACCCGGACCGTGACGGGCAGTCCGAGGACGACCCCGTCGACGACCGTCGCGCCGGCCGCCTGCACCGGTGCGCCCACCTCAGCCCTCCAGCCCCAGGGCCCGCGCGACGCTCACGGTGTCGACCGAGACGCGCTCGGGCTCCACGGAGGAGCCGTCGGGGTTGCGCAGCGCCCACTGCGGGTCCTTGAGGCCGTGCCCGGTCACGGTGCAGACGACCGTCTGGCCGCGGTCGAGCAGGCCGGCCGTGTGGGCCTTCAGCAGCCCCGCGACGCTCGCCGCCGACGCGGGCTCGACGAAGACGCCCTCGGCCGACGAGAGCAGCCGGTGCGCGGCGAGGATCTCCTCGTCCGTCACGGAGTCGATGAGACCGCCGCTCTCGTCGCGGGCCGCCTCGGCCTGCTTCCACGAGGCCGGGTTGCCGATCCGGATCGCGGTGGCGATCGTCTCGGGGTGGTCGACCGGGTGACCCAGGACGATCGGGGCCGCGCCCGCCGCCTGGAAGCCCCACATCCGCGGCCGGTGGCCCGCGACGGCGGGCAGCGGCTGGTCGCCGGGGGCGTCGCTCGGCGCCTGGGTGGGCCGGGCGTACTCGACGTAGCCCTTCCAGTAGGCGGTGATGTTGCCCGCGTTGCCGACGGGCAGGCAGTGGATGTCGGGGGCGTCCCCGAGCAGGTCGACGACCTCGAACGCGGCCGTCTTCTGCCCCTCGATGCGGGCCGGGTTCACCGAGTTCACGAGCTCGACCGGGTAGGCGTCGGCGAGCTTGCGGGCGACGGTGAGGCAGTCGTCGAAGTTGCCGTCGACCTGGAGCAGCTTGGCGCCGTGCGCGACCGCCTGGCTCAGCTTGCCCATCGCGATCTTCCCGTCCGGCACGAGGACCGCGCACGTCATCCCGGCGACCGCCGCGTACGCCGCCGCGGACGCCGAGGTGTTGCCGGTCGAGGCGCAGACGACGACCTTGGCGCCGGCCTCGGCCGCCTTGCTCATCGCCATCGTCATGCCGCGGTCCTTGAAGGACCCGGTCGGGTTGGCGCCCTCGAACTTGACCCAGACCTCGCACCCGGTGCGCTCCGAGAGCGTGTGCGCGCGGGTCAGCGGCGTGCCGCCCTCCCGCAGGGTCACGACCGGCGTCGTCTGCGAGACCGGCAGCCGCTCGCGGTACTCCTCGATGACGCCGAGCCACTGATGGGCCACGTGCCTGCTCCCTCGTCGGGACCCGCCGCGGGGCGGGTGCTCGTACTGCCCGGTGCTGGTGCCCGGGCGCGGTGCTGGTGCTGGGGCCGGGTCGGGCGGGAGCCCGCGGGCCCGGTGGGTCAGTCGCCCTCGACGCGCATGACGCTGGCGACCGCCTCGACGATGTCGAGGCCGGCGAGGGCCTCGACCGTCGCGGTGAGCGCGGCGTCCGGGGCGGTGTGCGTGACGACGACGAGCGCGGCCCGGCCGGCTCCCCCGCCGTCCTCGCGGGCGGGGTGCTGCTGCTGGCGCACCGTCTCGATGGAGACGCCGTGCGTCGCGAAGACGGCGGCCACCTGGGCGAGGACGCCCGGGCGGTCGGCCACGTCGAGGCTGATGTGGTACCTCGTGAGCACCTCGCCCATCGGCCGCACCGGCAGGTCCGCGTAGGCCGACTCCCCCGGCCCGCGGCCGCCGGCGACGCGGTTGCGCGCCACCGAGATGACGTCCCCGAGGACGGCGCTCGCGGTCGGCTGGCCGCCGGCGCCGCGGCCGTAGAACATCAGCTCGCCGGCCGCCTCGGCCTCGACGAACACCGCGTTGTAGGCCTCGCGGACGCTCGCGAGCGGGTGGCTCAGCGGGATCATCGCGGGGTGCACGCGGACCGAGACGCCCTCGGGCGTGCCGTCCGGGCCGCCCCCGGTGCGCTCGCAGATCGCGAGCAGCTTGACGACGGCGTTCATCGCCCGGGCGGACGCTACGTCGGCCGCCGAGACCGAGGTGATGCCCTCCCGGTGGACGTCGGCCGCACCGACCCGGGTGTGGAACGCGAGCGAGGCGAGGATCGCCGCCTTCGCGGCGGCGTCGAACGCCTCGACGTCGGCGGTCGGGTCGGCCTCGGCGTAGCCGAGCTCCTGGGCCTGCGCGACGGCCTCGGCGAAGCCCATCCCGGTGCTGTCCATCTTGTCGAGGACGTAGTTCGTCGTGCCGTTGACGATGCCGAGGACGCGGCGCACCCGGTCACCGGCGAGCGACTCGCGCAGCGGGCGCAGCAGCGGGATCGCGCCGGCGACGGCGGCCTCGAAGTAGAGGTCGACGCCGTGCTCGGCGGCCGCGGCGTAGAGCGTCGGGCCGTCCTCGGCGAGCAGCGCCTTGTTCGCGGTGACGACGCCCGCGCCGGAGGCCATCGCCTCGAGGATGAGCGAGCGGGCCGGCTCGATGCCGCCGATGACCTCGACGACGACGTCGGCGGCCTTGACGAGCGCGGTGGCGTCCGTCGTGAAGAGGGCGGGGTCGACGGCCAGGTCGCGGGTGCGACCGAGCCGGCGGACGGCGATCCCGGACAGCTCGAGCGGCGCGCCGACCCGCTTGGCCAGCTCCTCGCCGTGCTGCGTCAGCAGGCGCGCGACCTCGGTGCCCACGACCCCGCACCCGAGCAACGCCACCTTGAGCGGCTCCACGACCCTCTCCTCGCCTCGCCCCGGGGCCGGGGTGTTCGCCGTCCGGCCCCTCGTCTGTCTCTCATATCGGTCCGGGGCGCGGTCGCCTGGTCTCAGGATGCGGACTGCCGCGGACCGGCCCCGGCGTCCAGTGTCGCAGCCCCCGGCCCCCGGCCGGGACGCCCCGCCGCAGCGAGCGGGGTGGATCACGCCACGGCGGCTGTGCCAGGGTTGGGCCCGCAGTCGCACGTGGTCGTGCCGGGGGCGGGCGGGGGTCCGCGCGGGGAGGTGCAGTGGTTCGCTGGGAGTCGACGGCGACGCAGACGGCCGGGGCGGGTCTGCGGGAGCAGGGCCAGGTGCTCGCGGGCGCGGCCGGGGTGGTCGCCGCCGCGGGCCGGACGCCGCCCGGGACCTCGGGGCACGCCCACGTGAGCGCCGGGCTGTCCGAGTTCGCGGCGTACTGGGAGCCGTTCCTCGTCACGACGGCGCAGGCCGCGGACGTCCTCGCGCAGCACGTCGTCGGGGCCGGCGAGGCCTTCGCGGCGCTCGACGCCTCGCTCGCGGGAGCCGCGGCGCCACCGGCGCCGGCCGGGCCACCGGCGCCCCCGGTCGCAGGGACGCCCGGGTGAGCGGCCTGCTCGACACCCCGGTCGCGGCGTCCCGGCTGACCGTGCCACCGGGCGACCCGGCCGCCGTCCGGGCCCTCGTCGCCGCGCTGCGTTCCGCCCGCGACGAGGTCGGCGGCACCGCCGGAGCCCTCGGCGCGCTCCCGCACGCGTGGCAGGTCCCGTGGCAGGGCGTCGCCGCGACCGCGGCCCAGGAGGCGGTGCACGGCCTGGCCGCCGCCGTCCGGACCGTCGTCCACCCGCTCGACGTCGGCGCGGCCGCGCTCGACCGCTGGGCCACGGCCCTCGAGGTCGCCCGGGTCGAGATCGGCCGGCTGCAGCGGCACGCGGACGACCTCGCGGCGGACGCGTCGCGGCGCCGGACGGCGCTGGTCCGCGAGATCGAGGCCGCCCAGGCCGCCCCTGTGACGCCGCAGCCGCTGCTCGGCGGCAGCCCCGGTCAGGCCGAGACGCTGCGGATGCGGCTCGACGTGCTCGACGTCGAGGCCGCCGGCGACCAGCACGACGTCCGCCGCCGCGCCGGGGCCGTGACGGCACGGCTCGACGACCTCGCGCTCGACGTGCGCCGCACGCTCGAGCAGACCCGGCCCCCGGTCTACCGCGGGCACCGGGAGTCGTTCTCGGACTGGCGGCAGCGGGCGATCTCCGAGGCGCTGTCGCAGGTCCCGGGCCTGGCCGAGCACCCCGAGACGGTCGCGGCCGCGGTCTGGGCCTTCATGACGGCGCCGCAGCTCGCCTCGGTCGGCGTCGGCGTCTTCTCCAAGGCCAAGCAGCTCTACGCCGTCCGGTTCGTCACCGGCTCGACCTTCACGGCGAGGTCGATGCCGCTGGGGCTGCGCGCGGCGGCCCGGCTGCCCTGGCTCGAGCCGTTCCTCGGCAAGGGCGCGATCGGCGAGTCGCTGCTCGTCGGCAACGCCGCGAGCCGGTCGATGCCGCTGTGGACGGCGGCCGCCCGCGGCTGGGAGGCGGCCTCGCTGGAGACCGGGCTCCTCGCCCGCGGCTCGACGCTCGTCCAGGGCGTCGGGGTGCTCAGGGCCACCGGCGTCGTCGGCGGGGTCGTGTCCACCGGGGTGTCGCTCGCGAACGTCGTGGCCCAGGGCAACCCGGTCGACGCGTTCAAGGAGAACGGGGCCGGCTACGTCGCCGACCTCGCCGAGGTCGGGTTCAACGCCTCGTCCACCGCCTGCCTCCTGGCGCCCAACCCGGTCACCGCGGGCGCCGTCGTCGTCACCGGCGTCGTCTGGGCGGGCGCCGAGCTCGTCGACCACTGGGACGACGTCACGCAGCTCGCCTCGGACGGGCTCGACACCGTGGCGGACGCCGCGGACGCGGCGGTCGACGTCGCCCAGGCGGCCGGCGAGACCGCCGTCGCGGGCGCGAAGAAGGTCGGGGGCTGGCTCAACCCGTTCGACTGACACCCGCCCCGGGCCGCGCCCGCCCCGACCCATCCCGCCCGATCTGGAAGGTCCGTCCGACCCCATGACCACGTGGCTCCGCCTGAGGTCCGCCCCCGCTCGCGGCGGTGCGGACGCGGCCGTCGTCGGCGGCGACACCTCGCCGTTCCGGCTCGACGAGCTCGCGGACGACCTCACGGTCCTGCTCCACGACGACCGGCCCTGGGCGGGCGTCGCGTCGAGCCCGCCGGGGACGGCGGGCGGCGGCACGACCGGCGCCGTCCTGGTCTGGGGCCCGGACCTGCTCACCGTCC
>JACRAB010000542.1 GCA_016213575.1 Actinomycetota bacterium
CCCGCGGTGGTCGCCGCGCGGCTTGGCCGCGGCGGCCGCGCCGTCGGCGGCGCGGGCGATCCGGTCGGCGGTCAGCTCGCCGCCGACGAGGGCCTGCGCGGCCTCGGAGGCGTCGATCGTCGCGCCCCCGACGCCGGTGAGGGCCATCCCGGCCCGGGTCACGACGGAGCCGGACCGCTCGAGCCCGACCGCGACGCCCGCGGTGGCGAAGTCGCCGACCCGGCGCTCGAGCTTGAGGTAGCCGCCGGCAGCGGTCCCGGCGGCCGCCGGGAAGACCACCTCGACGGCCACCTCGTCGTACGCGAGGACGTGCGGGAACGGGCCGCTCACGAAGTCCGCGACCGGGATCCGGCGCCGGCCCGACGGGCCCTGGGCGACGACCGACGCACCGAGCGCGATGGCGACCGCGGCCCAGTCGCCCTGCGGGTCCGCGTGGCAGATCGAGCCGACGAGCGTGCCGCGGTTGCGGACGATCGGGTCGGCGACGAGCGGCGCGGCCGCGGCGATGGTCGGGAACGGGCCCGCCAGCGCGGCAGCCCGCTCGAGCTGGCTGTGCCGGCACAGCGCGCCGACGCGCAGCGAGCCGTCGGGGTCCACCGTGAGGTGCGACAGACCCGGCAGGTTGTTGATGTCGACGAGCATCTCGGGCGACGCGAACCGCAGCTTCAGCATCGGGATGAGGCTCTGGCCGCCGGCGAGGATCTTCGCCTCGCCCTGGCCGCGCGACAGCAGGTCGATCGCCTCGTCGAGCGCGCGCGGCGACTCGTAGCCGAACCTGGACGGGTACACCGAGCCTCCTTCGTGCCGGGTGGACCGGCAGGGGTTGTGGACGGGGTCAGCGGGACCCGGGGGTCAGCGGGACTCGGGGTCCGGCACGGCGACCGGGCCGGAGTCGGCGTCCGGGTCGGGCCGGGGCTGCTGGTGCGGCGGCCACGGGCCCTGGACCGGCTGCCCGGCGACCTTGAGGTAGTCCATGAGCTCCGGCCAGGCCCAGACGGTCGGGCTCTTGCCGGTCTTCGGGGCGTTCTCGACCAGCTCGAACAGGCGCGGGTTCCCGCGGCTGTGGCCGTCAGACTCGACACGCATGGCAGACCTCCACGTCCGTCCTGTCGGCGAACCGTACCTGTGGCGCACGTCACCACGGGTGTCTGGAGCGGGTCAATGTGGTGACCCGATCGGGCCACATTGCGGCTCGCGCTCCTTGTCGCGGGCGACGCGGGGCGTCCACGATCACTGCGTGACGACACCTGCCGACCTCGGCTACCGGATGCCCGCGGAGTGGGAGCCGCACGCGGGCTGCCTCATGGTCTGGCCGGTCCGGGGCGACCGGTGGGGCGACCGGCTCGCCGACGCGAAGGCCGAGTACGCCGGTGTCGCCCGGGCCGTCGCGGTGTTCGAGCCGGTCGTCATGGTCTGCCCGCCGGGTGCCGCGGACGACGTCCGCCGGCACTGCGGGGACGCCGTCACCGTGCTCGAGCTACCGGTCGACGACTCCTGGGCCCGGGACAGCGGCCCGGTCTTCGTCACCCGTGACGACGGGAGCGCGGCCGTCGTCGACTTCGCGTTCAACGCCTGGGGCGGGCGCTGGCACCCGTACGCGGACGACGACCGGCTCGCCGGGCGGATCGCGGAACGCCTGGGGCTGCAGGCGTTCCGGGCCCCGATGGTGCTCGAGGGCGGGGCGTTCCTCGTGGACGGCGAGGGCACCCTCGTGACGACCGAGCAGTGCCTGCTCGCCCCGAACCGCAACCCCTCGATGAACCGCGCCGACATGGAGGCGACCCTCGCCGCCTACCTCGGCGTGACGACCGTCGTGTGGCTGCCGTACGGGCACAGCCTCGACACCGGGCCCGAGGGCACCGACGGCCACGTCGACGGCGTCGCGCAGTACGTCGCCCCGGGGCGCCTCCTGCTCGAGGTGCCCGCCGACCCGGCCTCGCCGGACCACGCCCGGGCCCGCGCCAACCGTGCGGTCCTCGCGGCGGCCACCGACGCCGCCGGCCGCCCGTTCGGCGTCGCGACGGTCGACCCCGGCCCGGCCCCGGAGGTCTCCTACGTCAACCACTACCTCGCGACCGGGGCGGTGATCGTCCCGACGACCGGCTCGCCCGGCGACGACGCCGCGCTGGCGGCCCTGGCGGCCGTCTACCCCGACCGTCGCGTCGTCGGCGTCCCGGCCGCGACCATCGCGTTCGGGGGCGGCGGACCGCACTGCATCACCCAGCAGGTACCCGCCGGGATCGACCTCGGCCCGCTCGGGGCCGCCGTCCGGCCCGCCCCTAGGATTCTCCCGTGAGCGACGCGCAGGCCGGCGGGCCGTCCGGGATCACCTACGCCGACGCGGGCGTCGACACCGAGGCGGGCGACCGGGCCGTCGAGCTCATGAAGGCGGCCGTCGCCCGGACCCACGGGCCGCAGGTGCTCGGCGGGATCGGTGGGTTCGCGGGCCTCTACGACGCCTCCGAGCTCAAGGCCTACCGGCGTCCGCTGCTCGCGTCCTCGACCGACGGTGTCGGCACGAAGGTCGCCGTCGCCCAGGCGCTCGACATCCACGACACGATCGGGTTCGACCTCGTCGGCATGGTCGTCGACGACATCGTCGTGTGCGGGGCCAGGCCGCTGGTCATGACCGACTACATCGCGTGCGGCAAGGTCGTCCCGGAGCGGATCGCCGCGATCGTCCGCGGAATCGCGGCCGCCTGCGAGCAGGCCGGCTGCGCGCCCGTCGGCGGCGAGACCGCCGAGCACCCGGGGCTGCTCGGTGCCGACGAGTACGACGTCGCGGGTGCCGCGACCGGGGTCGTCGAGGCCGACGACCTGCTCGGCCCGCACCGGGTCCGCGGCGGGGACGTCGTCGTCGCCATGGCGTCGTCCGGGCTGCACTCCAACGGCTTCAGCCTCGTGCGCCGGGTGCTCGCCGCCAACGCCTGGGACTACCACCGGCACGTCGACGAGCTCGGCCGGACCGTCGGCGAGGAGATCCTCACCCCGACCCGGGTCTACGCGGCGGACGTCCTCGACCTCGCCGCGGCGCTCGGACCGGACCTGCACGCCGTCTCGCACGTGACCGGCGGCGGCCTCGCGGCGAACCTCGCCCGGGTGCTGCCCAAGGGCCTGCGGGCGACCGTGGACCGGGCGACGTGGACGCCGCCCCCGGTGTTCGGGCTCGTCGCCCGGCTCGGCGGGGTGCCGCGGGCCGACCTGGAGCGCACGCTCAACGTCGGTGTCGGGATGGTCGCCGTCGTCGGGGCCGAGGCCGCGGACGCGGCCGTCGCGCGGCTCGCGGCGCGCGGGCTGCCGGCCTGGGTGCTCGGCACGGTCGCGGCGGAACCGGGCACCGACCCGGCCGGGCTCGCGGACGGCGAGCTGACCCAGGGGGCCAAGGGCGTCGACGGCGGCTCGGTGCGCCTCGTCGGGGACCACCCCGCCTGACGGCCGGCGAGCGGCCGGCGGTCCGCGCGGGGGCGGGCGTCATCCCCGTGGGGCGCCACCTGCGGCGACCCTCAGCGGTGCTCCAACTGCTCAGACAACGCGTGGACCGCGCCACCCGCGGCGGCGCGGTCCACGTCCGTGTGTCAGTGGTGACGGGTCAACGGTGCTGACCGGGGGACCAGTCGGCGTACTCGTCGTCCTCGTCGTCGTCGGCCTCGTCGTCCTCAACCTCGTCGACTTCGTCGACCGCTTCCGCTGCCGGCGGGTAAGCGTGCCCGTCGGCGGTGGTGAGCTCTCGTTGGAGGGCGTCGTAGTCGGTGTTCGGGCTGAAGTACTTCAGCTGCCGAGCCACCTTCGTCTGCTTGGCCTTCTGACGGCCGCGCCCCATGGCGTCGACCCCCTCATACGTCGACCCGGGGCAAGCGCACATGGCGGGGCCCCGGAGTGTGGTCATCAGTCACTCGTGCTCGCTACGGTACAACGTCCGCAGCCCCCACGGCATCCCGGCTGGTCCAAGAGGGTGGCGGCCGTCCGGGACCGGTGCAGAACGCGTGATCATGCCCACTCCGGGCACACTTGCCGCGGGCGAAGGATCGGCCCGGCCCGGCGATCCGGCGGCGGCTGTGGCCTCCTGGCGGCAGGCCTGTGACGATGGGCCGGTGACGCCCCGCCTGCTGCCGCCGGCCGTGCCCGCGACGACGATGCGGGTGTACGAGCCGCTCGAGGCCTTCGCGATCGCCGACCGCCCGGCGCTCGAGGTGCTCGCGCTGCGCGAAGGGGCCGACCGGCGCGCCGAGGAGGCGGAGCGGACGGCGTCCTGGCGCGGGGTGCTCGCCGGCCGCGACGCCGTCGTCCCCGGGCCCGACGGTGCCGACGCGACGGTGCAGACCGGCTGGACGACGGCCGCGACCGGGGCCGGTGACGACCCGGGCGCCGTCCACCCGGACGGTCCGCACCCGGACGGCGGGCGCGCGGACCGGGCGCGCGGGGCCGGACGCCCGCCGGCCTTCCTGGCGACCCGGGTGCTCCGGGCCGGCGGGGTCGTCCTCGTGTGCCCGGTGGGGGCCGACGACACCCCCGGGCCCGGCTCGGTCCGGCCGCCCAGGCGCCTCGTGCGGGCCTGGGCGCTGCCGGAGGCGTGGCTCACCCTCGTGCGCCCGGAGGACGGCGAGCGGGCCGGTGGCGGCGGGCGGTACGTCGTCCCGATGTCGACGGCCCGGTCGAGGGCCGCGCGGGCGCTTCGCACCCTGCGCCTCGGCGTCGGCGAGACCGAGCTGACCGCGGAGGTCGAGATCATGGCCCGGTGGCTGGAGACCTTCCACCCGCGGGCGTGGGTCGAGGTGGACGCCGGCCCGGTGGTCCGGCTGACCGGCGGCGAGGACGGTGCCGAGGATGTCCAGATGGGGCTGGAGTGCCTGGCTTCGGGTGATCCGACCGGTGCTGCGGCGGCCTATCACCGTCTGACCACAAGACAACGTTTACTGGATGACCTTTCTCGGTCATCATGAGGTGCCTGCCCCGGTGCCCCGGTGCGGGTGGGGAGCCGGATCGACCCGTGCGTCGTGGATCCGTCACGACTTGTGGTCCAACGGGGGCATACATCCCCCCAACGGGGGATCATCGACCGCAATTGTTCCCCAGAAGCGATCTGACAGGGCACGATGTTCCCAGCCCCGGGGCATCGGCCCCGTTCCTGGAGGATGAACATGACCACCCGTACGCCCGACGCAGAGCCCCTGCTCACGCCGGCCGAGGTCGCCGCGCTGTTCCGAGTCGACCCGAAGACGGTCACCCGCTGGGCCAAGGCGGGGAAGCTGTCCTCGATCCGCACCCTGGGTGGTCACCGTCGCTACCGCGAGTCCGAGGTACGCGCGCTGCTCGCCGGAATCCCGCAGCAGCGCGGGGACGAGGACTGACCAGAGCCAGGCCAGGCAACCAGAACGCCGCTCCCCCTCGGGGGAGCGGCGTTCTGCTGTGCGGGGTGGTCCCGGGCGGTGGTCCCGAGGGCGGCCCGGTCGGGACGGCGAAGGCCGGCCCCGCACGAGGCGGGACCGGCCTTCGGTCTGACGTCAGGGGACGACGGGCGGATCGGCCGGCGGCGGCGGCTCGGTCGTCGTCGTCGTGGTGGTCGGCGGCGGCGGCTCGGTCGTCGTCGTGGTCGTCGTGGTCGTGGTCGTCGTCGTGGTGGTCGTGGTCGTCGGCGGCTTCGTGGTCGTCGGCGGCTTCGTCGTCGTCCCCGGCTTCGGCGTCGTGGTGGTCTTCGTCGTGGTCGTCGACGCGGCCCGCTTGGACGTCGACGTCGTCCCCCGTGCCGGCGGACGCGACGTCGTGTAGATCGGCGCCCGGCCACCGGCCCGGTCCGCGCCGGAGCGCGACGACACGGTGCCCGGCGTCGAGGTGGTCTTGGACTTGCTCGTCGTCGTCGTCGTCGACGAGGACGACGACGAGGAGCTCTCCTCGGTGACGACGAGCCC
>JACRAB010000546.1 GCA_016213575.1 Actinomycetota bacterium
CCCCGCCACACCCGGGGCCCGTCGACCGACGCGGCCCTCGTCGAGCACCATGGAAGGTCGTCGATGCCCCAGCACGAGCCCGCCCACGCCCGCGAGACCACCCCCGGTCCGAACGGCCGCCGGACCGTCCTCGCGGCCGGCGCCGCCGCGGCGGCCGGAGCCCTCGGGGTGGCCCTGGCCCGACCGGCGGAGGCCGCTGCGGGCAGCCCGCTGCTCCTCGGGCGCAGCAACACCTCGGGCGGCTCGGGCACGACGGTCGCCTCGACGACGACCGGATCCGCGTTCTACGTCAAGGCCTCCGCGGGCAACGGCGTCCTCTGCGACGCCACGTCGGCGACGAGGTGGGCGCTCTACGCGCGGTCGACGGCCACCGCCGCCGGGACCGCCGGTGCGGTGTTCGGCAAGGGCGGCAAGAACGTCGGCGTCCAGGCGACGACCGCGGCACCGGCGTCGCCGGCATCGGCGCAGCGGCCGGCGTTGTACGCAGACGGCGGTGCGGGCGGCTGGGGCAGCCTGGTCCTCGGCGACGAGGTCGTCGACGGCGCCGTCTTCGCGAGCTTCGCGCTGACCGGGGTCCACGACCCGACCCAGACCGCCAACGGCGGTGTCGGCTACGCGGACGTCGTGTCCGGCGCGGGCGGCTACCACGTCGCGACGGGCACGCTGACGCTCGGTGCGGCGGCCACGACGGGCACCGTCACGCTCGACGCGGCCTTCCGCAGCGCGGGCGACCTGACCCGGGCGTCGGTCCAGCTGACGCCGATGGGCCAGGCCATGTCCGGGCTGTACGCCGCGCTCGACGCAGCGACCGGCGTCCTCACGGTCAACGGCGGTGTCGCGTCCGGCGTGGTCTCCTGGACGGTGAGCGCGCCGCGCAAGAACCTCGACGGCACCGTGGTCGCAGCGATCCGGCCGTCCGGCAGTCGGGGCCCGGCGATCTCGATGCTGCGCCCGGCCCGCTGAGAGCGGGCGCGACCCGCCGCGTTTCCGTTCTGTGACGGGCACATCTGCTGGGTGAACGGTGCGTCACGACCTTGAACGCCACCACTCGTCGACGCGCCCGCAGCGAACGAGCCCGTGAACTCATGGTGAATGCGTCCGGTCCCGCGCGCGGCGTTCCCTAGCGTCGAGAGCGACGAACCTCGGCCGCGGCGTCAGCAGCAAGGGCGCTCTGAACACGACCGCGCCGGGACCGGCCCACACGGTTCTCGGGGAGCAGGAACCCATGACGGCCTATCTCGGCTTCGACCCGACCTCCGCGGTCTCCGGACTGCTCGGCAACCTCGCCGACTCCAGCTGGCGGGAGTGGATGCCGCTCGGGGTGGCGGGCGTCCTCGTGTGGGGCCTGTGGCTCTACCGGTGGACCCTGTCGCGCGGCTACCGGCCGACGCTCAACACGTTCCGCACCACGACCTCCGTCGTCGTGCCCTCGTTCCGCGAGGACGTGGACGTGCTCCTGGCCTGCCTCACCACGTGGCTGGACCAGGACCCGTCCGAGATCATCGTCGTGCCGGACCTCGCCGACACCGCGGTCATCGAAGGGCTGTCGCGCGTCCGGGACCCGCGGCTGCGGGTCATCCCCTTCGAGCACCGCGGCAAGCGCTCGGCCCTCGGTGTCGGGATCCGGGCGGCCCGCGGCGAGGTGCTCGTCCTCACCGACTCCGACACCCGTTGGGAGCCGGGCCTTCTCGAGGCCGTCCAGATGCCGTTCGCGGACATCACCGTCGGCGCGGTGTCGACGAAGCAGAACGTCTACCAGCGGTGGTCGAGCATCTGGCGGGTCGTCGCCGACTGGATCATCGACCTGCGCTACTACGACTACGTGCCCGCGATGGCCCGCCGCGGCGGGGTCATCTGCGTCTCCGGCCGGACGGCGGCCTACCGGCGCAGCGTCGTCATGAGCGTCCTGCCGCACCTCGAGCACGAGTTCTTCCTCGGCAAGCGCTGCGTCGCCGGCGACGACGGCCGGCTCACCTGGCTCGTCCTCGCGAGCGGCTACCGGACGACGTACCAGGGCAACGCCCGCGCCCTGTCGATGTTCCCGACCTCCTTCCGGGCCTTCTGCAAGCAGCGGGTCCGCTGGAGCCGCAACTCCTACCGCACCTACCTGACGGCGGCCTGGCAGGGCTGGCTCTGGCGGGTCCCGTTCATCTCGAAGGTGACCGTGCTGCAGATCCTCCTCACGCCGCTGACCATGGGCATGGCCCTGGGGTACCTCGTGGGCTCGCGCAGCGAGGCGACCTGGGCCTCGGCAGGGCTGGCCGCCACCTGGCTCATGGGCGGCCGGCTCGTGCGCAGCGCGTCCCACCTCGTGCGGCGCCCGCTCGACCTGTTCCTGCTGCCCCTGGTCACCCTCGTCGTCATCTTCGTCTCGTTGCCCATCAAGGCCTACGCCCTGGTGACCATGAACAAGCAGGGGTGGCTCACCCGGGCAGCGGACCGCCAGGGCGCCGACGGGCAGACCTTCGACACGCTCGCCCCGGAGGCCCTGGCCCCGCCGGCCCTGGCGCCTGCGCTCCGCGGCCCGGCCGTGCACCGTCCGGCCGCCGCTTTCAGCGGAGCCGGTCGTGCGTGACGCGCGCCGCGGACGGCGGACCCTCGCGGCAGCGGTCGTGCTCGCCTGCGCCGCGACCGGCACGGTCGTGTCGGCCGGCGGCGCCGGTGCGGCGCTGCGCCCGTTCCACGGCACCGGCACGGCCACGGACACGCCGTCCACCAGCACCCCGGGCACAGCGGGTGCGGACGACGAGACCGCGGGTTCCGAGGCGCCGGGCACCGTCTCGGCGGAGGAGTCGGAACGGCTCGCGGACCTGGTGTCCGCCGAGGACGAGCGCCTCGTCGACATCAAGGTCGCCGTGACCTCGCTCGGGGTGTCCGCACCGAAGGTGCCCTACCGGGTGCGCTCGGCCGGCGGCTACACCCTGGTGCTCACCGCACGCCGCTCCCCGTACACGATCAACGACCTGCGCCGGCTCGCGCCGCAGACGTTCGTGACCCTCGAGGACGGCACCTACCTGCTCCGCGAGCACCTGCTCGTCAACGCCGGCGCGACGCTCTCCCTGGCACCGCAGAAGGCGACGACGATCCGGCTGGCGAGCAGCGGACGCGGGTTCGTGTCGATCGTCAACGACGGCGGCCGGCTGCGCCTGCTCGGCCGGGCGTCCGCGCCGCTGACGATCACGAGCTGGGACGAGACCCTGCGCCGGGTGGACCCGCAGACGGCGGACGGCCGGGCCTACATCCGCTCCCGCGGCCAGACCGTCGTGCGCCACGCGACGCTGAAGAACCTCGGCTTCTGGAGCGGCCGGACCGGCGGG
>JACRAB010000084.1 GCA_016213575.1 Actinomycetota bacterium
ACGTCGCCCCCGCCGTCCTCGTCGTCGGCCCGGCCAACGCGGGGCTGTTCCCGATGGGCAACGGGCTGACCCGGCTGCAGTCCCGGTTCTACGGCGACGACGCGTCGCTGGCGGCGGTGCTCGCGCGCAGCGGCGAGCGGCTCGACGCCGCGGCGGTCGCGGGCCTGGGGCTGGCGACGATGACCCCGGACGACATCGACTGGGACGACGAGATCCGGATCGCGCTCGAGGAACGTGCCGCGCTGAGCCCCGACGCCCTCACCGGCATGGAGGCCAACCACCGGTTCGTCGGCCCGGAGACGGTCGAGACGAAGATCTTCGGCCGGCTCACCGCCTGGCAGAACTGGATCTTCCTGCGGCCCAACGCCTCCGGCCCCGAGGGGGCGCTGCGGCGCTACGGTTCGGGCCTGCGCGCCGAGTTCGACCAGTTCCGCGTCTGACCCACCCATCCCCTTCAGCGCGAGAGGCGGACCACCATGGCCGGGACGACGACGTCCACCCCCCGACCTCCGTTCGAGGCAGGCCCTTCCTTCAACGCGTCGGCGTACCTCGTCGACCGGCACGTCGAGGCCGGGGACGGCGCCCGCGTCGCCCTGCGCTGCGACGGCGCGGACACGACGTACGCGGCGCTCGCGGCCCTGACGGCGCGGGTGGCGGCGGCGTTCACCGCGCTCGGTGTGCGCCGCGAGGAGCGGGTGCTCTTCCTCATGGCGGACACCGTCGAGCTCGCCGCGGGCATCCTCGGCGCGATGCGGGCGGGGATGGTCGCCGTCCCCGTGAGCACGATGCTCACCGCCGCCGACCTCGGGCCGCTGCTCGCCGACTGCCGGGCCCGGGTCGTCGTCGCCTCCGCCGACTTCGCCGAGGCGCTCGCCGCGGCCCTGCCGGCGAGCGACGCCGTGACCCATCTCGTCGTCACCGGCGGCGCCCGGCCGCAGGTGCCCGCCGGGGCGGTCCTCGTCGACTGGGACGACGCCCTCGCCGCCGGCGACGGGGCCGCCCCGGGCGGGGCGCCGGTCGTGGCCGCCGGGGACGACGCCGGCGCGCTGTGGCTCTACACGTCGGGCACGACGGGTGTCCCCAAGGCGGCGATGCACCGGCACGCGAACATCCGCCACGTCTGCGAGACGTACGGCGCGCAGGTCCTCGGGATCCGGCGCGACGACCGGTGCCTGTCGGTCGCGAAGCTCTTCTTCGCCTACGGGATCGGCAACTCGCTGTTCTTCCCGCTGTCGGTCGGCGCCATGGCGATCCTCGAGCCCCGGCGCCCGACGCCGGCGACCGTCGCCGAGCGCGCGCAGGCGGACCGGCCGACCGTCTTCTACGCCGTCCCCGCGTTCTTCGCCGGCATGCTCGCCGCCGACCTGCCCGCGGACACCCTGGACGGCGTCCGGATCGCGACATCGGCCGGCGAGGCGCTGCCCGCCGCCCTGCAGCAGCGCTGGACGGCCCGCTTCGGGGTGGACATCCTCGACGGGCTCGGGTCGACCGAGGCGCTGCACATCTTCCTGTCCAACGCCCCCGGCGACATCGGGCCGGGCACGAGCGGGCGGCCCGTGCCGGGGTACGAGGTCGAGGTGCGCGCCGAGGACGGCTCGCGCGCCCCGGTCGGCACCCCCGGGATGCTCTTCGTCAGCGGGGAGTCGATCGCCACCGGCTACTGGTGCCGGACGGCGACGACCCGGTCGGTCTTCCAGGGGCGCTGGCTCGCGACCGGCGACACGTACGTCGAGGACGCGGACGGCCGGTTCACCTGCCTCGGCCGGTCGAACGACATGATCAAGGCCGGCGGGATCTGGGTGTCGCCCGGCGAGGTCGAGGCCCGGCTGCTCGAGCACCCGGACGTCGTCGAGGCGGCCGTCGTCGGCGGCGTCGACCACGACGGGCTCGAGCGGCCCGTCGCGGCCGTCGTCCTGCGGGACGGCGGCACCGTGACCGGCGACGACCTCGTCGCCTTCTGCCGGGAGGGGCTCGCGCACTTCAAGGCCCCGCGCGCCGTCCTGGTCCGGGACGCCCTGCCCCGCACCGCGACCGGCAAGCTCCAGCGGTTCAAGGTGCGGGCCCTCGTCGTCGAGCAGGACCCACTGCACGCGCGCGACGCCGCGCCGTCCGCGGCGCCGGTCCGGTGAGCACCGCCCGCGGCCTCGAGGTCGACCTGCTCCTCGTCGGGGCCGGCCCGGTCGGCCTGTACGGCGCGTACTACGCCGGGGTCCGCGGGCTGCGCGTCGCCGTCGTCGACAGCCTGCCCGAGCCCGGCGGCCAGGTCACGGCGATGTACCCGGAGAAGCCGATCTACGACGTCGGCGGCTTCCCGCGGGTGCTCGGCCGCGACCTCGTCGCCGGGCTCGTCGAGCAGGCCGGGCAGTACGACCCGACGTACCTGCTCGGCGAGGAGGCGCAGGGTCTCGCGGCGGACCCCGACGCACCGGGCCGGTTCGTCGTCACGACCTCGACAGGGACGACGGTCCGCACCGGCACGGTCGTCGTCACCGGCGGGATCGGGACCTTCTCGCCGCGCCCGCTGCCGGCGGGGGAGGACCTCCTCGGCCGCGGCCTGGCCTACTTCGTGCCGTCCTTCGCCGACTACGCGGGCACGGACGTCGTCGTCGTCGGGGGCGGCGACAGCGCGTGCGACTGGGCGCTCGCGCTGCTGCCCGTCGCCCGTTCCGTCACGCTGGTCCACCGCCGCAAGGCGTTCCGGGCGCACGCGGCGACCGTCGAGGCGGTCCACGCGAGCGGTGCGACCGTGCTCGTCGACGCCCAGGTGACCGCGTTGCGCAGCGGTCCGGACGGGTGGGTCGCGGCCGCCGAGGTGACGACACGGGACGGCGTCGTCACCCTGCCCGCGCAGCGCGTCGTCGCCGCCCTCGGCTTCGTCGCCGACCTCGGGCCGCTGCGCGGCTGGGGCCTGGACCTGCACGACAACCGGCACGTCGTCGTCGACACCCGGATGGCCACGAACGTGCCCGGGGTCTACGCCGCGGGCGACATCACCGACTACCCGGGCAAGGTCCGGCTCATCTCGGTGGGCTTCGGCGAGGTGGCGACCGCGGTGAACAACGCGGCCGTCCACCTCGACCCCGAGGTCACGCTGTTCCCCGGGCACAGCAGCGACGCCGCCCCGGCGCCGGTGCCCGTCTGACCCGACCTGCAGGACCCGGCCCCGCCGGTACGTTCGACGAGAACCCGTTCGTGAGAGGACCGCCGTGCCCTACGTCATCACCTCGAAGTGCATCGACGTCAGCGACCAGTCGTGCGTCGAGGAGTGCCCGGTGGACTGCATCTACGTCGGGGACCGCAAGCTCTACATCAACCCCAAGGAGTGCATCGACTGCGGGGCCTGCGAGCCGGTCTGCCCGGTCGAGGCGATCTCGCAGGACCGTCGCGTCCCCGACGAGGACAAGGAGTTCGTCGAGGACAACCGGCGCTTCTTCACCGAGGTGCTGCCCGGCCGGGACGCCCCGCTCGGTGCCCCCGGCGGGGCCCGCAAGGTCGGCGAGATCGGCGTCGACACCCCGCTCGTCGCCGACCACCCGGGGAGCTGAGGCGTGCTCGACGGCCGCGTCCTCGTCGACGCCCACGTCCACGTGCCGGTGCTCGGCTCGCTGGCCCCGGCGTGGAAGGACTGGGCGCGCGACTTCGGCCGCCCCGGCGTCGTCGAGGAGGTCTGGGACGGCGACGGCCGGCCGCGCCCGGCGGCGCTCGACGCGCACTTCGCGGCCGAGGGGGTCGACGTCGCGCTCCTGTTCTGCGAGTACAGCCCGAAGGCCACCGGGTACCAGGAGTTCGACGACCTGCTGCCGCTCGTCGAGGCCAACCCGCGCCGCTTCCGGCCGGTCGCGAACGTCAACCCGCACCTGCACTTCCCGGTCGCCACCGAGCTGACCCGCCAGCTCGACCACGGCGCCGCGGCGCTCAAGCTGCACCCGGTGCACGGCGGCTTCCGGCTCGACGACCCGGCGCTGTTCCCCGCGTACGCCGTCCTCGCGGAGCGCGGCGTCCCGCTCGTCGTGCACTGCGGGACGTCGTCCTTCCCCGGCTCGATGAACGAGCTCGCCGACCCGGTGCACCTCTACCCGGTGCTGCGGCAGTTCCCGACGCTCGAGGTCGTCCTCGCGCACGGCGGCCGCGGCTGGTGGTACGACGCCGCGGCCTTCCTCGCGCTCTCCCACGAGACGGTGTGGATCGAGCTGTCCGGCCTGCCGCCCAAGCGGTTGCCGACGTACTACGCGCGGCACGACCTCGCCCGGCTCGCCCGCCGGTTCGTCTTCGGCACCGACTGGCCGGGCGTGCCCGGCGTCGCCGCGAACGCCCGCGCGGTCGCGGGGCTCGGGCTCGCGGAGGAGACCGTCGCGCTCGCGCTCGGCGGCAACGCGCTGCGGGTCTACCACGGTCTCGACCCCGACCTCGGGGCCGGGCCCGACGCGGGAGCCGTTGCAGGAGAGGGAGTCTGATGCCGGTCTACGCCTACGACGGGGTGACGCCGCGGATCTCGCGGACCGCCTACGTGCACCCGGACGCCGTCCTCATCGGCAACGTGACCCTCGGCCCGGAGGCGTCCGTCTGGCCCGGTGCGGTGCTGCGCGGCGACCACGGCCTCATCGAGATCGGGGCCCGGACCTCGGTGCAGGACGGCACGGTCGTGCACACGACGCAGGACTGGCCGACCGTCGTCGGCGCGGACTGCGTCGTCGGCCACAACGCGCACCTCGAGGGCTGCGTCGTCGAGCCGCGCTGCCTCGTCGGCTCGATGTCGACGGTGCTCAACCGGTCCCGGATCGGGACCGGTTCCGTCGTCGGCGCCGGTGCCGTCGTCCCCGAGGGGCTGCAGGCGCCGCCCGGGTCGATGCTCCTCGGGGTGCCGGCCCGGATCCGCCCGCTGACCGGCGAGGACCACGACCGCTGGGTCGACTACGCGGTCGGGGTCTACGTCGAGAACGCCCGGCACTACCCGAAGGCGCAGCGCGCCGTCCGGCTCGAGGACTGCCTCACCGACGACCCGACGGACTGACCCGAACCACCCGGACCACCCGAGGAGAAGGAGCGGCGATGGAGCCCACCGGGGTCCCGGCCCGAGAGCTGAGCGACGAGGAGCTCGAGCGGCAGGGCACGCACGCGCACGCGACCCGGAACTGGGTCTTCCTCCACGGCACCGCCGAGCAGTTCGCGCACCACACGGAGCGGATGCTCGAGCTCGAGAAGGAGTACCTGCGCCGGCACCCCAAGCGCACCTGGCAGGGCAGCGCCGACTCCGGTGGCGAGGTCGACGAGGCGACCCGGCTGCGGACGGCGCTGCGCGGGCTGGTCACGCAGATCGAGTCGGTGCTCGCCGAGGCGGACACGTTGCCCGGCAACGGCTCCACGGCCGGACCCGGCGCAGCGGCCGGCCGCCAGGACGGCGGCGCGGGCGTCACCGCGCTCCTCACGGAGGTCGCGGCCGCCCCGGGCGGCCGGCTGCACCGGCTCGAGCTGCACCAGGCCGCGCGCCGCGCGGGGCTGCCCAGGGCGGACCTCGCGCAGCTCTACCGCAGCGACCCGCCGCTGCTCGCCGCCGACGGCGCCGACCGGGTGCTCACCGAGGCCGGCAAGGAGTGGCTCGCAGCCAGGGCCTGACCCCCGCGCGTGTCCCGTCCTCTGGTGGGTGACGCACCCCAGAACGAGATCTTGGGGTCGTTCACCCGCCAGAGGACGGCTCGGCGGGCGGGGGGACGAGGTGGTCGCCCGCTGCGATCGCCTCCAGGAGGCGTGTCGCGAGCTCCTCGGCGGGTGCCTCGGCGTCCTCGACGACGTACAGCTCCAGCCACTCGGCGGCGAAGTCGGCGTGCATCGCGCGCGTCGCCTCCTCGCTCGTGAAGCCATGACCGCTGCGGCGGACGACCCGTTCGACGCAGACGTCGGCCGGCGGCAGCAGGACGACGTAGTGCGCCACGGGGTCACCCGCGGTCGTCAGCCAGCGCGGCAGCTCCTTCGGCCTGACCACCCCGTCGTAGACGACCGAGCAGTCGGCCCGGGCGAACGTCCCGACGGTGCGCGCCGCGGCCGCGGCGCCGATCTCGTTCTGCGCGGCGGCCTCGGGCAGCCAGGGCGGTACGGCGCCGCGCCGCCACAGGCTGAGGAACCAGTCCCCGGGCACGAGCACCGACGGGTTGAGACGCTCCGCGAGGTGCGGGGCCAGCGTCGACTTGCCCGCCCCCGGCGGCCCCGTCACGACGATCAGCTCACCCATGCCGCCCAATCTGTCAGGTGAGCGGGCCCGCCGTCCCGCCGATGCTCGCGCTCGGTACCGGTTCCGGGGCCTCAGTGCGCCGATTCCGGTACGCACCGTGAGCATGAGCGGTCAGGTGGTGGGTGAGGACCAGGTGGAGCTCGAAGCGGGCGGTGGGGTCGTCGAGGTCGTCGCCGAGCAGGTCCCGCAGGGTCCGCAGCCGGTAGCTGACGGTCTGGGCGTGGACGAACAGCTCGGCGGAGACGTCCGCCCGTGAGCCCCAGTGCCGCAGCCAGCTGTGCAGAGTCGCCAGCAGCCGCTCGCGCTGGGTCTCGCGCAGCGCGGCGAGCGGGGCGAGCCGGCGGGCCGTGAGCACGGCGAGGGCGCCCTGCTCGCCGCGCAGGGCGAGCAGCGCGAGGTGGTCCTCGGCGAAGACCGGGTCCGCGCCGTCCGGCGGCGCCGCCGCCTCCCCGGCGAGGACGGCGAGGCGCACCCCCTCCGGCACCTGCGGCCAGGGCAGTGCCGGACCGACGAGCGCGCCCCGGCCGGCGAGCGCCGTCGTGAGCGCCGCCCGGGTCGCCCGGGGGCCGGAGCGCAGGAGCACGACGGTGTCGCGCTCGCGGTCGAGGACGACCCCGTCGGCGCCGTACCGGAACCGGGCGTCCCGGGCCTGCTCGGGCGGCAGGACGACGGGGACGACGACGTCGAGGCCGCGCCAGCCCGCCTCGGCGGCCGCGGTCCGGACGACCTCGTCCGGCGCGCTGCCGCGCACGAGCAGCTCGGCGAGCCGGCGCCGGGCCCGGTCGCCCTCGCCGGCCTGCTCGCGGAGCTGGAGGCCGAAGCCGTCGGTGGCCGCGGCCGCCAGCGCGTCGACGTAGGTCGTGATCGCGTCGGAGAGGTCGAGCAGCTCGTCGGTGCCCACCGGGCGGACCTGGCCGAGCGCCCGGGCCGCCGAGCGCAGCGTGAGGCCGGCCGCCGTCCGGAAGGCGGCGAGGAGCGCCTCCGGGCCGCGGTCCTCCCGGGCCTCGGCGGCGCCGAGGGCGGTGAAGACGTCCCGGATGTCCGCCGGGACCGCCGGCTCCGAGGTGCCGACGAGAGCGAGGACCCGGGCCAGCGCGACCTCGACGGCCCGGCGCAGGTCACGCTCGAGCTTGCTGCTGCGGGCCGCGGCGAATGCCGGCGTCGCCTCGGCGACCTCGCGGGCGACCTCCTCGACGGTCGCGGGCAGGTCGTGGCGCATGGCGGCGGCGAGGTCGGCGGGCAGGCGCTCCCACGGCGTCGGGGTCACGGCGCGGCTCATGCGCAGATGTTGTCATGCGGTGACAAGGCGACGCGAGAACTGTGGTGCCCCGGGTGCGCAGACTCTCACCGCGTGATGGGTGACGATGGACGGGCCGCCACCTGCCAGGAGGTCCGCCGTGGAGCACCGCACCTCGCGCCAGCACGTCGTCGACATGTGCCGCAGCATGCTCGAACGGGGGTACCTCAAGGCCACCGAGGGCAACGTCTCGGTCCGGGTCCCCGGGCACCGGCTCTACGCCGTTACCCCGAGCAACTACGACTACGCCGCGATGCGCGTCGAGGACGTCTGCATCGTCGACTTCGCCGGCACCCACGTGCCGGACCCGGGGGACGCCGGCCTCGCGCCGTCCATCGAGTGCGGGATGCACGCGAACATCTACCGCGAGCGCCCGGACGTCCACGCGGTCGTCCACACCCACCAGCCGTACGCCTCGGCGCTCGCCGTGCTGCGCCGTCCGATCCCGGCCCTCACCGACGAGCAGGTGCGCTTCCTCGGGCGCGAGGTCGCCATCATCGACTACGCCCCGGCGGGCACCGGGTTCCTCGCG
Source organism: Actinomycetota bacterium (assembly GCA_016213575.1). Lineage (GTDB taxonomy): Bacteria > Actinomycetota > Actinomycetes > Actinomycetales > Kineosporiaceae > R-H-3. The sequence goes on from JACRAB010000084.1 coordinate 8,056, forward strand.
AAGAACGTCCAGAAGAAGGTCGCGGGCGGCGACAACGCCTTCATCATCGCCAACCACGGCATCGTCGCGCTCGGCACCGACCCGGACCGCGCCGTCTTCAACATGGCGTTGCTGGAGAAGGTGTCCATCGCCTACCTGCTCGCCCTGACGACCGAGTCGGGCAAGGTCTACACGATCCCGGCCGCGATCCGGGAGATCGCGTTCACCAAGCTGCGCAGCGACGAGAAGCGGATCGCCGCGCAGGTCGAGCGCTCCGTGCCGCCGGTGCGGGTCCCGGCGCAGGCCCCGCTGCCGAGCGCCGATGCCGCCGCGGCCGCCGTCGCCGCGGTGCCGGTGCCGGCCCCGCGGCTCGTCGAGGCGGTCGAGCCCGGCGCCGAGGCCGCCCGGCTCGGCTACGCGATCAGCGAGTACCCGGACGTCGACGACACGATGCGCAGGCTCAAGGCCCTTGTCTCCCAGCCGGTCCGCGGCCTGCGGCACGACGCGCTGCTCGACGTCCTGGAGTGGTTCGAGACGAAGTGCCGGGCGAGCAAGGAGCTCACCGACCGGGCGAAGGAGCGGATCCCCGGCGGGGTGCAGCACAACCTCGCGTTCAACTACCCGTTCCCGCTCGCCGTCGAGAAGGCCGAGGGTGCGCACCTCGTCGACCGCGACGGCAACGTCTACATCGACTTCCTCCAGGCCGGCGGCCCGACGATCCTCGGGAGCAACTACGCGCCGGTCAACGAGAAGGTCGCCGAGGTCGTCGGTGCGTCCGGGCCCGTGACGGGCCTGTTCCACGAGTACGAGCTGAAGCTCGCCGAGTCGATCCACCGGTACATGCCGCACATCGAGATGTACCGGTCGCTCGGGTCCGGCACCGAGGCCGTCATGGCCGCCGTCCGCGCCGCCCGGGCGTTCACCGGGAAGAAGACCGTCATCAAGGTCGGCGGCGCCTACCACGGCTGGTCCGACACGATGGTCTACGGCCTGCGGGTGCCCGGCACGTACCGGATGAACGCCAAGGGCATCCCGTTCGGGGCGACGAGCCGCACCCGGGAGACCTTCCCGCACGACCTCGGGACGCTGCGCCGCAAGCTCGTCGAGAACCGGCTGCGCGGCGGCACCGCGGCGGTCGTCGTCGAGCCGGTCGGTCCGGAGTCCGGCACCCGGCCGGTGCCGCACGACTTCAACGCGAAGGTCCGCGAGCTGTGCGACGAGTTCGGGGCGCTGCTCGTCTTCGACGAGGTCGTCACGGGCTTCCGGCTCGGGCTCGGCGGGGCGGCCGGCTACTTCGGGGTCACGCCGGACCTCACCGTCCTCGGCAAGGCGGTCTCGGGCGGCTACCCGATGGCCGGCGGCGTCGGCGGCCGCTCCGACGTCATGGCCGTGTTCGGCTCCGGGCTCGACGGGAAGAGCGGCGCGCACATCCAGGTCGGCGGCACGCTGTCGGCGAACCCGCTGTCCTGCGCCGCCGGGTACTTCGCGATCGAGGAGATGGCCCGCACCAACGCCCCCGTGATCGCCGGCCGCGCCGGGGACCGGCTCACGAAGGGCCTGCAGCGGCTCGTCGACCGGTACGGGCTGCCGTACGTCGCGTACAACCAGGGCTCGATCGTCCACCTCGAGTGCAGCGGCGTGATGCTCCTCGACATGCACAACCCGCTCAAGCTCCTCAAGGAGAACAAAGCCCGCAAGCGGCTCATGGAGCAGATGGGTGCCGCCTACGCGGCGAACGGGATCATCACGCTCGCGGGGTCGCGGATGTACACCTCGATGGCCGACACGGACGCCGTCGTCGACGACGCGCTCGAGCGGTTCGACCGGGTCTTCGCGACGGTCGAAGGGGTCTGAGCCGGGTCGGTCTGCGTGATCTCGTGGCCGGGTGCATCATCCGGCCGGCCGCGGGTACGTCCCCGGGATGGACGACCTCGTCGCACGCGCGCAGATCGACGTCGACGCCGACCGGCACACCGTCTGGCGGACGTTGACGGACCCCGAGCGGATCAGGCAGTGGATGGGTGCCACCGTCACGAGCACCTGGGTGGAGGAGGCCGAGATCAGCTGGCACGGCGAGTGGGACGGCCGGTCCTTCGCCGACCACGGCCGGATCCTGCAGTACCTGCCGGAGAGCACGCTGCGGATGTCGCACTCCGGCGGCACCGACGCCGACGGGGTGCCGCACACGCTGACGTTCGACCTGTCGGACGTCGGGGACGGCGGCACCCGGGTCGCCGTGACCCAGGAGCACAACGTGGACGAGGCGACGAGGACCCGGTCGGAGCACACCTGGGCCGCGCTGCTCGGTGCGCTCAAGGGCGTCGCGGAGTCCTACCGCCCCGCGCGCTCCGACGTCAGGGGTGCTCGGACAGACGGGTGACCTCCCGCCGGAACGGCACGACGTCGTTCGGCGGCAGGTCGGCGTCGAGCTCCTCGGCGTACCGGCGGCCGG
>JACRAB010000549.1 GCA_016213575.1 Actinomycetota bacterium
CGCCGATGAGCGCCTCGAGGGTGTCGGCGAGGATCGAGGACTTGTCCCGGCCGCCGCTCGTCTCCTCGCCGCGACCCAGCAGGAGGAAGGCGCCGATGCCGAGGCGGCGGCCGATGTCGGCGAGCGCGCGCATGTTGACGACGGCGGCCCGCAGCTTCGCGAGCTGCCCCTCGGGCAGGTCGGGGTGCCGGGTGTAGAGCGCGTCGGTCACGACGAGACCGAGCACCGAGTCCCCGAGGAACTCAAGGCGCTCGTTCGTCGGCAGGTTGCCGTTCTCGTACGCGAAGGACCGGTGGGTCAGGGCGCGCACGAGCAGGCCCCGCTCCAGCGTGACCCCGAGGGTGGTCTGGAGCGGGACCAGGTCGGCCGGGTGCGCGTCGCCCGTGGGCGTGCCGGCGGGCGCGCTCACCGGAGGCCGTCCTTCATGCCTGAGGAGGTCCTCAGAGGTCCTTGACCTTGCGGCCCTTGTACTCGAGGTACAGCGGGGTGCCGGCCGAGTCGGTGACGACGCGGGCCCGGTGGGGCTGCGCGTAGGTGGTCTGGCCGCCCTCGACGGTCGCGGTGAGCGTCGTCGGGGTCGCCTTCCACTGCGAGCGGCGGGACCGCGTGTTGCTGCGGGACATCTTCCGCTTCGGGACGGCCACGGTCAGCTCTCTTTCTGGTCGTCGTGCACGTCGTCGGAGCCCGTCCCCGGAGTGGGAACGATCCCCTGGAGCGCCGCCCACCTCGGGTCGGTGCTCTCGTGGTGGTGGTCCGGGTCGTCCGCGAGCCGTGCCCCGCACTCGGAGCACAGGCCCGGGCAGTCTTCCCGGCACACCGGCTGGAACGGCAGTGCGAGCACCACCGCGTCCCGCAACGCGGGCTCCAGGTCGATCAGGTCGTCCTGCAGCTCGCGCAGCTCGTCCTCGTCGTCACTGCCCTCGGGCGAACGGCCGGGGTACACGTACAGCTCCTGGAGGTCGACCTCGATCTCTTGGTCGACGTCCCCCAGGCACCGGACGCACTCCCCGGTCGCGCGCCCCCGGGCCGTACCGGAGACGAGCACCCCTTCCATCACCGCTTCGAGCCGCAGGTCCAGCTCGAGGTCGGTGCCTTCCGGGACCCCGATCACGTCGGTACCCAGGTCCACCGGGGCAGCGATGGTCCGCTGCACCCGCCGCATCGTTCCGGGGCGCCTGCCGATCTCGCGGGTGTCGAGAACCGTGGGCGACCGGGGGTCGAGGCGGATGATGTGCTCCTGGGACTGTGATGATCGAGGCATTCCGGCCGCGCGCGTGCAGCGACGGGCCAAGGAAAGACAATAGTGCACCTGTCGCGCTGCCCCAAACCGGGCGTCGGCGCGACCGGCGTCAGCCCCGCCCGGCGAGCCGGTCGAGCAGCCGGGGCAGGACGACGTCCGGCACGAGCCCGGTCACGTCGCCGCCGTGCGACGCGACCTCCTTGACCAGGCTGCTGGACACGTGCTCGAAGCGCGGGTCACCGGGCAGGAAGACCGTCTCGAGGCCGGTGAGGTGCCGGTTCATGAGCGCCATCGGCAGCTCGTAGGCGAAGTCCGTGCCCGAGCGCAGCCCCTTGACGACGGCGACGGCGCCGATCCGCCGGCAGTAGTCGACGAGCAGGCCGCCGTCGACGAGCTCGACCGTGAGCCCGTCCGGCAGCGACCCGTCGGCCCGGCCGAGGTCGGCGGCGAGGCTCGCGACGATGAGGTCGACGCGCTCGGCGGGCGCGAACGTGCCCTGCTTCGCGGGGTTGGACAGCACCGCGACGACGACCTCGTCGAACAGCGCGCCCGCCCGCCGGACGACGTCGACGTGCCCGTTCGTCACGGGGTCGAAGCTGCCCGGGCACACGGCCCGGCGCGGTCCGGCGTGGGGCGACCCGTCCTGCGGCCCGTCCTGCGTCATCCCGCGAACGTAGCAGCGCGACCCGGCGCGGCGGCAGACCCGGTCGGCGCAACGGGTGCCCTGCGGGCGGCACCGGTTGCGCCGTCCGGGTCCGGTCCGGCCCTGCTGGCTCGTCCGGCTCCAGCCGCACCCCCGGGAGCCCGACGAACAGGACGTTCCACTCCTCGAGCGAGTCAGAGGTCCACGATGCACCCCCGCCTGTGGTCGATCTCCCGCAAGCTCCTCGCGCTGTCCCTGCTCGGTGTGCTCGTCGCCGTCGCCATCGGCGGCACCGCCTGGGTGAGCGCGCGCCAGCTCCGCAGCCACGCCGAGGAGGTCGCCCGGCTGACGCAGGCCGACCAGGCGCTCCGCGACCTCGACATGTACACGAGCGACGTCCAGGTCGCCCAGCGCGACGCGCTGCTCGCCGTGGCCCCCGCCGACCAGGGGAAGGCCACCGCCGACCTCGAGGCCACGGCCGCCGAGATCGAGGCCGCGACCACCGCGCTGGACGCCGTGCCGCTCCCCGGCGACCTCAGGGGTCTCGTGCAGGGCCAGATCGCCGCCTACGCGCAGTGGCTCCAGGGCACCCGGGCGACCCTGCCGGCGCTCGGGCAGGTGCAGCCGGGCACCAAGGAGGCCATCGCGGCAGCCGCCGCCGAGGCCGCGAAGAGCACGGCCATGGAGTCGCGCGTCACGCAGTCCCGCGAGACGCTGAAGACGGC
>JACRAB010000550.1 GCA_016213575.1 Actinomycetota bacterium
GCCCGTCGTCGGTCGCCCGACACCGCGGCGCGACGCCCGCGGGCGGCGCGCCGAGGCCCGGCGCGGCAGCCGGGCCGACGCCGTGGTGACCGTCGGGGAGGGCGTCGCCGAGGCGCTCGAGGACACGTACGGCTGGCGCGACGTCCGCGTCGTCCGCAACACCTTCGCGGTCCTGCCGCCGCCGACGGCGCCCCTGGCGCCGGCGCGGCTGCTCTACGCCGGGCGGCTGGCGCCCTACCGCGAGCTCGAGGTCGTCGCCGCGGCGAGCCGGGACCTCCCGCTGCCCGTCGACATCCTCGGGCCGGCGGACGAGACCTGGCTGCGGGACTTCGACCCCGGCGCCGCCCGGGTGCTCGACGCGGTCCCCGCCGACGAGGTCTCGTGGCTGCTGCGCGGCGCCGGGATCGCCCTCGTGACGCACTCCGACCGCTGGCCGAACCACCGGCTCGCGATGCCCAACAAGCTCTTCCAGGCCGTCGCGGCCGGGGTGCCCGTCGTCGCGACGGACGTCGGGGAGCTCGCGACCCTCGTGCGCGGGTACCGGCTCGGGGCGCTCTACCGGCCCGGCGACCCCGCCTCCCTCGTGGCGGCCGTCGCCGACGTCCTCGCGGGGTACGACCGGTACGCCGCCGCCGTCCGGGTCGCGGCGGCGTCGCTCACGTGGCCGGCCGACGAGCGGATGCTCCTCGACGTCTACGCCGGCCTGCCCACCGGACCGAACCACCTCACCAGGAGCCGCGTCCCATGACCGAGAACGACCCGACGACCCGCCCCGCACCCCTGCTCGCCGTCATCGTCGACAACCACGTCGAGGGTGACTCGCGTGTGCAGAAGTGTGCCCTGGCGGCGGCCGCGGCCGGGTACCGGGTCGTCCTCGTCGGCCGCGCGCCCGGTGCTGCGGACTCGTTCACGATCGGCGCCGGGGACGTCACGGTCGAGGTGCGCCGGATCGAGGCGCCCTTCCAGCTCCTGGGCCTGGCCCGCCGCGTCCCCCGGGGCCGGTGGCGGTACCCGTTCGCGTACCCGTCGGTCGACCACAACGCCCGCCGCGGGTTGCGCCTCAAGGCCCTGACGGCAGACCTGCGGGCCCGCAAGCTCATCCTGCGCCAGAGCGGGGAGATCGCCGGCTGGCGCGGGCGGGCCAAGGACCTCGCGCTCAAGGCCGAGACCGTGCCGCTGCGGGCCGGGTGGCTGCTCCACCGGTTCCGCCAGGTCGGGTTCCGGGCCCTGAGCGAGCGGGTCAAGCGGGACGACGGCCTCGCGCTGCGGGCGGGGACGCGGCTGCGGACGGCGCTGCGCGGCCCGGGCGCCTGGCGGGCGCTCGACCCGGTGCTGCTCGACGTCGAGCTCGGGTTCGGCCCGGTCCTCGACGAGCTGGCGCCGGACCTGCTGCACGCCAACGACTTCCGGATGTGCGGCGTGGCGGCGCGGGCCGCGGCCAGGGCAGCGGCCCTCGGCCGGCGGGTGCCGGTGGTCTACGACGTCCACGAGTGGGTCGCCGGCGTCGCCTCGAAGACCCCGCGCTGGCGGGCCGCCAACACCGGCCACGAGGCGGAGTACATCGGCCGGGCGGACGCCGTCGTCACCGTCTCGGACCGGCTGGCCGACATGCTCCAGGACCGCTACCGGCTGCCCCGCCGGCCACGGGTCGTCCTCAACGCCCCGCAGTTCGAGCCCGACGCGCCGGCGCCCGAGGGTGGGCTGCGTGCGGCCTGCGGCCTGGCGGACGACGTCCCGCTCCTCGTGTACAGCGGCAGCGCCGCACCGCAGCGCGGCATCGACACGGCCGTCGACGCCCTGGTCCGCCTGCCGGCGGTGCACCTGGCGCTCGTCATCTCCCACCCGCGCCGCGCGGACGAGATCACCGCCCGCGCCCGGGCGGCCGGGGTCGCGGACCGGGTGCACGTGCTGCCATACGTGCCGCCGCAGGACGTCGTGCCGTTCCTGCGCAGCGCCACCGCCGGGCTGATCCCGATCCACCACGTCCCCAACCACGAGATCGCGCTCATCACCAAGTACTTCGAGTACGCCCACGCGGGGCTGCCGATCATCTCCAGCGACACCGAGACGATGGGCGCCACGACGCGGACGCTCGGCAACGGCGAGGTCTTCGTCGCCGAGGACGTCGAGGACCTCGTGCGTGCCGTCGCGGCGGTGACCACCGACCCGCAGCGGTACCGCGCTGCCTACGACCGGCACGCCGACGTGCTGCGGTCGTGGTCCTGGCAGGAGCAGGAGACCGTCCTCCTCGAGGTCTACGCCGACGTCCTCGCCGCCGCGGGGACCGTTGCGCCGCAGCGGGTCCGTGCCGGCATCGCGGTCCGGGCGGGTGCCCGGTGAGCGACGTCCAGGTCTACACGCCGTTCCGGCGCGGGCTCCCCCGCCTGGGGCCCTACGCCCGTGAGCTGTGGGCGCGCCGGCAGTTCGCCCTCGAGCTCGCCCGCACCGAGATCCGGACCGAGAACACGGGCACCGGGCTCGGCCAGCTGTGGCTCGTGCTCAACCCGCTGCTGCTCGCGTTCGTCTACTACGTCCTCACGTCGATCCTGTCCGGCAGCGCCGGAGGCGCGGCGCGGCTGGCGCACATCATGGCCGGCCTGTTCCTCTACTACTTCTTCTCCAGCGCGGTCATCGGCGGCGCGATGTCGATCCTGTCGAGCAGCCGGCTCATCCTCAACACGGCGTTCCCGAAGATGCTGCTGCCGATCTCCGTGGTGCTCGTGAGCTTCATGCGGTTCCTGCCCTCGCTGGGGATCTACGCGGTCGTGCACGTGCTGGCCGGGCAGCCCGTCACGTGGCAGATGCTCTGGGGCGTCGTCCCGCTCGCGCTCGTGCTCGTCTTCGCGACGGGCCTGGCGATGCTGCTCGCGACGGTGAACCTCTACTTCCGGGACACGAAGTCCTTCCTGCCGTACACGATGCGGGTCTGGCTCTACCTGAGCCCCGTGCTCTGGCTGCCCGAGCAGGTCCGCGGCAGCCTCGCGTTCCTGCGGTGGGTCAACCCGCTGTTCCCGCTGCTCGGCTCCTGGTCCGAAGCCGTGGTCGAGGGCCGCGCCCCGCAGGCGTGGATGCTCGGCGCCGGTGCGGCCTGGGCCGTGCTGGCCCTCCTCGTCGGCGCGTGGGCGCTGCTGTCCCGGGAGCGTGAGTTCGCTGTCCGCCTCTGAGGCCTTCCTCGAGACCCCGCCGGTCGACGTACCGGCGCCGCTGAGCGTCCGCGTCGAGGACCTCCACGTCACCTACCGGGCGAGCCTCGAGCGCCGCCCGACCGTCGCCCGCCGGCTGCGCCGGCTCGGCCGCGGCGAGCGGGTCGTCCGTGAGGTGCACGCCCTGCGCGGGGTGAGCTTCGACGTCCTGCAGGGCCAGGTCGTCGGCGTCGTCGGCGCGAACGGGGCCGGCAAGTCGACCCTCATGCGGGCGCTGGCGGGCATCCTGCCGCCCACGCAGGGCCGGATCGAGGTGCACGGCCGGGTCAGCACGCTGCTGGCCCTCGGCGTCGGCTTCAACGCCAAGCTCACCGGCCGGCAGAACGTCACCCTCGGCGGCCTCGCGGCGGGCCTCGACCGGGAGGAGATCGCCCGCCGGTACACCGAGATCGCGGACTTCGCCGAGCTCGGCGAGGACTTCATGGACATGCCGATGCTCACCTACTCCTCGGGCATGTACGCGCGGCTCGCCTTCTCCGTCGCGGTCCACATGGAGCCCGACATCCTCATCGTCGACGAGGCGCTGTCGACCGGCGACGCCCGGTTCAAGGAGAAGTCGTTCGCCCGGATGCAGGAGCTCTGCGCGCAGGCGCGGACGATCTTCCTCGTCAGCCACGGCCTGAGCACGATCACGCAGCTGTGCACCGAGGCGATGTGGATCGACAAGGGCGCGCTCGTCGAGCGCGGCGACCCGGCGAAGGTCGTCTCGGCGTACCGGCGATTCCTCAAGGTCGGGGCCACCGCCGTCACCCAGGAGGACGTCTGAGCCAGGCCGGCCCCGGCGCCCGGGTCGGACGGACGGTGACCGCCGGATGAACGGACGATCTCGTGCCGGCGACCTGCCGTGGCCGGAGAGCGTTGCGCCACAACGTGTTCGACTCCTGCTCACCTTCGGTCCGTCTGTGCAGCGCCTGGCTCTGGTTGCCTGTGGCACGTCGCGGGCACCAGGCCCGCGCGCGAGGCGGAGGCCATGTCCAGTCCGGGGTCGGTCATGAACGCAGCCCTCGCGAGGCCGCGCCCGCGGGCGTTCGCCCCGGACGTCTCCCTGGTCACCTCGGGGCACGACGTTGCGGACGCCCGGCTGCACCGCGAGGTCGGCGGGGCCCTCGCCCGCGGCCTGCGCGTCGAGGTGCTCGGGCTCGGGTCCGCCGGGAACGCCCCGCACGGCGTGCACGTGCGCACCTGGGACCGCCCGCGCGGCCTGGTCCGGCGCCTGCTGCACGCGACGGCGTTGCCGTGGCGCGCGAGCGGCCGCGTGCTGCTCGTCGTCGACCCCGAGCTCGTGCTCCCCGCGCTCCTGCGGGCCCGGCTCACCGGTCGGCGGCTCGTCGTCGACCTGCACGAGGACTACGCCGCCCTCCTGCGGGACCGGGCCTGGGCCGGCCGCGGTCTCGGCCGCCTCGTCCGGCTCGGCGTCGGCCTCGTCGTGCGGGCAGCCGGCCGCGCCGATCTCGTCGTCGTCGCCGACGACCACGTCCCGCCGCTGCACGTCGCCGACGCGCGCGACGGCGCGGGCCGCCGTGTCGTCGTCCGCAACCTGCCCACCGCCGTCCACCTGCCGCAGCCGGCGCCGATGGCCCCGGCCCCGCGGCTGGTGTACGTCGGGGACGTCCGCGCGAGCCGCGGCCTCCACACGATGCTCGAGGCCGTCGAGCAGGCTCCCGGCTGGGCCCTCGACGTCGTCGGGCCGGTCGCCCGCGAGGACCAGGACCGCCTCGACGCCTGGCGCACGACGTCGTCCGCGGCCGGCCGGGTGCGCTGGCACGGGCGCCGCCCGCCGCGCGAGGCGTGGCAGCCGGTCGCCGACGCGTGGGCCGGGCTCTGCCTGCTCGACGACACCCCCGCCTTCCGGGACGCCCTGCCGAGCAAGGTCTACGAGTACCTGTGCTCCGGGCTGCCGGTCATCGTCACGCCCCGCCCGCGGATGGTCGAGATCGTCGCGCGCAGCGGGGCGGGGGTCGTCGTCGCCGATGCGGCGGAGGCGGCCGCCGTGCTCCGCCGCTGGACGGCGGACCCCACCGAGCCGCAGCGGCTGCGGGAGGCCGCACGCGCCTTCGCCCGCACCCTCGGCGACGGCACCGACCACTACGCCGACCTCGCGGGGCGGGTCGCGGCACTCGGTCGCCGCCGCTCCTGACCCGGAACCCTTCTGCAGCACCGAACCGAAAGGACCACATCCCCGATGTCCCCGATGATCCCGGTCGGCAAGCCCCTGCTCGGTGAGCAGGAGCGGGCGGCCGTCGACCGTGTCCTGCGCAGCGGGATGATCGCGCAGGGCCCGGAGGTCGCCGCCTTCGAGACCGAGTTCGCACAGGCCCTCGTCGCCGGCCGTACGTGCGTCGCCGTCGGTTCGGGGACCGCCGGCCTGCACCTCGGGCTGCTCGCCGCCGGTGTCGGCCCCGGCGACGAGGTCGTCGTCCCTTCGTTCACCTTCGCGGCCACCGCGAACGCCGTCGCGCTCACCGGGGCCGCACCGGTCTTCGCCGACATCGACCCGGTGACGTACTGCCTCGACCCGGCCGCCGCCGAGGCGGCGGTCACGCCGCGCACCGTCGGCATCATGCCGGTGCACCACTACGGCCACCCGGCCGACATGACGGCGGTCGGTGCCGTCGCGCAGCGCCACGGGCTCGCCCTCTTCGAGGGCGCCGCCCAGGCCCAC
>JACRAB010000551.1 GCA_016213575.1 Actinomycetota bacterium
CCGTCCGGACGGGACGGTGCTGCGGCTGGCGGTCACGGCGTCCGCGGTGCGGGCGGCGGACGGCGCCCCGCGCCTCGTGAGCCTCAACCTCCTCGACGTCACCGAGCGGGACATCGCCGAGGCCGAGCGCCGCGGCCGTCGCGAGGCCGAGGTGGCCCGCAGCGTCGCCGAGGCGGCGAGCCGGGCCAAGACGGACTTCCTCTCCGCCATGAGCCACGAGGTCCGCACGCCGCTGCAGGCCATCCGCGGCTTCACCGAGCTGCTGCGCACCCTGGACCTGCCGCCGGACCGGCGGGCCGCCGCGCTCGAGCACATCGAGGGGGCCTCCGCGCACGTCACCGCGCTCGTCGACGACGTCCTCGACATCTCCCGGATCGAGGCCGGTGCCCTTCCCGTGGAACAGGTCCGGGTCGACGTGGGCCTGCTCTTCCACGAGGTGGTCGAGCTGCTCGCCCCGGTCGCCGACGCGGGCACCGGCCGCCTCGTCGTCGGGCCGGCGCCCGCCGTGCACGCCCGCGCGGACGAGCGCCGGCTCCGCCAGGTGCTCATCAACCTGGTGTCGAACGGGATCCGCTACAACCGGGCGGACGGGACGGTGACGCTCACGGCGGCCGGGCCGGACGACGACGGGTGCGTCGTCCTGCGGGTCGAGGACACCGGTCGGGGCATCCCCGAGGACCTGCGCGAACGGCTCTTCGTCCCGTTCGACCGGCTCGGGAGCGAGCTCGCCGCGGACGGCGGGATCGGGCTCGGTCTCTCGCTCGCCCACGGCCTCACCACGACGATGGGCGGCCGGCTCGGGATCGAGAGCGCCGTCGGCGTCGGCACCACGGTCACCCTCACGCTGCCGGCGGGCTGAGCCGGACCGGGGCGAAGGCGTCGAGCACGTGCTCGGCGTAGGCGAGCGACGCGTGCTCGTCGGCGTCGGGCGCGCTGACCATGGGCGCGAGGTTGAGGTCGAGGAAGACCTCGGTGACGCCCTGCGCGCGCAGGGCGGCGAGGTCGTCGAGCACCTGCGCACGCGTCCCCTGCAGCGGACGGCGGGTGCCGCCGGGAGCGCGGTCGACGAGGTCGACGACCCCGCGGACGACGACCCGCACCGCGTGCGGGTCCCTGCCCGCCTCGCGGGCACCGTCGCGGACGGCCGCGACGCAGCCGCCGATGGCGCCGGGGTCGTGCCGGCTGCTGCCGATCCAGCCCTGCGCGAGCCGGCCCGCGCGGCGCAGCGCCGGCGTCGCGGTCCCACCGAGCAGCACCGGCGGGTGCGGGCGCTGCACCGGCGGCGGCCCCGTCCGCGCGCGCGGGACCGTGTAGAACTCGCCGGAGAACTCCACCGGGTCCTGCGTCCACAGCGCGTGCAGGCAGTGCAGGTACTCCTCCATGCGTGCGCCGCGGCGGGCGAACGGCACGCCGGCCGCGGCGTACTCCTGCGGCAGCCACCCGATCCCGAGCCCGGCGGTCAGGCGCCCGCCGGACACGACGTCCAGCGACGTCAACGTCTTCGCGAGCACGACCGGCGGCGTGAACGGCGCGCAGATCGTCGCCGTCCCGAGCCCGATCCGCGTCGTCTGCGCGGCGGCCAGCGCGAGTGCGACGACGGGGTCGAGCACGGCGCGGTGCGCCGGCTCGAGGTCCGCGTCGTCCGGGCGGAGCAGGCGCTGGAACGTCCACAGGGACGCGTAGCCGAGCGCCTCGGCCTGCCGGGCGACCCGGCCCATGGTGGCCGGGGTCGCCCAGCTCCCGGCGACGGGGAGCCCGAACCCCAGCAGGGGCAGGGCATCCGTCACGGGCGGGCCCCGGTGCGGGTCAGCTGGCCTCGACCTTCGGCATGATCTCCTCCTTGAGCCGCTTCAGGTCGTCGAGCGTCTTGGAGACCGGGACGTCCGCGAACGGCGGCCACAGCAGAGGCATCGTCATGCCCGCCTCCTTGTAGCGCTTGAGGGTGTCGGTGATCTGCGCCGCGGTGCCGGCGAGCAGGTTGGTGCCCTTGCCGGCCGGGGTCTGGTCGGTCTCGGTGTCGGTGATGACGAACCAGATCATGCTGCAGATGTCGAGGTCCTCGACCGACCGCGCGCTGCCGATGTCCTCGAGCTCGCGGTGGATCGCCGTCCGCCAGTTGGCGAGCTCCTCGGGGGTGTCCTGGATGCCGATCCAGCCTGCCAGGTCGTACTTGGCGATCCGGGCCGCGGAACGCTTGGGGTCCTTGAGGCCGCTGAAGTAGATCGGCGGGTGCGGGTCCTGCAGGGGCTTGGCGCCGAAGCCGCAGCGCTCGAAGTCGGCGAACTCCCCGTGGTACTCGAAGAGGTCGTTGCCCCAGATGCCCTGCATGATCTCGATGGTCTCCCGCACGTGCGCGTGCCGGCGGGGGAACAGGTGCGCGGCGCTGGACGCCGCGAACTCCTCGGGCATCCAGCCGGAGCCGATCCCGACGTTGAGGCGGCCGTTCGAGAGGTGGTCGACGGTCGCGAGCTCGGCCGCGAGGACGCCGGGGGCGCGGTACGGCGTGTCGATGATGCTCATGCCGATCCGCACCTTCGACGTCTTCGCCGCCAGCCAGGGGATGAGCGGCCAGCCCTGGTACCACTCGCCGCGCGAGGACACCGGCAGGGCCTTGGGGAACTCGGTCATCATCCCGAACGGGAACTGCAGCTCCCCGCGGTCGGACGCCTCCGGCACGACGATCCGGTCGAGGGTCCAGACGGAGTCGAAGTCGAGCTCCTCGGCGAGGGCGGTCAGGTCCTCGAGCTCGGAGACCGTGACCTTGTCGCGGAAGTTGGGCAGGTACAGGGCGAGCTTCATGACGACCTCCGGACGGCGCTGTACGGGATCTCACGGCCCGGTGCTGCCGCGGCGCGACGCCGGGTGACCTGGCCTGCTGCGGGGGACGTTAACAGCGCGACCGCCGCAGCGGAACGGCCTGCGGCAGCGTTGTTCATCCGTTGAGGAAAGCGCCCCCGGACTCGTCCCGGAGCCGCTGCCGCAGCTCCCGTTTGACCACCTTGCCGTAGTTGTTCGTCGGGAGGGCGTCGACGAAGCGGTACTCCTTGGGCCGCTTGTACCGGGCGATCCGGTCCAGGCAGGTCCGGTCGAGGTCGGCGGGCGGCGGCGCGTCGCCGTCGGTCACGACGAAGGCGACGACGGCCTCGCCCCACTCGGCGTCCGGCCGGCCGACGACCGCGGCCGCGCGCACGCCCGGGTGGGTGAGCAGCGCCTCCTCGACCTCGCGCGGGTAGATGTTCATCCCGCCGCTGATGATGAGGTCCTTGGACCGGTCGCGCAGGGTGAGGTAGCCGTCGGGGTCGAAGCTGCCGACGTCCCCGGTGTGCAGCCACCCGCCGCGGATCGTCTCGGCCGTCGCCGCGGGGTCGTCCCAGTAGCCGGCCATGACGACGTCGCCACGGACGACGATCTCGCCGGGCTCGCCGGCGGTGCGCGGGGTGCCGACGCTCTGCATGCGCGCGCGCCACCGCGGGTCCTCCCGGTCGGCGTGGTCCGCCTTGGAGAGCGCCGTGATCGTCATCGGGGTCTCGCCCTGCCCGTAGATCTGGGCCAGCCGCGGGCCGAAGACCTCGAGGGCGTCCTCGAGGTCGGCCAGGTACATCGGCGCCCCGCCGTAGATGATCGTCTTGACGTGGTCCCGGGCGACGGCCGCCACGGCCGGGTCGCCGGCGAGCCGCTTGACCATCGTGGGTGCGGCGAAGAAGGACGTGCCCGGCCAGCGCTGCAGCAGCGTCGCGATCTCGGCGCCGTCGACACCGCCCGACCGCGGGACGACGCTCACCGCGCCCCGGGCCACGTGCGGCAGGCCGTACAGGCCCGAGCCGTGCGACAGCGGGGCCGCGTGGAGGACGGCGTCCTGCGCGCAGACCGGGTCGATGTCGGCGAAGTAGCTGAGGGAGGCCATGAGCAGGTTACGGGCCGTGAGCGTGGCCCCCTTGGGCCGCCCGGTGGTGCCGCTGGTGTAGAAGAGCCAGGCCGGGTCCTGCGGCCGCAGGGTCGCGAGCGGCGCGGCCGCCGCGGCGGTGAGCCGGGTCCACTCCTCGCCGGGGGCCACCACCGCCGCGCGCAGGGTGGCGACCTCGCCGACGAGCGAGCGGACGTCGTCCGCGTGCTCCTCGTCGGTCAGGCAGACGGCCGCCGCGCTGTGCCCGAGGATGTAGGCGAGCTCCTCGCGGTGGAGCCGGGCGTTGACCGGGACGGCGACGAGACCGGCGTGCCAGACGGCGAACAGCGTCTCGAGGTACTCGGGCCGGTTGCGCATGACGATGGCGACCCGGTCGCCGGGCGCGAGGCCGAACCCGGTCCGCAGGCCGCCGGCGACGGCGGCCACGGTCGCGGCCCAGCCGGCCCACGTGGAGTGCACCTGCTCGCCCTCGGCGAGCGCCGGGCGGTCCGGTCGCTGCCGGGCGTGCCGCTCCACCCAGGAGGCCGGGTTCACCGCTGCCCCCCGGCTCCGACGGTGCCGATGGATCCCTCGCGCTGTGGTCGCCGCTTCACGAGGGGATGGTAGGGCCGCCTGCCGTCCGGGCGGCAGGCCCCGGACGACGAGCGGGAAAGGCTAGCTGCCGAGCCTCGCCCCGACGTCGGTCCCGCCGGGCCCGGGCAGGACGGTCCGGTTGCGTCCGGCCCGCTTGGCCTCGTACATGCGCGCGTCCGCGAGGCGGACCAGCGTGTCGAGCAGATCGGGGTCGTCGAGGTCGGGGGCTGCCCAGGCCGCCCCGATGCTCACGGTCACCGGGCGCAGCGCGTCCACCTGCTCGACCGCGCGCCGGATGCGTTCGGCGGCCGCCCGCACCTGGTCCGCGGGCGCGACGAGGACGACGGCCAGCTCCTCGCCCCCGAAGCGGACGGCGACGTCCTCGGCCCGCACGGCGGCGGCCGTGGCCGCTGCCACGGTGCGGAGCACCTCGTCGCCGGCCTGGTGCCCGAGCTCGTCGTTGATCAGCTTGAAGTGGTCGACGTCGGCCAGCAGGACGGCGACGGGCAAGCCCGACCTGCGGGCCCGGGCCACGGCTGACGGGAACGCGGCGTCCAGCCCCCGACGGTTGAGCAGCCCGGTCAACGGATCGGTGACGACGGCCCGGTCGAGCTGTCGGCGGAGCAGCACCACGATGGCGGAGGGGCAGGAGCAGGCGACGACGAGGACGGCCGTGCGGATGACGTGGACCCCGAGCTCGGCGGGGACGAGCACGTTGATCGCCCAGGCGCAGCCCGCGGCGATCGCGATCTGGACCTTCAACCACCGCGGTGGCAGGAACGTCCCGGTGAACAGCGTCGGCAGGCTCAGCAGGGCGCCGGCGGTCGTGCCGTGGCGGTCGGTCGACGCGTAGCCCGACAGGACGATCGCGACGTCGCCGAACAGCACGACACCGACCATCCCCGCGCGGCCGAGGCGACCGCGGCGCACGAGCAGCGCGCCCAGTGCGATGCACGGCACGCCGGTGAGGGCGAAGGCAGCGGCCCAGTCACGGCGGATGTAGCCGGGGACGGCGAGCGAGAGGTAGATCAGGGCGGCCGCGGAGAGCAGGAACGCGGCGGCAGCGAGCGGCGCGGCGTCCGCGTGGACGGTGCGCCGGGGCCGTCGCCGTCTCGTCGTGCTCGCCAGACCCGGCACGCTAGAGGGATCGGCGGGGCCGTGCAAGGGCTTGAGCGCTCGTGGCCGTGGGCCCGCGCGACGGATGCCGGACCAGGCGGCTCAGCCGGCGCCGGACCGCTCGGCGGCGTTGACCTGCCGGGCCCGGGACGACCGGCCCGTCAGCTGATGCCCTCCTGCAGGTAGCGCGGTGCCGAGAGCACCCGCCGCAGGATGGGTTCGAAGTGCTCGACGGGCAGCGTGTCGTAGTCCGGGTCGAAGCAGTTCTGGTCGTACCGCTCGCAGAACTCGGCGCAGGCGTCGAAGTGCGGGGAGTCCCGGAACCGCTCCCGGGCGTCGCGGTCGGCCCCGACGTGGTGGCCGTAGTAGTGGAGCTGGAACACCCCGTGGTGCTTGACGACCCAGGTCAGCTCGGGCCGGACGTACGGCTTGAGCACGGCCGCGGCGAGCTCGCCGTGGGTGTACGGCGCGAGGTCGTAGCCGATGTCGTGGAGCAGCGCGGCGATGACGTACTCCTCGTCGCGGCCGTCACGCTCCGCCCGCGTCGCGGCCTGCAGAGAGTGCTCGAGCCGGGTGATCTTGTACCCGCCGAGCGAGGACCTCAGCGCGTCCAGGGCCTCGAGCAGCCGGTCCGGGAGGGCGGCGACGAAGGCGTCCTCGTGCTTCTTGAGCAGGGCGTAGTCCTCCTGCGTGCCGTCGGCCATGGCGATGAACGAGACGGTCTCCATGCGCCCAGCGTGTGCCCTCGGCGCGGTCGGGGCAAGGGGCCGGTCCTGGGGGCCCCCGTCCTCACGGCCACGGACCACGGACACCCTCTTGTCCTGTTTCGTGCGGGTGTCTATGGTGTGTCAAACGATATCGATAACGATATCGACGCGACTGCACTGGGGGAGTCGTCATGAGACCTCGTTGGACTCTGGTCATCGGGCTGGCGGTCGTGGCCGCCCTGAGCGGTGCCGCCACGACGACGGCTGTCGCCGGCCGGCCGGCCGCGCCGCCGTCGCAGGACAGCACGCTGCAGGCGCTCGCCGACCGGCACCGGCTGGCGATGGGCACGGCCATCGACGTCGCCGCCCTCGACGACCCGCAGTACCGGCAGATCGCGAGCAGCGACTTCTCCACCGTCACCGCCGAGAACGTCATGAAGTGGGAGGTGCTCGAGCCGGTCCGCGGTCAGTACGACTGGTCGCAGGCCGAGAAGTTCATGGCCTTCGCGAAGAGCAACGACCAGCGGGTCCGCGGTCACGTGCTGGTCTGGAACAACCAGCTGCCGGCCTGGCTCACCGAGGGCGTGGCCGACGGCTCGATCACGAAGACCGAGCTGCGGGGCATCCTGCGCAACCACGTCAAGACCGTCGCCGGGCACTTCAAGGGCCGGATCTGGCAGTGGGACGTGGTCAACGAGGCCGTCACCGACTCGTTCGACGCGACCGACGGCCGCATCGGGTACAAGGGGTTCTGGGCGCAGAACCTCGGCCCCGGGTACGTCGCCGACGCGTTCCGGTGGGCCCGCGAGGCCGACCCGAAGGCGCTGCTGTTCTACAACGACTACAACATCGACGCCTTCGGCGACGGCGGCCCGCTGGACAAGACCCAGTTCGTGTACGACATGGTCCGCGACCTGCGCCGCCAGGGCGTCCCGATCGACGGTGTGGGCAGCCAGGCCCACCTGTCGACGCGCTACGGGAACTACTCCGCGTTCCAGCTGGCCGACATGCACCTGCGGTTCGCGAAGCTCGGCGTCGCCACGGCGCTGACCGAGGTCGACGTGCGCAACCTGCTGCCGGAGACCCAGACCGGCGACACCGTGAACCCGCTGCTGCAGGCCCAGGCCTACGACTACGCCGCGCTGCTGCAGGGGTGCCTCGCCAGCCGGCAGTGCATCTCGTACACGGTCTGGGGGTTCGACGACGGCCGGAGCTGGACGAACACCTGGGACTTCGGCTCCGGTCCCGGGCGCGAGGCGCTGGCCACCATCCGTGACGCGGGCTACCAGCCGAAGCTCGCCTACCGGGCCCTGCAGGCCGAGCTGGCCTGGGCCGGGCCGCCGCTCGTGCTGCCCCGGGTGACCCAGCGTCCCGAGCGCTGACCATCCGTCCCGCCCCGGCTCGGCGCCGGGGCGGGACCGGCTTTTACGATAACGTTATCGATAACGATTGACGACGGCTCGTCGCGATGCGAGTTTGGTCGCCAACCACTCAAGGACGAGGAGCGTCGACATGAGGCGGAGATCGGTCACACCCGTTCTGGCACTCGGGGTCGCGCTGTCGGTTCTCGCGGCGTGCGGTACCGGCGGCAGCGAAACCAGCGGCAACGACACACCGGCGTCGAGCAGCGGGGCGGCCACCAGCATCACCTGGTGGCACAACTCGAACACCGACCCGGGCAAGGCGTACTACGACGAGGTCGCGAAGAAGTTCGAGGCCGCGAACCCGGGCGTGACCGTGCAGGTCACCGCCATGCAGCACGAGGACATGCTCACCAAGCTGGACGCGGCGTTCCAGAGCGGCGACGCTCCGGACGTCTACATGGAGCGCGGCGGCGGCGAGCTCGCCGACCACGTCGAGGCCGGCCTGGTCAAGGACCTCTCGGCACCGGCCCAGGACGTCGTCTCGAAGCTCGGCGGGTCGGTGGCCGGGTGGCAGGTCGACGGCAAGACGTACGCCCTGCCGTTCTCCGTGGGTGTCGTCGGGTTCTGGTACAACAAGGCGCTCTTCACGAAGGCCGGCGTCGACAAGCCCCCGGCCACGGTGGAGGAGCTCATCGCGACCGCGGACACGCTGCGCGCGGCGGGCATCGAACCCATCTCGGTGGGGGCGGGCGACAAGTGGCCCGCCGCCCACTACTGGTACTACCTGGCGCTGCGGCAGTGCCCGCAGCAGGTCCTCCAGGACGCCGTCAAGAGCCTCGACTTCTCCGACCCCTGCTTCGTGGCCGCGGGCACGGAGCTGGAGAAGATCGTCAAGGCGAAGCCGTTCAACAAGGGCTTCCTCTCGACGCCGGCCCAGACCGGCCCGACGAGCGCGTCGGGGCTGCTGGCGACCGGCAAGGTCGCCATGGAGATGCAGGGCCACTGGGAGCCGGGGGTCATGCAGGGCCTGACCGAGGACAAGAAGGGGCTCGGCGAGAACCTCGGCTGGTTCCCCTTCCCGGCGGTCTCGACCGGCAAGGGCGACCCGGCGTCGGCCCTGGGCGGCGGTGACGCCTGGGCGGTCGGGAAGAACGCGCCGGACGTGGCGGTCGACTTCGTCAAGTACCTGCTCTCCGACGAGGTGCAGACCGGTTTCGCCGAGCGCGACATGGGTCTGCCGACGAACCCGGCGGCGTCCGGGTCCGTCAAGGACCCCGCCCTGGCCGGCCTGCTCAAGGTCCGGGACCAGGCGCCGTTCGTCCAGCTCTACTTCGACACGGCGTTCGGGCAGGCCGTCGGCGGCGCCATGAACGACGAGATCGCGCTGCTGTTCGCCGGCAAGGCAGGCCCGCAGGACATCGTCGAGAAGACCCAGGCCGCGGCGGACGACGCGAAGTGACGTCCCTGCTCGGCCGCTCCAGCGCCGCCCCGCACCCCGGGCCCGGCGTGACATCCGGCACCGCCGACCGCGCCACCGCGCGGTCGGCGGTCCGCCGGGGCCCGTCCAGGTCCGGGGGCGGCCGGCTGCGGACCGCCCTGGAGGTGCTGTTCTTCGTCGGGCCCGCGCTCGCGCTGTTCGTGCTCTTCGTCGTCTGGCCGGTCGTCAGGGCCGTCCAGTTCTCGTTCTACCGCTGGAAGGGCTTCGGCCCGCTCGACGACTTCGTCGGGCTGCGCAACTACGTGTCGGTGCTGCAGAACGAGGTGTTCGTCGGCGCCTTCGTCCACAACATGGTCATCGTCGGGCTGTCGATCGCCGTCCAGCTCCCGCTCGGGCTCGGCATCGCGCTGCTGCTCAACCGCTCGATGCGCGGGCAGGGCCTGCTGCGCACGGTGATCTTCGTCCCCTACGTGCTCTCCGAGGTCATCGCGGGCGTGGTCTGGTTCCAGCTGCTCCAGCCGCAGTACGGCGTCGTCGACGGGATCCTCGGCGCGGTGGGTGTGGAGGGCCCGGAGCAGGGCTGGCTCGGCACCCCGGACATCGCGCTGTACACCGTGTTCGGCGTGCTGACCTGGAAGTACCTCGGGCTCGCGGTGCTGCTCTTCCTCGCCGGGCTCCAGGGCGTCCCGCACGAGCTGGTGGAGGCGGCCCAGATGGACGGCGCGTCGTGGTGGCAGGTCCAGCGGAGGATCACGGTGCCGCTGCTCGGCCCCACGGTCCGCACCTGGGCGTTCCTGTCGATGATCGGCTCGATCCAGCTCTTCGACATGGTCTGGATCCTCACCGGCGGCGGACCGGCGAACGCGACGACGACGATGGCGACGTTCCTCATCAACGAGGGCACCAAGCGCTACAACTACGGGATCGCCACGGCGGCGTCGGTGATCCTCTTCGGCGTCGCGCTCGTGTTCGCCCTGCTGTACCAGTACTTCGTCCTGCGTCGCGACGTGGCCGACGCGGACGCCGACGCCCGCAGGGGTGTGCGATGAGCGGCGTGTCCGCCCTCCGGCGGTCCGGGCCCCGGGCGTCGAGGGCCGGTGGACCTCACCGCGGTGCCTCCCCGCTGGTCTACTTCGTCGCGCTCGTCGTCGTCGGGTTCACCCTGGGGCCGGTGCTCTACGCGGTGCTGGGCGGGTTCCGCACCAACGCCCAGCTCGCGCAGTCCCCCGCGGGCCTGCCGGACCCGTGGGTGCTGGACAACTACACGCGGGTCCTGACCGGCTCCACGTTCTGGACCTACGCGCTGAACTCGACCGTCATCGCGGTCGTCACGACGGTCGTCGCGGTCACCTTCGGCCTCATGGCGGCGTACCCGTTGGCGCGGTACCAGTTCCGCTGGCGCGAGCCGCTCTACATGGTCTTCGTGCTCGGGCTGCTGTTCCCGGCGACGGTGGCGATCATCCCGCTGTTCGTCATCATCACCCGGCAGCTGCAGCTCGGGAACACCTGGTGGGGCGTCGCTCTGCCGCAGGCCGCGTTCGCCCTGCCGACGACGATCATCATCCTCCGGCCGGTCCTCATGGCCATCCCGACCGAGCTCGAGGAGGCCGCCGTCCTGGACGGCGCGAGCCGCATCCAGTTCTTCTGGCGGATCGTCGTGCCGCTGTCCGGGCCGGGCGTCGTCACGGTCGGCGTGCTCGCCTTCGTGGCGTCGTGGAACGCGTACCTGCTCCCGCTGCTGCTCCTGCAGGAGGACCGCAAGACGCTGCCGCTCGGTGTCGCGGACTTCTCCTCGCAGTACTCCTCGGACACGGCGGGAGTGTTCGCGTTCACGACGCTCGCCATGGTCCCCGCGCTCGTCTTCTTCCTCGCCATGCAGCGCCGCATCGTCAACGGCCTGCAGGGCGCCGTCAAGGGCTGAGCCCGAACCGCACCGTCGGAAGGTCCCACCGTGACCCAGCTGCACCACGCCCCGCAGGCCGTCGCCGCCGACCGCGTCGACGGGCTCGTCGCCCGGATGACGCTCGAGGAGAAGCTGGCCCAGATCGTCGGCTTCTGGGACAAGGACGCCGGCGAGGCGGTCGCGCCGATGCAGGACGACTTCGCGCCGCCGGCGAGCCTGGACGACGCGGCCCGGCACGGCCTGGGCCACCTGTCCCGGGTGTACGGCACCCGCCCGGTGGACGCCGGGGAGCGGCTGAGGTGGCTGTGGGGCCGGCAGCGCCGGTTCGTCACCGAGACCCGGCTCGGCATCCCGGCGCTCGTCCACGAGGAGTGCCTCACCGGGCTCGCCGCGTGGGGGGCCGCGACCTTCCCGGTGCCGACGGCCTGGGGCGCCGCCTTCGACCCCGCGCTCGTCGAGCGGATGGGTGCGGCGATCGGCCGGTCCATGCGGGGTCTGGGTGTCCACGTGGGTCTGGCCCCGGTGCTGGACGTCATCCGCGACCCGCGGTGGGGGCGGGTCGAGGAGTGCGTCTCGGAGGACCCGTACCTCGTGGGCACCGTCACGACCTCGTACGTCCGCGGGCTCCAGGGCGAGGGGGTGCACGCCACCCTGAAGCACTTCGTCGGGCACTCCGGTCCGCAGTCCGGCCGCAACTTCGGTCCGGTGCACGCCGGGCCGCGCGAGCTCCGGGACGTCTTCATGCTGCCGTTCGAGATGGCGCTGCTGGACGGCGGCGCGCGCTCGGTCATGCCCGCGTACAACGAGGTCGACGGCGTGCCCGTGGCCGCCGACGAGCGGCTGCTCACTGACGTCCTGCGCGGCGAGTGGGGCTTCGACGGGACCGTCCTCGCCGACTACTTCGAGGTCGCCTTCCTGCACGTGCTGCACGGCGTCGCGGCCGACCTGGCGGACGCTGCGGGTCAGGCCCTGGCGGCCGGCATCGACGTCGAGCTCCCGACCGGCGACGCCTACCTCGCCCCGCTGGCCGCGGCGGTGCGCAGCGGTGCCGTCGACGAGGCCCTCGTGGACCGGGCCGTCCGCAGGGCGCTGCGGCAGAAGGAGGAGCTCGGTCTGCTCGACGCGACGTTCGAGGGCGAGCCGCCGGTCGCGCCCGACCTGGACGGCGCCGAGCACCGCGACATCGCGCGCCGGCTCGCCGAGGAGTCGGTGGTCCTGCTCACGAACGACGGAACCCTGCCGCTCGCCGCACCGCGCCGCGTCGCGGTCCTCGGGCCGAACGCGGACCGGGCGGAGGCGATGTTCGGCTGCTACTCCTTCGTCAACCACGTGCTGCCGCACCACCCCGGGACCGGGGCGCGGATCGCCGTCCCGACGGTGCTGGAGGCGCTGCGCGGCGAGCTGTCCGGGACCGAGGTCGTGCACCTCGCGGGCTGCGACGTCGAGGGCGACGACACCGCCGGGATCGCAGCCGCGTGCGCCGCCGCGCAGGGGGCCGACGTCGCGGTCGTCGTCGTCGGTGACCAGGCCGGGCTGTTCGGCCGCGGGACGGTCGGCGAGGGCAACGACCGCGAGGACCTCGAGCTGCCCGGTGTGCAGCGCCGGCTCGTCGAGGAGGTCCTGGCGACCGGGACGCCCGTCGTGCTCGTGCTGGTGACAGGACGTCCCTACGCGGTCGGCTGGGCGCTGGAGCGGTGCGCGGCCGTCGTCCAGGCGTTCTTCCCCGGCGAGGAGGGCGGTCCGGCGATCGCCGGGGTCCTCGGCGGGCGGGTCAACCCCTCCGGCCGGCTGCCCGTGAGCATGCCCCGATCCGCTGGGGCACAGCCGTTCTCGTACCTGCGTCCGGCGCTGGGAGCGGACAGCGAGGTGACGAGCCTGTCCAGCGCTCCGGCGCTGCCCTTCGGGCACGGCCTGTCGTACACCGAGTTCCGCTACGAGGAACTCGCGGTCCTGGGCACGCCCACGACGGACGGCGGGCTGCTGGTGTCGGTGCAGGTGTGCAACGCCGGGCCGGTCGCCGGTGACGACGTCGTCCAGCTCTACGGCCGCGACCTCGTCGCGAGCGTCACCCGTCCCGTCGCCCAGCTGCTGGGCTACCGCCGGGTCCGCCTCGAGCCCGGGGCAGGGGCCGTCGTGCGGTTCCGGGTCCCGCCCGGACGCCTGGCGTTCACCGGCCGCGACGGCCGCCGCGTCGTCGAGCCGGGCGACCTCGAGCTGTGGGTCGGGACGTCGGCCGACCGGGCGGTGCAGACCTCGACGGTCGTCGAGGGGCCGGTGCACCCGGTGACCGTCTCCGACGGGCGATGGACCGTTGCCGAGTGAGGGCCGCCGACGGCCGGCGACGGGTCAGAGCGCCTGGCAGGTCGCGCGCTCGACCATCGTCGTGGGGAGATGGACGTGCGACGGGTCCGGCGTGGCGCCGTCGAGCATCGCGACGAGCATCTGGAGCGCTGTCGCCCCGATCGCCTTGAGCGGCTGGGCGATGGTCGTCAGCGGCGGTGTCGCCAGGGCCGACTCGGGCACGTTGTCGAAGCCGATGACCGACAGGTCCGCCGGGACGGCGAGACCGAGCGAGTGCGCCACCTCCATCGTGCGGATCGCCGACAGGTCGTTGGCCGCGAACACCGCCGTGGGCCGGTCCGGGCGGGACAGCAGCTCGCGGGCCGGCGCCTCGGCCGACTCGGCGCGGAACCCGCCGACGACCACGAGGCTCTCGTCGACCTCGACCCCGGCCCGGGCCATCGCGTCGCGGAACCCGCGCTCCCGCTGCCTCGCCGACTCCAGGTCCGGCCGCCCGCTGAGGTGCGCGATCCGGCGGTGCCCCAGCGACAGGAGGTACTCGGTGGCGTGCACGGCGCCGGTGTGGTTGTCGGCGTCGACCGTGGGGACGTCGAGCGGCCCGGTGTGCGGGTCGACGGCGACGACGGGGATGCCGCCGACGCTCGCGTCGACGATCGTCGGCGTCACGACGATCGCGGCGTCGATGACGGACCCCGCCAGCCGCACCAGCGACCGGCGCTCCCAGCCCACGATGTCGTGATGCCCGCCCGAGTAGGCGATCAGCTCGTAGCCGGTGTCGCCGATCGCCTCCGACACGCCCTTGAGGAGCTCGGTGCTGAACGGCTCGAACTCGGCGACGAGCACGCCGATCACGTTGGTCCGCAGGCTGCGCAGGCTCCGTGCGCCCAGGCTGCCCTCGTACCCGAGGTCGGCGATGACGCCCATGACCTTGGCGAGCGTGGCCTGCGAGACGCCGTACCGGCCGTTGACGACCTTGGACACGGTCGCCACGGAGACGCCGGCCTCGCGGGCGACGTCCGCCATCTTCACGCGGCCGAGGGGTTGCACATGCGGATCCTACCGACGTGCAACGACTGCTTCGGGTCGCATCAGCGGGCGAGCCGGGTCGCGTCCCCGCGTCCCTCGCGGCGCACGAGCCACGCCTCGGTGATGTGGGTGAACATCGCCTCGGACGCCTGCTCCGGCCGGTGGGCGGCGATCGTCTCGTAGATCCGGCGGTGCCCGCGGTTCGACGCGACGCACTGCTCGCGGTACGGGTGCCCCATGTAGCGCACCGTGTTGACGACCTGGCTCTCCAGCGCCCGCACGACCGCCCGGGCGATCCGGTTGCCGGACGTCTGCATCACCAGGTCGTGGAAGGCGCGGTCGTGCTCGGCGTAGGCGACGTGGTCGTCGACGAGCTCGTCCATCCGGTCGACGAGCGCCCGCAGGCGCGCGACGACGTCGTCGTCCGCCAGGCGGGCGGCCACGAACGCCATGTCGGACTCCAGCAGGCGCCGGGTGACCACCAGGTCGTCCAGCGCCGCCAGCCCGTCCTCCTGGCCGATCGTCGCCGCCAGCACCAGCTCGTCGAGCAGGTTCCACAGCGCGGGCTGGGTCACGGTCGTCCCGGACCCCTGGCGGACCTGGACCAGGCCCTTCTCCTGCAACATCTTCACGGCCTCGCGGACGACCGTCCGGCTCACCGAGAACGTCTCGCAGAGCACCGGTTCGGTCGGTAGCGGTGACCCCGGGGGGTGGGCGCCGCCGACGATCCGGGCGACGAGCTCCGCGGCCACCGCGCTGGCGAGGTTCGCCGGCCGGCGGGCCCACGGCGGCGCGGCGCCCGCGGTCGCGGGTGCCTGGTCCGAAGCCGTCATGGTCCCTCCGGTCGTGCCGCCGGACACCCGAGTCCGGTCGCGGCGAGTATAGCCACCTCGGGCGTTGACATCATTCGTCATACGACTTACGTTTGCCGCCGATGTCGGCGGCGTCGCCTCCCGGCATCCGGGACACCGACGTCGACGGAGCGGGAGGGCACGCCATGCGGGTCACGGGCTACCGGGCCCTGACGACGCTCCAGCGCTGGGGTCGTCCGGTCGGGGACGCCAACGGGGCGTTCTCCGACGGGCTCGTGCCGGTGCCGCTCGTGCTCGTCGACACCGACGAGGGCGTCACCGGGGTCGGGCTCGGCCCGCACGTCGAGCTCGACGCGGTGTTCGCCGCGATCGACGGCGAGGACCCGCGCTCCGTCACCGCGCTCTACGACCGGATGCTGCGCCGCACGTTCAAGGCGGGGCACGCGGGAGCGGTCTTCGGCACCATCGGTGCGCTCGACACCGCCCTGTGGGACATCAAGGCCCAGCTGGCCGGCGAGCCGCTGTGGCGCCTCCTCGGCGGTCGCGACCGCACCCTCACCGCGTACGCCTCCGGCCTCGACATGGGGCTGCCGGACGACGCCCTCGTCG
Organism: Actinomycetota bacterium; assembly: GCA_016213575.1. Taxonomy (GTDB): domain Bacteria; phylum Actinomycetota; class Actinomycetes; order Actinomycetales; family Kineosporiaceae; genus R-H-3. The sequence continues at coordinate 15,754 of JACRAB010000551.1, forward strand.
ACGTCTACCGGGCGTACGCGGAGCGGGGGGTGCGGGCCGCCAAGCTCAAGGGCGGTCTCGACGTCGACGAGGACCGCCGCCGGCTCGGCCTCGTCCGCGACGTGCTCGCGGACGGGGCGGGCGGCGCGCGCCCCGGGCTCATGCTCGACGCCAACGAGTCCTGGACCCGCAAGCAGGCCGTGCGCCACGTCCACGAGCTCGAGCGCTCGCTCGACCTCATCTGGGTGGAGGAACCCGTGCGGCGCTGGGACGCCGAGGGTCTGGCCGTCGTCGGCCGCGGGATCAGGGCCTCGGTCGCGACCGGCGAGACCCTCACCGGGCTGGAGCAGTTCCGGCCCCTGCTCGCGGCCGGCGCCGTCGACATCGTGCAGACCGCCGCGGTCTGGGGCGTCACGCACTTCCTGCGCGTCGCGGCCCTCGCCCAGGCGCACGACCTGCCGGTGAGCCCGGTCGGGACGACGCCGACGGGGCTGCTGCACGCCGCCACCGCGGTGCCGAACCACATCGCCAGCGAGCTGCAGGACCTCGTGCCGCCGGTCGGGCTGCACATCGACGTCCGGGTCGAGGACGGCGCCTTCGTCCTCGGCGACAGCCCGGGCCTCGGGATCGTCGTCGACGAGGCCGCCGTGGCGGCCGTCGCGGCCGGCGAGGGGCCGCGCCCGTCGGGCCCCCACGTGCGGCCGGCCCGTGCCGGTCACCGCCTCGTCCCGGACCGGACGTCGTGAGCTCCGGCCACGTCGACGCCCACGTCCACCTGTGGGACCCCGGGCGCTTCACCTACCCGTGGCTCACCGGCGTGGCCGGGCTCGACCGCCCGTTCCTCGCGCCCGACCTGCTGGCCGCCACCCGGTCCGCCGGTGCCCCGCCGGCCGGGGTCGTCGTCGTGGAGGCCGACCGGCTGCCCCGGCAGGCGCGCGCCGAGGCGGAGTGGGTGCTGGCGGCGTCGACCCCGGAGCTGCCCGTCCTCGGTGTCGTGGCGCACGTCCCCTTCGGGGCCGCCGCCGGCGCCGCCGGGGCGCCGGACGACCCGGCGGACCTGCCGGATCCGGCCGGCCTGGCAGGCCTCGTAGGGGCCCGCCGCCTGCTCCAGGACGAACCGCCGGGCTTCCTGACCCGCCCTGACGTCGTCACCGCGGTCGCGGCGATCGGTGCGCGGGGGCTGCCGTTCGACGTGTGCGTGCGCAGCCGGCAGCTGCCGGAGGTCGTCGAGCTGGTCCGGCGCCTGCCCGACGTCGAGTTCGTGCTCGACCACCTGGGCAAACCGCGGATCAGCCCGGACGCCCACGGCCCGTGGGCGGAAGACCTGCGGCGGCTCGCGGCGCTGCCGAACGTGCGGTGCAAGCTCTCCGGTCTCGCCACGGAGGCGGACCCGGACCACCGCACGGCGGCCGACCTGCTGCCGTTCCTCCGCCACGCGCTCGACGTCTTCGGCCCCGGCCGGTGCCTGTTCGGCAGCGACTGGCCGGTGCTGACGCTCGCGACGACGTACGAGCACTGGCTCCACGTCGTGCTGGAGGCGGTCGGCGACCTCGACGGCGCGGAGCGCGACCTCGTCATGCGCGGCACCGCGGTCGCCACGTACACCCGGCCCCTCGCCACGACGACCGCAGGACGGAGGTGCTCGTGATGCGCGCCGTGCACTACACCGGAGCCGGTGCCCTCGAGGTCGTGGACGTCGAGGACCGCCCGCCCGGCCCCGGGCAGGTCACGGTCGACGTGGCCTACACCGGGATCTGCGGGACCGACCTGCACGTCCTGCACGGCGCCATGGACGCCAGGGTCACGACCCCCGCCGTCCTCGGTCACGAGATGTCCGGCAGGGTCCGGTCCGTCGGGGCCGGGGTCACCGGCTGGGCGACCGGCGACCCGGTCACGGTGATGCCGCTGCGCTGGTGCGGCACCTGCCCGGCCTGTCGCCGCGGGTTCAGCCACGTCTGCCAGCGGCTCGACTTCGTCGGCATCGACTCCCCGGGCTCCCTGCAGGAGCGGTGGACGGTGCCGGCCGAGCTGCTCGTCCGGCTGCCGGACGGCCTCCCGCTCCGGGCCGCCGCGCTCGTCGAGCCCACCGCCGTCGCCGTGCACGACGTCCGCCGCGCCGCGCCGCAGCCGGGGGAGCGCGCCCTCGTCGTCGGAGCCGGTCCGGTGGGCCTGCTCGTCGCGCTCGTCGCCCGGGCCGCGGGCGCCGAGCCGCGCGTCGCCGTGGTGCACGCCGTCCGCCGTCACCAGGCGCAGGCGCTCGGTCTGCAGGTGGTCGACCCGCGCGCGGCGTCCGTCCCGGAGGTCGTCGCGCGGTGGTCGGCGGACGCGGGCGCGGACCTGGCGTTCGAGGTCTCGGGCTCGGGCCCCGGCCTGGACGACGCGGTGCAGTCGCTCGCGGTCCGGGGCCGGCTCGTCGTCGTGGGCATCCACCCGGACCCGCGTCTGGTCGACCTGTTCCGGGTGTTCTGGCGCGAGCTCACCCTGCTCGGTGCGCGGGTGTACGAGCGGGCGGACGTCGAACGCGCCGTCGGGCTGGTCGCCGCCGGGGTCGTCCCGGCGGACCGGCTGGTCACCCGGGTCGTGCCGCTCGAGGCGGCGCCGGAGGCCTTCGCCCGGCTCGACGCGGGCGGCGAGCTCAAGGTCCTCGTGAGGTGCGGGTCCGATGCCTGAGCCGACGACGAACCCCTTCGACCTCAGCGGCCGGCTGGCCGTCGTCACCGGCGCGCGCCGCGGGCTCGGGCTGGCGATGGCGACGGCCCTCGCCGCGGCCGGCGCGGACGTCGTCGGGGTGTCGGCCCGCCTCGAGCCGCAGGGCAGCGACGTCCAGCGCGCGGTCGAGGCGCTCGGGCGGACCTTCACCGGGTACCGGGTCGACCTCGCGGACCGGGCCGCCGTCGCCGACCTCGCGGAGACGCTCTGCTCCGGCGACCGCCCGGTCGACGTGCTCGTCAACAACGCCGGGACGATCGAACGGGCCCCGGCGGTCGAGCACACCGACGAGATGTGGGACCGGGTGCTCGAGGTCGACCTGTCCAGCCAGTTCGTCCTCACCCGCCGGGTCGGCCGGGACATGGTCCGCCGGGGCCGCGGCAAGGTGCTCTTCACCGCGTCGCTGCTCAGCTTCCAGGGCGGTCTCAACGTCGCGGCGTACACCGCGGCCAAGTCCGCGCTCGCCGGGCTGACCAAGGCGCTCGCGAACGAGTGGGCGCCGCACGGGGTGAACGTCAACGCGGTCGCACCGGGCTACGTCGCGACCGACAACACCAGGGCACTGCAGGACGACCCGGTCCGCTCCCGGTCGATCCTCGACCGGATCCCCGCCGGGCGCTGGGGCACCCCCGCCGACCTGGCCGGCGCGACCGTCTTCCTCGCGTCGGCCGCCTCCGACTACGTCCACGGGGTCGTGCTCCCCGTGGACGGCGGGTGGCTGGGGCGATGACCGCCCCGGCCGCCGCGCCCCACCGCCGGTCCGTCCGGCTCGCTCCCCCACCGCCGTCCTCCGACGGCACTCACGAGAGGAACACCCAGATGCCCACACCTCGAAAGCGCGTCCGCGTCCGGCAGGTCCTCGCCGGCGCCTGCGCGGTGCCGCTGGCGCTGTCGGCCTGCGGGGGAGGCAGCGACGCCCCGTCCGGCGGCAGCAGCGGTGCGGCGGTCACCTCCCTGCGCGTCCTGGACTACTACGCCAACGAACCCGACAACACCGTCGTCCAGCAGACCGTGGCGGCCTGCGGCACCGAGATCGGGGTCACGATCGAGCGCGAGGCGGTGCCCGGCGACAAGCTCATCGCCAAGGTGCTGCAGCAGAGCTCGTCGAAGACGCTCCCCGACGTCCTCATGCTCGACAACCCCGACCTGCAGCAGATCGCGGCGTCCGGCGCGCTCGCCCCGCTGGACGACTTCGGGCTGAAGGCCGACGGGTACCAGCAGGGTGTCGTGGACGCCTCGACCTACGAGGGCAAGCTGTACGGGCTGCAGCCGGTCACCAACACGATCGCCCTCATCTACAACAAGGACATCCTCGCCGAGGCGGGCGTCAGCGTGCCGACGACGTGGGAGGAGCTCGAGGCGGCCTCGAAGAAGCTGACGCAGGGCGACCGGTACGGCGTCGCGTTCTCCGCGATCAACACCTTCGAGGGGACCTGGCAGTTCCTGCCCTTCATGTGGTCGAACGGCGGCGAGGAGAAGGACATCGCGACCCAGCAGACGGCGGACGCCCTCCAGCTGTGGGTCGACCTCGTCAAGGACGGGTCCGCCTCGAAGTCGGTCGTCACCTGGTCCCAGGCCGACGTGAACGACCAGTTCAAGGCCGGCAAGGCCGCCATGATGGTCAACGGGCCGTGGCAGTTCCCGGTGCTCGACTCGGTGGCCGGCCTGAACTACGACGTCGTGCCGATCCCGGTGCCCAAGGCCGGGATGACGTCGGTCGCGCCGCTCGGCGGCGAGACCTGGACCGTGCCGCAGACGGGCGACACAGCGCGTCAGGCGGCGGCCGCCAAGGTGGTGGCCTGCCTCAACTCCGACGCCAACCAGCTCGCGCTCGCCAAGGCCCGGCAGACCGTGCCGACCAAGACGGCCCTGCTCGCCGAGTTCGTCGCGCAGAACCCGAAGATGAAGGGCTTCACCGACGCGGTGCAGACGGCCCGCTCCCGGACCGGTCAGCTCGGCCCGGACTGGCCGAAGGCGGCGACGAAGATCTACACCGCGATGCAGGCGGCGATGACGAGCGGTGAGGCTCCGCTGTCGGCGCTGCAGCAGGCACAGGCGGGCTGACGGCCCGGGCATGAACGCGCTGGAGACGCCGGTGGGCGGGAGAACGGTCCCCGCCCCCCGGCCGCCCCTCAGGACCGGTCGCAGGGTGCAGCACCTGGGGCGGGCGCTGTTCGTCGCGCCCGCCGCCCTCTACATGCTGGCCTTCTACGGGTACCCGCTCGTCAAGAACCTCGTCATGGGCTTCCAGGAGTACACGACCCGCACGTTCTTCACGGGCGAGGCGCCGTGGGTGGGCCTGGCGAACTACGAGCAGGTCCTGGGGTCGCCGATCTTCGGCAAGTCGCTCGTCAACACGTTCCTGTTCACGGCGGGCTCGATCCTCGGGCAGTTCAGCCTCGGTCTGGCGCTCGCGGTGTTCTTCCGGCGCACGTTCCCGGGCGCCGGTGTGCTGCGCTCCCTGCTGCTGCTGCCGTGGCTCATCCCGCTCATCGTGTCCGGCGCGGTGTGGAAGTGGATCCTCGACCAGGACAACGGGGCGCTGAACCGGATGCTGCGGGCCACGCCGCTGACCGACGCCCGCCCCGGCTGGCTGACGAGCACCACCCTCGCGCTCGCCGCGGTCGTCATGGTGAACATCTGGATCGGCATCCCGTTCAACGCGACGATCCTCTTCGGCGGCCTGCAGGACATCCCCGACGAGCTGTACGAGGCGGCGGCGCTGGACGGTGCGACCGGATGGCGGGCGTTCCGGTACGTCACGTGGCCGCTGCTGCGCCCGGTCGTCAACGTGGTGCTCGTGCTCGGTGTCGTGTACACCCTCAAGGTCCTGGACATCATCCTCGGCCTGACCAAGGGCGGCCCCGCGAACGCGACGCAGACCCTGGCCACGCAGGCCTACCAGCTCTCGTTCGTCGAGTTCGACTTCGGGCAGGGGGCCGCGACGGGCAACCTCCTCATCCTCGTGTCGCTGCTCTTCGCGGTGCTGTACCTGCGTCTGAGCCGGCAGCGGGCGGAGGGATGAGGCGATGACGACCGCGTCCTCCGGGCGCCGGGGCCGTCGCGGCTGGGGGTCGACCGCGGTGGCGGTGCTGCTCGTCGCGGTGATGCTCTTCCCGGTCTACTGGATGCTCAACGTGTCGCTGCAGCCCGGCGGCGGAGGTGCCGTCGCGAGCCCGTGGCTGCCGCTGCACCCGGACGTGTCCGGCTACGCCAAGGCGCTGCGCGACCAGGGTTCGCACCTGCTGACGAGCCTCGTGGTGTCGCTCGGCAGCGTCGTCGTGAGCCTCGTCCTGGCGACGCCCGCGGCGTACGCCCTCGCCCAGTTCCGGCTGCGGTTCACCGACGCGTTCCTGCTGGGCATCCTCGTCAGCCAGATGGTGCCCGGCATCGTCGTGGCCAACGCGCTCTACGGCGTCTACAGCGACCTCGGCCTGCTGAACTCGTTGCCCGGGCTGGTGCTCGCCGACTCCAGCGCCGGGATCCCCTTCGCCGTCCTCGTGCTGCGCGCCTTCATGGCCACGGTGCCGGGCGAGGTCGTCGAGGCCGCGCGGGTGGACGGCGCCGGCGAGCTGAGGACGTTCTGGTCCGTCGTCGTGCCGATGAGCCGCAACGCCCTCGTCACCGCAGGGCTGTTCACGTTCCTCTTCACGTGGAGCGACTTCCTCTTCGCGCTCACGCTCACCACGACGGACGACGTCCGGCCTGTCACCCTGGGGCTCTACCAGTACATCGGGTCGTACGTGCAGGACTGGAGCGCCGTCATGGCGACCGCAGTCCTCGCGTCCCTGCCCGCCGTCGTCCTGCTCCTCGTCGCGCAGAAGTACGTCGCAGCCGGCGCGACGGCCGGGGCGCTCAAGTAGGAGGTGCGTCATCGCCGGACCGGTCCGCGTCGTCGTGTGGGGCGAGAACCGCCACGAGAAGCTCCAGGAGCACGTGCGCCGCATCTACCCGGACGGCATGCACACGACGATCGCCGCCGGCATCGTGGAGAACCTCGCCGACCGGTGCGAGGTGACGACGGTGACCCTCGACGACCCCGAGCACGGCCTCACCGAGGACCTGCTCGCGCGGACCGACGTCCTCGTCTGGTGGGGGCACGCCGCGCATGCCGAAGTCACCGACGAGGTCGTCGAGCGGGTCCACCGGCACGTCCTGTCCGGCCTCGGCCTCGTCGTCCTGCACTCGGGGCACTGGTCGAAGCTCTTCGTGCGTCTCATGGGCACGACGTGCACGCTGCGCTGGCGCAGCGAGCACGACCGGGAGCTGATCTGGACGGTGAACCCCACGCACCCGATCGCCCGCGGGGTGCCGCACCCGATCGTCATCGACGAGGACGAGATGTACGGCGAGTTCTTCGACATCCCCGTCCCGGACGAGCTCGTCTTCATCAGCACGTTCAGCGGCGGGGAGGCGTTCCGGTCCGGGTGCACCTTCCGCCGCGGCCACGGCAAGATCTTCTACTTCCGGCCCGGGGACCAGGACTACCCGACGTACCACCACCGCGACGTCCGCCGGGTCATCGCGAACGGGGTCGAGTGGGCCGTGACGGACCGGCCGGCGCGCAGTCTGCCGACGCTGCTGCGCTACGACACGGACGACTTCTTCACCGGGCACGACTACACCGGCCCGATCGAGGACGAGACGTGACCCACCGGCCGCTGGGGATCGCCGCCGACGAGCCGGTGCGGGTCGTCCTCGCGGGCGCCGGGGCCATGGGACGCGCCTGGCTGCAGGTGATCTCGGTCGAGCCGGGCGTCGAGCTCGCCGGGGTGGCGGACGTCAACCTCGGCGTCGCACGGGACGCCGTCGCGCAGGCCGTCGCCCGCGGCGGCTCCCCGGCCGTGCCGGTCGGCGGGGACGTCGTCGTGCTCGCGCGGGAGACGGCCGCGCACGCGGTCGTCGACGTGACCGTCCCGTCCGCGCACCACCCGGTGACCACTGCGGCGCTGCTCGCCGGGCTGCCGGTGCTGGGCGAGAAGCCGGCCGCGGCCACGCTCGCCGAGGCGCTCTCGCTCTGCGCCGCCGCGGAGGTGACGGGCGAGCTCTTCATGGTCAGCCAGTCGCGCCGCTGGAACCCCCGGCTGGCGGCCTTCGGCGAGGCGGCCCGGGCGCTCGGGCCGGTGGCCACCCTGACGACGCAGTTCTTCAAGGCGGCGCACTTCGGCGGGTTCCGCGAGGAGATGGCCGACCCGCTCCTGGTCGACATGGCGATCCATGCCTTCGACAGCGCGCGGTTCCTCCTGCGGAGCGAACCGGCGACCGTCTACTGCGAGGCCTGGAACCCGCCCTGGAGCTGGTTCTCGGGCAACGCGGCGGCGAGCGCGACGTTCGCCATGGACGACGGGGCGCGGTACGTCTACGACGGCTCGTGGTTCGCGCCCGGTGCCGAGACGTCGTGGAACGGCGCCTGGCGGGCCGTCGCGGAGCACGGCACGGTGTGCTGGGACGGCGAGGCCGCCCCCGTCGCCTTCACCGAGCCGGACCACGCCGGGCGCCGCTACGTCGACGGGCCCGCCGACCCGGCCGGCGGCCGGCCGGTGCCCGTGGCCGACGGGCCCGAGGGCATCGCGGGCGCGCTGCGGGCCTTCGTCGCGGCGGTGCGCTCGGGTCGGACGCCGGACGGCGAGGTGCACGGCAACGTCATGAGCCTGGCGATGGTCGAGGCCGCGGTCCGCTCGGCCGCCACGGGCCGGTGGGTCCTCCTCGACGACGTCCTCGAGGACGCGCACCGGGCCGCCGTCCGGTCCGAGCCCCACGCGGGCGTCCGCGCCGCGCTGCGCGCGTGGCCCGACCCGCGCAGCGGGCTCGCCGACGCGGCGACCACGGCGTGACGGCTCCCGGTTGAGCACGGCGCGACGGTGTCGCACCCTGGAGTATGTCTGCCAGGAGGCTCCGCCAGGACGTCGACCACGCGACGAGCGTGCTGCTCCTCATCTCGGTCGTCGCCGCGTGCGTCACCGGTTTCATCGCCCATGTCTGGGACCTCAACGCGTTCACGTGGCACACGTGGAGCGGGTACGCGATGGCCGCCTTCGCGGTCGCGCACGTCGCGCTGAACCTCGACCGCCTCGTCACCTACTGGCGGTTCAGGGCGCGGCAGGGCGTGCGCGGGCTGCAGACGCGGCTGCGGGAGGCACCGGACGGCGCGGTGCCGGCTCCGGTGCCGCGGTCCCGCGCGCCGTCCGGCACCGGCGGGACCGGCGGGAGACCCGCCGGGCCGGGCGGACGACGGCGCCCGGGGAGCGTGACGCGACGCGTCATGCTGACCTCCGCGGCGACGACCGCCGGCGCGCTCGGCGGGTGGGCGGTCGCGCGCCGGATCGGGATCGAGAACGACCCGGTGGGCAACGACGCCGGGATGGTCTACCACCGGCTCAGCCGGCCGGGGGTGGCCGACGCGGTGGACGCGGTCGTCACCTGGGGACGGCGCCCCGCACCGCCGAAGGAGTACCCGGGGGTCCCCGTCCTCGACCTCCCGGCCGTGGGTGGCGGCGCGGCCCCCGACGGCCGGCTGCTGTCCGCCGTCCTCGAGCGGCGCTCCGTCCGTGACTACTCCGACCGCCCCCTGACGCTCGACGAGCTCGGCCACGTGCTGTTCATGACGGCCGGGAGCCGGCGGCAGGGCGGGCGGGCCTTCCCGTCGTCCGGGGCGCTCTACCCGATCGAGGTCTACGCCGTCGTCAACGCGGTCGACGGCCTCGAACGCGGTCTCTACCACTACGACCCGGCGCGGAACGCGCTCCGGGTCCTCCGGCAGGCGGACCTGCGCGACCGGATCGCCGACCACGGCCTGGGCCAGTCGTTCCTCGCGGACGCCGGGGTCGTGCTGTGCCTGACGATCATCCCGGAGCGGATGCGCTTCCGGTACCGGCACCGCAGCTACCGCTACGGCCTCCTCGAGGCCGGCCACCTCGGGCAGAACACCTACCTCGCCGCGACGTCCATGGGCCTGGGGGCCTGCGCCGTCGGGGCGTTCTTCGACGACGCCCTCAACGACATGCTCGGCGTGGACGGGCGTCACGAAGCGGCGGTCTACCTGCTCGCGGTGGGGGCGACGGCACCGTGACCCGGGGCGCGGCCCGACGGCTCAGGCCGTGCAGCGGTAGTCCAGGACAGTGCCGGGGGCAGGACCGTCGACCCGGTCGACGGTGACGACGCCGCCGGTCCCGACGGGTTCGGTGGTCGCCAGCACGACCTGGGCCCAGCCGTCGGGGCTGACGGTGAACTCCTGGCGGGCCAGGACGCCACCGCCCTGCGAGGAGACCGTCACGGCGTAGCGGCCGCCGGACGTCGGGAGGTCGCCCGCCTCGACGTCGACGATGGTGCCCTCGGCACGGGGCAGGAACCGGACCGTCGCCCAGGCGTCGGGCGCCAGGGCCGTGCCCGCGAGCTCGACGGACACCGTGGCGTCGCGGTGGGTCGCGATCCAGAGGCCGGCCGGGACGACCCCGACGAGGAACGCGGCGGCGGCCGCGACGACGGCGAGCCGGATCTCACGACGTCCCCGGCGCTGCCGCACCCCGGTCACGGCGGCGATCTCCGCCTCGTCGGGGGCGGCCACGGCCGCGACGAGGTCGCCGGGCGGCCCGGCGTCGGCGCGGTCGAGGGTGTCGAGCATGGTGCGCACGATGGCGAGCTCGCGGCGGGTCGCGGCGCACTCGTCGCAGCCGAGGAGGTGCTCCTCGACGCGGACCGCCTCGCGGGGCGGCAGTCCGCCGAGGAGCAGCGCGGCCACGGACTCCTGCATGTCACAGGTCACCGGTCACCACCCCCAGCTCGCGGAACGCGGTGCGCAGGTTCTTCATCGCGTAGAAGCACCGGCTCTTGACCGTTCCTTCCGGGATCCTCAGTCGGGCGGCGGCCTCGGTGACCGTGAGCTGGCGGAAGTACACCAGGTCGAGCACGTCGCGGTGCTCCCGGGGGAGCCGTTCGAGCGCCGTCCGGATCAGCGTCGTCCGCAGGAACGACTCGACCTCGTCGCTCGCGTCCGCCGCGATGTCCGGCACGATCTCGGCGACGACCCGCGGCCGCGCGGCGGCCCGTCGTCCGGCGTCGGTGGTGGCGTTGCGGGCGATCTCGAAGATCCACGCCCGGAAGGACCCGCGGGAGGCGTCGAACCGCGGTGCCGAGCGCCAGACGCTCGTCATGACGTCCTGGACGATCTCCCGGGACAGCTCCGCGTCGCCGGTGCGCCGGAAGACGAACCCGAAGATCCCCGGTCCGTACCCGGCGTACAGCGCTCGCACCGCGTCCGGGCTTCCGGAACGCAGCTCGGCGAGCATCGTGTCGTCGTCCATGGCGCCGGGTGAAACGCGACCAGGAGGCGAACCGTTCGATCCTGTGGCCTGGATCACATCCGTGAACCGTGGTCGGGACGCCGGCGTAACCGCCCGTCGCAGGCGCCGGACGGCGGCGCCGACGACCCAGGAGGTCCCCGTGAAGCGCTCCACCACTCTCGTCGCCGGCGGTCTGACGGCCGGCGCGGTGCTCGCCCTGCTCGCCCCGGTCGTCGCCGGCTCGGCCGGTGCCGACGCGGGCGTCCGCCTGCGTCTCGTCGAGCGGGGCACCGCCTTCCACGTCATCGACGTCCCCGCGCCCGCCGCTGACGGCCAGGCCGGCGACCTCGCGACGTTCGAGTCGGACCTGCTCAAGGCCGGCAAGAAGGTCGGCACGCTCGAGGGCTCCTGCCTCCAGATCCGCGCGAACGGCACCCTCGACGACTGCTCCGTCACCGTGACGGTCGGCCGCAACTCCTACCGGATGGCGGGCCCCTTCGACCCGGCCACGGGTGGCACGCTGACGATCGTCGGCGGGACCGGCGCCTGGGTCGGCGCCGGCGGCACCGACACGATCGTCAACCGGCCGGACGGCACGGCCGTCCACACCGTCTCGATCAGGCTCTGACCACCCGGGGCGGCCCGGCGGGCCCGGCGACGCCGGGGCCGCCTCAGCGGCGGCGGGTGGCCCGCACGACGACGTCGTGGAGCGTCACCCCGGGCCCGTCGTGACCGTCCGGGACCCGCCGGGACTCCTGGGCGGTCACGACGTCCCACTCCGCCCGGTCGAGCCGCCGGGTGATGCCGGCCGCGGTCGCCGAGGCGGCGGCGGGCGGCGCGTCACCGCCGTGCCCGTGCCCGTGGCTGCCGTCGTGCCCGTGGCCGTCGCTGTCGGCGGCCTGGTGGAGGTGGCCGACGATCAGCAGGGTTCCTCCGGGGGCGACCCAGGACGCCGCGCGGTCGTAGAACTCGAGCTGCGGCATCGCGGGGTGCGCGTAGTGCGTGGTGACCAGGTCGAACCGGGTGCCCGGGTCCCAGACGGACAGATCGGCCAGGACCCACTCCACCTGCCCGGCCACGCCGCGTCCGGCGGCACGTTCTGCCGCGCGGTCGAGCGCGGCCGTGGCGATGTCGGCGCCGGTGACCCGCCAGCCGCGCTCGGCGAGCCAGATCGCCTCGGCCCCGGCGCCGCAGCCCGCGTCGAGCGCCGTCCCGGGCGGGAGGTCGGCGACCTCCCGGAGCAGGTGCGGGTTGGGCGCCCCGGCTCCCATGGCCAGGGCACGGTCGCCCTGCCAGATCTCGTCCCAGTACTGCCTGTCGAACGCGTGCGTCATCCTCAGAGATTCGTCGCGTCGATCGCGGATGGCAAGAGCTGTTGCCGGAACGGCAAGCTGGGCGCGCGGGCGGCGCGACCGGGCCGACGGTGCGGCGGCGGTGTCAGCCTCGTGGTGGTGCGGTGCTGCCGCGGACGACCAGCTCGGTCGGCAGGGTGACCGACTCGTCGACGCCGGGGTCTCCGCGCAGCAGGCCGATGAGCATCTCCGCGGCGCGGCGGCCCTGCTCGTGGGCGGGCTGCCGCACCGTCGTGAGGTCGGTCAGGGCGGCGAGCGGGTGGTCGTCGATGCCGATGACGGAGATGTCCCGGGGGACGTCGAGGCCGGCCCGGCGGATGGTCCGGACGGCACCGAGGGCCACCTCGTCCGAGTGTGCGTACACGGCGGTCGGCGGGGTGCGCAGGCTGAGGAGCCGGCTCATCCCCTGCGCCCCCTGCTCGCCGCCCCAGTCGCCCACGACGACGAGCTCGGGGTCGACCTCGATCCCGTTCTCGCGCAGGGCCTCGACGTACGCGTCCGAGCGAGGCGGGTCGAGGTCGGGCTGGTCGGGGTCCCTCGCCTCGAGCATCGCGATCCGCCGGTGGCCGAGGAAGAGCAGATGGTCCATCGCCTGGCGGCCGGCCACGTAGTCGTCGATCCGGACGTACGGGTAGGCCGCCGACTGCCCGCCGGCCGCGACGATGTGGACGCCCATGAGCTCCAGGCGGCGGCGTTCGGCCTCGAGCACCTGGAAGGCGACGACGATGACGGCGTCCACCTTGCGTCGCGCGGGGAGCCGCTCGAAGAACTCCGCCCGCTCCTGGACGGCGCCGACGGGGTAGAGCAGCAGGTCGAGGTCGGCGCCCCGGAGCCCCGCGTGGATGCCCTCCGCGACCTCGCCGAAGAACCAGCGGGACAGGTGCGGGACGACGAGTGCGACCCGACCGGTTCGGCCACTGGCGAGGCTCGCGGCGTCGGGGGAGACGACGTAGTGCAGCCGGTCGGCCACCTCGAGGACCTTGGCCCGGGTCTCGGGCGCGACCCGGGCCGAGCCGGACAGGGCTCGCGAGGCGGTCCCGACGCCGACCCCGGCCAGGCGCGCGACGTCGGCGAGCGTGACCTTCGTTGTCGGCTGGCTCACCCGGTCAGTCTAGCCAGATGGAAGGCCTTCCGCGTCATCGAATCGTGACGTGGGCAGTTAATGGCAGTGCCTTGACAGGAGATCTCCCGATAACCACACTTCCGATGTGGAAGCGTTTCCATGCAGGATCGCTCAGGAGTACGCACACCTTCAAAGGCGCAGGAGGACACATGTCTCGGCATCACTCGACCCGGTCGATCCGGTCGGCACTCGTCGTCGGAGCGGTGGCCTCCGCGGTCGCGCTCACGGCGTGCGGGGCCCCGGGTGCGTCCTCTGCACCCGCGTCGACCGCGACGGGCCCGGCGACGGTCAGCACCGGCGCCCCGGCGGCCCCGGTGACCATCACGCTCTACGACGGTCAGGGCCTCAAGGCCGTCGACGACGCGATCATCGCTGCCTTCACGAAGAAGTACCCGAACGTCACCGTGAAGCCGACGTACGACCCTGACAACGTGACGACGCAGAACCAGCCCCGCCAGCTCGCGGCGGCGGAGCCGCCGGACCTGATCCGGGTCATCTCGGTCGCGTCCGGCGTCAAGAACAACCTGTTGACGAACCTCGACCCCTACGCCACGGCGTACGGCTGGGACAAGCTGCCGGCCTCGCAGCTGTCGCAGTTCCGGGCCGAGAACGGCGTCGCCGGCTCCGGGGTGCTCTACGCCAAGCCGACCGGCTTCACGATGACCGGCCTCTACTACGACAAGGCCAACGCGGCGAAGATCGGCATGACGAACCCGCCTGCCTCGGTCGAGGAGCTCACCACCCTCATGGGCAAGGCGAAGAGCGCCGGGCTCGTCCCGATGGTCGTGCACAACAAGGAGGGCGGTGGCGCCTTCCCGGTCCAGCTGCTGCTCAACTCGATGCTCGGGCCGGACAAGGTCGCCGCGTGGGTCTTCAACGCCCCGGACGCGACGATCGACACCCCCGAGGCCGTCAAGGCCGCCCAGCAGGTGGCGGACTGGAACAAGGCCGGCTACTTCCCCGAGGGCGTCAACGGCCTCGACGCGAACGGTGCGGACGCGCTCTTCGCCAGCGGCAAGGCCGTGTTCTTCCCGTGGGGCAACTGGGACGCCGCGAACCTCGACAAGACGATGCCGGGCAAGGTCGGCTTCATCCCCATGCCGCCGGCCACCGCGGGCGGCCAGCTCGGCGCGATGTCGGACGCAGCGACCGCCTTCGGCATCCCGTCCAAGGCGAAGAACAAGGACGCCGCGGCGCTCTTCCTCGACTTCCTGTCCAGCGACGAGGCCCGGCAGATCGTGGTCGACAACGGCTTCATGCCGAGCGGCACGGACGACCAGGCCGCCCCGACGATCCCGGCCGGCTCGGTGAAGAACGACGTCGTCGCCGCCTTCAAGCAGGTGTCCGCCGCCGGCGGCCAGACGCCGTTCGTCCAGAACGCGACGGCCGGCATCTCCAACCAGGCCTGGACGCCGGAGACGCAGCTCCTGCTGGGCGGCAAGTCCGACCCGCAGAAGTACATCGCGAACATCCAGGCCAAGTACGCAAGCGAACTGGGTCGATGACCACCGTCGACGGCACGGCCGCTCCCGCCGCACAGGCGGGGGCGGCCCGCCCCGCCCGGCCCTCCCGCCGGGCCGGGGCCGGCGCGTCCGCCGCGCGCCGCCGTGCCGCGTGGGCCGGATGGCTCTTCGCCCTCCCCGCCCTCGTCATGTATGCCGTCTTCGAGCTCTACCCGGTCTTCTCCGCGGTCCAGTACTCCTTCTACGACTGGGACGGCATCGGTGTCGCGTCCCCGGCCGGCGTGCAGAACTACGTGCGGGTCTTCACCGAGCCGCAGCTCGTCGCCTCGATCGCCCACTCGTTCGTCCTCATCCTGTTCTTCAGCATCCTGCCGGTGACGCTCGGCCTCGTCGTCGCCTCGATCACCCGGGAGATCCGCTCGCAGTTCGCGGGGGGCGTGGCCCGCACCCTGATGTTCCTGCCGCAGATCATCCCCGGCGCAGCGTCGGCGATCGCCTGGACGTGGATGTACTCCCCGGACGGGGCCGTGAACCAGCTGCTCTCGGCCCTGGGCCTCGGGGCCTTCACCAGGACCTGGCTCGGCGACTTCACGTGGGCGCTGCCAGCGGTCGGCGTCATCGGCACCTGGCTCGCGACCGGCCTGTGCACCCTGCTGCTGCTCGCCGGGATCGGCAAGATCGACGCCAGCATCTACGAGGCGGCGCAGATCGACGGCGCCAACCGGATCCAGCAGTTCTTCGCCATCACCCTGCCAGGCCTGCGCAGCGAGATCGGCGTCTGCATCACCATCACGGTCATCGCGGCCCTGGCGAGCTTCGACGTCGTCTTCATGTCCACCCAGGGCGGCCCGGGTTACTCCACGACGGTCCCGGGCGTGCAGGTGTACCAGCTCGCGTTCACGGAGAACCGGGTCGGGCAGTCCTCCGCGCTGGCCGTCGTGCTCAGCGTGCTCGTGCTCGCCATCATCCTTCCGCTGCAACGACTCTTCCGGGAGCGCTGACCGATGCTGACCCGGCTGCGCGACACCGCGCCCAAGACGTTCCTGCTCTCGGCCGCAGCGCTGTTCTCCGTGTTCCCGCTGCTGTCCATGTTCTCCGCCGCGCTCGCACCGCAGGGCAGTGCACCTGCGGGCATCTCGGTCCCGCTCGACCCCCAGTGGCACAACTTCGTCGACGCCTGGAACGTCGCCAACATCACGACCCTGCTGCAGTCGAGCGTGATCCTCGTGCTCGGCGTCGTGCCGGTCGCCGTCCTCATCTCGGCGATGGCCGCGTACGCCATCGCCCAGCTGCGGATCCCGTTCGGCGGCGTCTTCTACCTGCTGCTGGTCTTCGGCCTGACGCTCCCGTTCGAGATCGTCGTCGTCCCGCTCTACTACCAGATGCAGTCGCTCGGTCTGCTGAACAGCCGCCTCGGGCTCATCCTCCCGCTCATCGGGCTCAACATGCCGTTCGCGGTCTACTGGATGCGCACCCACTTCCAGTCCGTGCCCGCGGACATCACCGAGGCCTCGATGATCGACGGGGCCGGGAGCTGGACGGCGTTCCGGCACATCCAGCTCCCGCTCGCCGTCCCGGCGCTCGCCTCGCTCGGCGTCCTCATGTTCCTCAGCACCTGGAACCAGTTCCTGCTGGCCATCGTGCTCATCGACGACCCCGACAAGCGCACCATGGCCGGCGCCCTGCAGGGCTTCGTCGGCGCGCACTCGACGGACGTCGTCCTGCTCAACGCGGGCGCTCTCATGATCATGGCGCCGACGATCTTCGTGTTCGTCGTGTTCCAGCGCTACTTCGTGCGCGCCATGCTCGCCGGCGCCGTCAAGGGGTAACAGAGGCAGGTCTGCCACCGGCGCACCGGTCCGCGCCGGTGGCAGACCGAACCACGTCCCGGTCCGACCGTCCGAAGCCGAGGTGCCCCGTGCCCGAACCCCACATCGTCGCCGCCGACCCCGCCTGGTGGCGGACGGCGGTCGTCTATCAGGTCTACCCCCGCAGCTTCGCCGACTCCGACGGTGACGGCATCGGTGACCTCGCAGGTGTCCGCAGCCGCCTCGGGTACCTCGCCGACCTCGGGGTCGACGCCATCTGGCTGAGCCCGTTCTACCCGTCGCCGCTCGCGGACGGCGGCTACGACATCACCGACCACCGCGCCGTCGACCCCCGGCTCGGCACCCTGGACGACTTCGTCGCGCTCACCAAGGAAGCCCACGCCCACCGGCTCAAGGTCATCATTGACGTAGTGCCCAACCACACGTCGGACCAGCACCCGTGGTTCCGCGAGGCGCTCGCCGCCGGGCCCGGGTCACCCGAGCGCGACCGCTACATCTTCCGTGTCGGCGCCGGCCCGGACGGCGCCGAGCCACCGGCCGACTGGGCCTCGCACTTCGGCGGCCCCGCCTGGGAACGCGTCCCGGACGGTCAGTGGTACTGCCACCTCTTCGCCCGCGAGCAGCCCGACCTCAACTGGGACAACCCCGAGATCCGGCAGTACTTCCTCGACACCCTGCGGTTCTGGGCGGACCTGGACGTCGACGGTTTCCGGGTCGACGTCGCGCACTCGCTGGCCAAGGACCTGTCGAGCCCGCTGCGCAGCCAGCCCGACCTGGACCGCAACCTCCCGCTCGACGGCTCCGACCCGCTGTACGACCGGGAGGAGGTCCACGAGATCTACCGGTCGTGGCGGGCCGTCTTCGACAGCTACGACCCGCCGAAGATGGCCGTCGCCGAGACCTGGCACCCGACGACCAGCCGGACGTACCTGTACGCCAGGCCGTCCGAGCTCGGGCAGGTCTTCGACTTCTCGCTCCTCAAGGCCGAGTGGGGCCGTGACGCGTTCCAGGACGTCATCCGGCGCTCCCTCGAGGACCACCAGGGCGTCGGCGGCGGGCTGACCTGGGTGCTGTCCAGCCACGACGTCCCCCGGCACCCGTCCCGGTACGCGCTCCCGGCCGGGGTGACCCCCGACGCCTGGCTCTCGAGCCACGGGACACGGCCTGTGCTCGACCCCGGCACCGCGCGCCGGCGGGGCCGCGCCGCCACCCTCATGATGCTCGCGCTGCCGGGATCGGCCTACCTCTACCAGGGGGAGGAGCTGGGGCTGCTCGAGGTGGCGGACCTGACCGAGGACCAGCTCCGCGACCCGGTGTGGGAGCGGTCCGGCCGCACGCTCAAAGGGCGTGACGGGTGCCGGGTCCCGCTCCCGTGGACCCGCAGCGGACCGTCGTTCGGGTTCGGCCCGGCCGGCGCCTGGCTGCCCCAGCCGGCCTGGTTCGCCGACTACTCCGTCGAGTCCGAGGCGGACGACCCGGAGAGCTCGCTGACGCTTTACCGGCAGGCCCTCATGCTCCGGCGGGCGCTCAACGCCGACGACACCGGCGTCGACTGGCTCGACACCGACGACCCGCAGGTCCTGCACTTCGGCCGACGCAACGGCTGGCAGGTCGTCGTCAACTTCTCCGCGGACCCCCGGCCGCTGCCCGAGGGCCGGGTCATCCTCAGCAGCGGGCCGCTCGACGGCCATCTGCTGCCGGGCGAGACGACGCTGTGGACCGTGCGTCGCTGATCCCCGTCGGCGTTCCGGCATCCTGCTGCAGGACGCTCGGCGATGCAGGTCGCGGACCGGTCGGGGACCACGCGCACGGATGCGGTGTCGTGGAGGACGGCGGCTACTCGGGGATGAGCTCGCCGAGCCTGGGCAGCGTGAAGGTCTCCGACCCGGTCGGCAGGTTCTCGGGCGCCTGGATGCCGATGTAGGTGACCGGTTCGTCCGGCACCTCGCCGTTCCAGGTCAGCACCTCGGTCGTCGGCCGCCACCGGTCGACGAGGTAGGCCAGCGTCAGGTAGCGCCGCTCGACCAGGGCACGGACCTGCTCCGCCGTGGTGACGGTGCTGTCCTCGACCCGGTTGAAGGACGGGCGCCCCTTCGGGTACAGGTGCAGCCACACGGCCTGCCAGCCGTTCTCGCCGTTGACGAACGCCATCGGCAGCGCGACCCGGCCCGCGCCGCGCAGCTGCGAGGTCATCCGGACGGTGCGGGCGTCGAACGGTGGCCCGCCCTGGTCCCGCGTCCGGGTCTGGTAGCCGAACAACGACTCGGCGACGTCCTCGAACGACTCGCCGGCGTAGATGTTGACCTGAGGGACGACGACGCGTGCCACGAGGTCGAGCGGTACGTCGATGAACTCGGTCGCGCCGTCGGGGGCCGAGGTGATGTCGCCGGAGTGCACGACGCCGTCGTGCCGGTAGTTCGTCCAGGACACCTGTCCGGCGGCGTGGAACTGCTCGTCGAGGAGCAGCACCGACAGGTCGTAGTCGGTGCGGCGACTCGTCTGGCGCCAGTACATGAAGAAGCATAGGACGTCGCCGCGCACGATGGCCCGCGAACCGCGGGGGAGCACTCCGAAGCCGGCCCCTGAGGCCTTGCCGGACAACGGGAGCGCGACGTCGAGCACGTCCGGGTCCACGAGCAGCGGTCGCGACGAGGGCGCCAGCCTGGCGGCGATCTCGGCATCGAGCCGGGCGGACAGGTCGGCCACCAGGTCGGCCGGCAGCGCCGGGCGCCGGTCCGGTTCCACCCACGCCCGCCGCGACCGGCCCACGTACACCCGGGCGGGTGCGGGCAGCAGCCGGTTGTCGACGTGCTCGCGCAGGCCGAGCAGCACCCGGCCGGACGCCGAGCCGAGCGCACCGGTGACGGCGTCGACCACCTCGGCGCGCTCTGCCCGCGAGGCCAGTCGCAGCAGCCGGTCGGCGGACCTCAGGAGCAGGCCCGGTGCCGCCGACAGCACCGAGGCCGCCTGCCCGACGGCACCGCTGCGGACGGCCGTCTCCGCGCGACCGGCGAGACCGGGGACCCGGCGCTCGCCGCGTGCGACGGCGAACACCTGCTGGGCGTGCGGCCACCGGCCGTACTCGTGCGGGTGCAACCGTTCCCCGAGGCGCTTCCAGCGCTCCGCGTGCCGGGCGACGTCCGCGAGCTTGCCCGGGGATGCTCCGACCACCTCGTCGAGCGCGGCCAGCAGGATCCGCCGCTCCGCGCGCCGGAAGCCGCGGAACCGGGTCGGGGTCGCGAGCGAGACGTCACCGCCGGAGACCTGGCAGGCGACGCGGAGCACGTCCGTCGTGGTGTCCGTGGCGACCAGCGGCCGGTCGAGGACCAGGCGGATCCCGTTGAGCACGGCGCGGTTCTCCCGCACCGGGACCTGGTCCGGCTGCGGGCCGTCCAGGCACGCCACGGCCAGCTCGCCGAGCAGTGCGAGGTCCGGCTCGCCGAGCGGCGTCGTGCTCCCGGCCAGGGCCAGGTAGAGCCGCGAGGCCTCCACCTCGAGCGGGTCTCCGAGATGCAGCAGGGTCACCCGGTCGCCCGCCGTCGTGACGAGCGCGTCGTGCGCGGCCAGCAGCTCGTCGTACGTGTGCTGGTAGGCGCCGTACGCCGGCAGGTCGAGCAGGTCGATCCCCCCGGCGGCGAGCGCGGTGCGCAGCTGGGCGTCGGTCGCGGTACCACCGCCGGCCAGGACCGCCGCCCGCAGCCGCTCCAGCCAGAACTCGACCGTGTCCGGCACGTCGTGGGGGAAGCCGATGAAGTAGGCGTTGTGCCGGACGTGGTCGCCCACGAGCTCGCGCACGGCGGACACGACCGTCACCGCGAGGTCCATCGCCGGCCCGGGCTCCAGCCCGCCGAGGTGGTCCAGGAACTCCCGGGACGCCGAGAACCCGACGTCGAGCAGCGCTGCGTCCAGCTGCCGGGCCACAGGAGCGCCGTCCCCGGCCGGGCCCTCGCTCGCCGGCACGCGCAGGGTCCTCTGGATGATCTGCCTGTCCAGCACGTGTCCTCCGGTGCGACTGTGTGGGCCGCCGGGGACTCGAACCCCGAACCCTTCGATCCAGAAAGGGAGAAGGAAGCGCACCCATGCCCGCACGAAGCGGAGAGCGGACGCGCTGACCAGTCGAATGCTCTGCCAGTTGAGCTAGCGACCCAGGCGGCAGCATCGCACGCAGCCCTGCGGCGCATCCACCGGATTGAGCGATCATGACCCGAGCACGACCACGAGCGTGAGCGCTTCAGCCCTTCGCGGCCGCCTGGGCGACGCACAGGACGCCCCTGTTGCCGTCCTGGTCGGCGACGACGGTCAGCGACGGTGCCTCGGTGTCGTCGACGACGGTCCCGCCCGCAGCCACGACGGCGGCGATGCGTCGCTCGGCGACCTCGGGCGCCACGTACACCTCGACGTGGAACCGCTGACCCGGGGACCCGTGCTCGTCGCCGTCCCCGAACCACAGGTTCGGCACCCGTCCGGTGGCGTCCCGGATCTCGTCGCCGGGGGAGCCGTGCCCCTGGGAGCCGGGGTGGCCGGTCAGCAGGGCCGCCCAGACCGGGGCGACGGTCGCGGAGCGCGCCGTGTCGAGGCCCAGCTCCACGACGCTCACCGCAGCCGGGTCGGCGTCGAGCCCGTGGTCGGCGGCGATCTCGCTGATCCGCCGGGCGAGGTCGACGTCCTGCTCGGTCACCCACTCGACGAGGTGCTCGGTGCCCTCGTCGTCGCGGTACACGGCGTCGGCGGTCACGAGCTTCAGGTCGACGTGACCGGTACCGAGCGACGCGCTCGGGTGGTGCCCCGTCGCGTCGCCCGCGTCACCCACCGCGGTGACGAACCGCGCGCCGGCGGCGAAGTCGGCGACCAGGTAGCGGGCGTGCAGTCCCTGCGCCAGCTTGCGCCAGTCGGTCAGCCGGGCCGCGGCGATCTCGTCACGCGTCAGCATGTCCATGGCCGGGGACCCTACGTCGGACCCGGCCGGACCGCGCCGCGACCGCGTCAGGGCCGCGCAGGCACCTCGATCGACATCACGCAGTTCTTCAGCCCCTTGGGCCGGACGTACGTGAAGCCGAGCCGTTCGTAGAGGCTTCGGGTGCCGTTGTAGAGGAAGGACGACGACAGCTTCTTCGTCTGATGCGTCAGGTCGTGCGGGTAGGCCTCGACCAGGCCGCCGCCGGCCTGCGCGACGAGGTCGAGGGCGCCGCGGATCGCGATCTCGGTGACGCCCTGGCGGCGGTACCTGCGGTCGACGAAGACGCAGGTGATCCGGTAGTCGGGGTCGCGGTCCTTCTCGGCGTCGTACTGCTTGCGATGGTGGATGGTGGGCAGCTCGGCCGGGGTGCCGTACTCCGCCCACGCCACGGCCTCGTCGCCGTCCATGACGAGGGCCGCGTGGGCCGCGCCGGCCTCGACGTACCCCTTCTTCAGGGCCCGGTTGGCCTCGGCGCCCTGCCCGCGCTCGGGGCCGTCGGGATGGAACCAGATGCACCAGCAGCCGCCGAAGATCCCGTTGTGGCGCTGCACGAGGGCGTCGAACGCCGGCCAGGTCTCGGCGGTCAGCGGCCTGACCTCCAACGTCGCGTCGGTCTTCGGCTGGGTCCCCATGGATGCACCGTAGAGCGGCTACCGGACGACGCGCGTCCGGATCGGCGGCCCGTCGTCCGTGCGCCGGACCTGCTGGACCCTGACCCTCAGCGGCACAGGGCCCGCTCGGCGGTGTCGGCGAGGGATGCCGCCGCCTCGTCCACGCCCAGGCCGCGCCCGGTGTGCAGGAGGTCGAAGGCCTCGAAGCTGCACAGCACCCACAGGATGTCGGCCGCGTGGTCGACGCTCAGCCCCGGTCGCAGGGCGCCCTGGTCGTCGAGCCGCCGGGCGAGATGGGTCATCCCGCCGCTCCGGTCCCGTTCCTTGACGGCGACGGCCCCGCCCACGGAGTCCGGGTCCAGCCGCGCCATGGAGAAGAGCACGCGGTAGACGGGGAGATCGCCCGCGAACATCCGGCAGGCCGCGCGGATGCCGTCGCGCAGGTGCGCGCGGGCGTCCGGCGCCCGGACCGCGGCGGTGAGATCGCCGAGGCCGTTGCGCTGCCACAGCTCGTCGGTGAAGGCGTCGAACAGGCCCTGGCGCGAGCCGAAGACGGTGTAGATCGTCGAGCGGGCCACGCCTGCGATCTCGGCCACCTTGTCCAGGGCGAGCGGCTCGGCGGGCGCGGTGCGCAGCCGCTCCTCCACGGCGTCGAGGATCCGCCTCCGGGTCTGCAGCGCGGCCTCTGCGCGCAGCCGCTGGTCGTACTTCCGCGTGCCCATGGACCCAGCGTCCCATATTGGTTGACATTTCGTCCGATGAACTACAGTCTGTCTCATCAATACATAGTGTCTGATCAAATGGGGGATCCGATGAACGAGCATCGCGTCGTGATCGTCGGCGCCGGGCCCGCCGGCCTGGCTGCCGCGATCACCCTCGCCCGGGTCGGGATCGAGGTCCTGGTCCTGGAGCGCAGGGTCGGGACGTCGCCGCTCCCGCGCGCCACGGTGCTGAGCCTGCGCTCGATGGAGCTGCTGCGCGGCTGGGGTCTCGCGGACCGCGTCCTCGCCGGCGCCGACGACGTCGAGATGACGATGCGGGAGACCACCACGGTGGCGCGCGTCGCCGAGGGGACCACCGTCGACGTCGGCTACCCGAGCGCGCAGCAGAGCGCGGTGCTCAGCCCGACCAGGGCGGCGTGCGTGGCCCAGGACCACCTCGAGGCGGTGCTGCTCGCGGAGCTGGCCGCTCTGCCAGCCAGGCTCGAGCGAGGGGTCGAGGTGGTCGGGGTGGAGCCCGTCGCCTCCGGTGTCCGGCTCACGCTCCAGGACCACGGGGCGCAGCGACGCACTGTTCGTGCGGCCCACCTGATCGGCGCCGACGGCGCTCGCAGCACGGTCCGGTCGGCCCTGGGCATCCCCGTCAGCAGCTCGGGAGCGACCGTCGCCGGTGCGCGCATCGAGTTCCGCGCGCCGCTGTGGGACGTGCTCGGCGAGCACCGGCACCTGCTGTACGCGATCACCGCCCCGGCCGCCGAGGGCGTCCTGCTGCCCGCCGGTCTGGGCGACCGGTGGATCTTCGCGGTCACCGTGCAGCCGGGCGGCGACCTCGCCGACCACCCGACCGTGGCGGACCTGCGTCGCCGGCTGCTGCGTGCCGTCGACGTGCCGGGACTCGACCCGCGCATCACCCGGCACGACCGGTTCAGCTCGCGGGGCGAGATCGCCGAGCGCTTCTCTCACGGGCGGGTCCATCTGGCGGGCGACGCCGCCCACCGGGTCACCCCGCGCGGCGGGACCGGGCTGAACATCGCGCTGGCCGACGGGTACGACCTGGGGTGGAAGCTCGGCTGGGTCCTGCGCGGGCGGGCCGGGCGGTCGCTGCTGAGCAGCTACGAGCCCGAGCGGCGGCCAGCTGTCCGGCACAACCTGGAACGCTCCGTGGACCTGTCCGGCGCCCCGCGGGCAGCGCCGCTGGAGGTTCCCGTCGACCTCGCCGGGCGGATCAAGCACCTGTGGGTGGCGCCGGGGGTGTCCACGCTCGACCTGCTCGACGACGGGTTCACCCTGCTGACCGCGGACCCGCCGGCCTGGCGTCAGGCCCTCGGCCGCCCTGCCCCGGCGGCCCCGGTCTCCGTCACCGGGGTCTCCGTCCTGAACGCCCGCTCGCTGGGGCTGGGGCCGCGCGGAGCGGTGCTCCTGCGTCCGGACGGCGTACCCGTCGCCGCGTGGTCCACGTCGCCGTCCGCCGGTCTCGTGCAGCAGGCGGCGGCAGCCTTCCTGGACCACGAGGCGACAGACGGCGCCGGCAGCGCGGCGTGACGCCGTCCGCACCACCCGATCAGCACGACGACGCGACACGACGGCGCGACACCACGACGCGACACCACGACCACCGAGGAGCAACAGCCATGAGACATCCCGTCATCGAGAACCCCGTCACCGGCGAGCGCGGCATCGTCAGGCAGGCGCCCGGACCGGCCCGTCCCGGCCTGGTCGCCGACCTGTACGCGCGCCCGGGGGCAGCCGTCGTCGGTGAGCACGTCCACCCGGCGAGCACGGAGGCCTTCACCGTGGTCCGGGGAACCCTGGGGCTCCGCGTGGACGGGGCCGAGCGTCTCGCCACGGCGGGCACCCGCGTCGTCGTCCCCCCGGGTACCCCGCACGACTGGTGGAACGCCGGTGACGACACGGCCTGGGTCGTGGTGGAGGTCGACCCGGGCGGGCGGTTCGAGGCCATGATCCGTAACCTCTTCGGGCTCGCGACCGACGGCCGCACCGACGCCACCGGACGACCCGGCCTTCTGCAGGCCGCGTTGCTCGCCCGCGAGTTCGACGACGTCATCCGGTTCACCTCGCCGCCGCGGGTGGTCCAGCGGACCCTGTTCGCCGCGTTGGCGCCGTTGGCCAGGCTGCGCGGGCTGCGGGGTTCGTACCCGGAGTACGAGTGTGATGCCGGTGAGTACGTCGAGACGCTCGAGCCGTTGCCCCCGGAGATCAGTGCCCTGCTCGGGCTGCCCACGTGACCCGGCCCGGGCCTGGAGACTCCCGGCACCGTGGTCGCCGCGGTCGGGTCTCGACGTCGGCTGGTCAGCCCTGGAGCCACGGCGACGTCGGCGCCGCGATCCGGCCGGTCGCGGCGGTCTCGACGCAGTCGCGCAGGCTGCGCAGGTAGAGCCCGCGCCCCACGGCGGCCGGGCCGTAGTGGGCGTACTTGCCCGAGCTCGTGACGATCGCGGCGTCGCTGTCGGGGACGACGGGCGCCGTGAGGAAGCACCAGCAGGTGTCGTTGAGGAAGGTGCCGCCGAACCCCTCGACCCTGGCGACGTGGCCGGCCGCCGTCGCCTGCTCGAAGACGTCCCGGCCGCACGTGACGACGAGCCGGACGCCGTCGGCGGCGCGACGTCCGTCGCACAGGTCCGCGAGCGTGCCGCACTCGGTCAGCGAGAAGTGCGGGTTGCCCAGGGAGACCAGGTCGACGCGCTCGGCGGTCGCGGAGTTCAGCTCCGCCCAGGTGCGGGTCAGGCCGGCCCGGTCCACGGTGACGACGGGGACGGCGGCGCCGGCCGTGGCCTCCTCGACGCTGCCCGCCTCGGGGGTGACGCCGACGACGTGGAACATCGGCGCGGCGGACGTCGTGGCGAACGCGGCGCCGAAGGCCTTGAGGTCGTCGTCGGTGGGGGCGGCGTCCTGCAGCCCGGTGAGGACGGGGATGTCGTGGGGCGCCACGGAGCCGACGAGGTAGCCGAGCGTGGGCCACAGCGCGTCGTCCAGCAGGCCGCCTGGGACGTCCACGTCGACCCGGACCGTCGCGCGCCGCGCGAGCGGCAGGTGCGTGCTCGTCGCCGGTGCCCGGCCGGTCAGGGCGACGAGGAGGTCGAGGTAGTCGGGGTACTTCATCGTGCGGGCGCCGAGGACCGAGTTGGCGTAGACAACCGCGTTGGACTCGGCCCACACGATCTGCTGGGCGAACCGCGGCCGGGTGGCGAGCAGGTACGGCGCGCAGGTGTACGAGGGCTGCACGCCGAGGGTCACCAGGGCGTCCGCCATGAGGTCCGAGGGCTCGCCGACGTCAGGGCTGACCCCGAGGTCGCGCCAGCGCCGCCGGTCGACGAGCAGCGCGTTCATCGTCGTCGGGACGCGGACGGTGCTCCCCGTCGCGGCCAGCCGCTGGGCGAGGGCCAGGCTGGCCGGGCCCTGGTAGAAGCAGCCGTCGATGTGGCCCAGCTCGACGTCGAGGAGGTCGGTCGCCCCCTCGAGCCGAGCGGCCTCCAGCACGATGCGCATCGCCGTCCGGGCGCCCTCGCCGTACTCCCCGGCGAGCATCCGCTCGTCGTCCGCGGTGAGCGGGATCGCGATGGGCGGCACGCTGTCCGGTGCGGACGGCGGGACGGCGCCGACCGCGTGGACGACGCCGTTCGTCACGGCCGCGGACGCCGTCCCGCGCAGTGCGGCGAAGTCCTCGCCCGCCAGGCGCAGCACGGGGATGCCGGGCCCGAACAGCTCGCGCGCGATGACGACACCGAGGGTGAGGATCGACTCGTGGTGGGAGAACACGAGGGCCGCCGGCGCCGAACCGTGCACGAGCATCTCGACGATGACGCCGCTGCCCGAGCACGACCCCCGCCCGCTCGGGATCGCCAGGACCCGGCCGGACACGCACGCGCCGTGCAACGGGTGGTGGATGTCGGTGACGACGCCGGTGAACGGGTCGACGCCGCCCATGAAGCTCAGCGGCACGTCCGAGAACAGGACGTCGCCCGAGCCCGTACCGGGGACGAGGCACTCACCGACGAGCGCGGCAGCCGGCACCGGTCCTCCAGGGATGATCCGTCGGGGGGGCGGGCGCCGACCCCGCTCAGAGGCGCTCGACGCGGTCGGCCTGCGGGCCGCGGTCGCTCTGGCGGACGGCAAAGCGGACCCGGTCGCCCTGCTCCAGCGGCGCGGCGCCCGTGACGACCGAGACGTGCACGAAGAGGTCGGCGCCCCCGGCGTCCGGGGTGATGAAGCCGAACCCGCGATCGGCGTCGAAGCGCGCGACGACACCTTCCCCGCCACGGACCGGCTCGCCACGGGTGGGTCCGCCGCGGGCCGGCCCGTCGGCCGGCCGGCGCCGGCCGGCC
>JACRAB010000552.1 GCA_016213575.1 Actinomycetota bacterium
CCGCGAGGCCGCCGCGGCCGGGCCGGCCGCGATGGGGGAGTCCGTCGCCGTGACCGACCCGGCCTCCGGTGCCGAGATCGCCCGGGCCGTCGTCCTGGCCCCCGTCGACGACGCGGGGCTCGCCGCACTCGCGGCCGGCCTCAACCTCGACACCGGGGTCGCGCTCGTCGACCGCCGCGGCGGCACCGCGGTCGTCTCCTCGACGGTGCCGCACGACGACCTCGCGCCCGTCCTCGTGGCGGTCGCGGAGGGCCGGCTCGGTGGCGGCGCCGGGGGAGCCCGGGTCCGGGTGCAGTCCGACGCCCCGGGGGTGCCGTACCAGATCGTGTCCGTCGAGCCGGTGCCCGGCCGCGGCCTGCCCGGCGTCGTCCTCGCGGTGGTCCTCGTGACCGTGGTCGCGGCCGCCGCCCTCGTGACGCTCGTCGCCCAGCGGCTGACCCGCCCGCTCGAGGTGCTCACCGACACCGCCGAGCGGTTCGGCCGCGGCGACCTCGACGCCCGGGCCGGGCTGCAGCCCCGCGGCCCGCGCGACGAGGTCGGCCGGATGGCCACCGCGTTCGACGCCATGGCGGGCCGGATGCAGGAGCAGGTCACGGCGCTGGAGTCGAGCCGGGACGCGCTCCGGGAGACCTTCGAGCGGTTCGGCGAGGCGCTCGGGCGCACCCACGACCTCGACGGCCTGCTGCGGACCGTGCTCGAGGCCGCGATGGCCGGCAGCGACTGCGTCGTCGGCAGCGCCCTGCTCGGCGGCCGCGGCTCGCTCGCGCTGTCGGGCAACGGCATCTCGGCGATCGGCGACGGTGCCGGCCCGCACGCGTCGAACGCCCTCGACGACCTCGCCCGGATCGCGGGCGAGGCGGTCCACCTCGGCCGGCCCGTCCTCGTCGAGCGGATCACGTCCGCCGGTCCGGCGCTCGCGCTACCGATCCAGCGCGGCGGGGACGCCGACGGCGAGATCGTCGGGGCGCTCGCGGTCGCCCGGCGGCCGGGCGCGCCGGTCTTCGACGACGTCTCCCTCGGCAACGTCCGCTCGCTCGCGGCGCAGGCCGGGACGGCGATCGCGAACGTCGCGGCGCACGAGGAGACCCGCCGGCTGTCGGTGACCGACCCGCTCACCGGGGCCGGCAACTTCCGGATGCTCACGACGACGCTGGGCCGCGAGGTCGAGCGCGCGACCCGGTTCAGCCGGCCGCTGTCGGTGCTCATGCTCGACCTCGACCACTTCAAGCAGGTCAACGACACCTACGGGCACGCCGTCGGCGACGCGGTGCTGCGCGAGTTCGCCCTGCGGCTCAAGGGCTGCCTGCGCGAGGTCGACACCGGCGCGCGGTACGGCGGCGAGGAGTTCGCCGTCGTCCTGCCCGAGACGGACGCCGCGGGCGCCGCCCGGGTCGCCGAGCGGGTCTGCGAGATCGTCCGGGCGACCCCCTTCACGGCGGGCGAGGACACCCTGCGGGTCACGGTCTCGGCCGGTGTCGCCGCCTACCCCGACCACGGCCGGACGTCGACCGAGGTCATGCGCGCCGCGGACGGCGCCCTCTACACCGCCAAGCGCGGCGGCCGCGACCGCTGGACCAGCGCAGGCGGTCCGGTGAGCCTGCCCACGTGACGACCCGACCCGACGGACCGACGTGACGGCTCGGCGCACGGGCGCCCCGCGACCTCGGTAGCCTCGACCCCTACGGTTCTGCGGCCGGGCCCGGTACGCCGGCCCTCGGGGCGCCGCGGACACACACGCTCAGCCGGCGGCCCGGGGTGGACGGCCGCCGACCAGATAGGAGACCCGCATGACCGACGCGCACGTCGTCGAGTCCAAGGACCCCGAGCGCACGCTGGGGCCGGTCGTCACCAAGGCGGTCATCCCGGCCGCGGGCCTCGGCACGCGCTTCCTGCCGGCGACGAAGGCGACGCCCAAGGAGATGCTCCCGGTCGTCGACAAGCCGGCGATCCAGTACGTCGTCGAGGAGGCCGTCTCGGCGGGCCTGTCCGACGTCCTCGTCATCACCGGCCGCAACAAGCGCTCCCTCGAGGACCACTTCGACCGGGCGTGGGAGCTCGAGGAGGCCCTCCAGGCCAAGGGCGACTCCTTCCGGCTGGCGCGCGTGCAGAAGTCGAACGTCCTCGCGGACATGCACTACACGCGCCAGGGCGACCCGAAGGGCCTCGGCCACGCCGTGCTCTGCGCCGCCCACCACGTCGGCAAGGAGCCGTTCGCGGTCCTGCTCGGCGACGACCTCATCGACGAGCGCGACCCGCTGCTCGGCCGGATGATCCAGGTCCAGCGCCGCACCCAGGCGAGCGTCGTCGCGCTCATGGAGGTGCCGCAGGAGATGGTCCACCTGTACGGCTGCGCCGCCGTCGAGGAGACCGGCGAGCAGGACGTCGTCCGGATCACCGGCATGGTGGAGAAGCCCGACCCCGCCGAGGCGCCGAGCAACCTCGCGGTCATCGGCCGGTACGTCCTGCACAGCCGCGTCTTCGACGTCCTGCGCAAGACCGCGCCCGGCCGTGGCGGCGAGATCCAGCTCACCGACGCGCTCCAGACCCTCGCGCAGGCGGACGGCGAGGGGGCCGGCGTCTACGGGGTCGTCTTCCGCGGCCGCCGCTACGACACCGGCGACCGGCTCGACTACCTCAAGGCCGTCGTCCAGCTCGCGTGCGAGCGCCAGGACCTCGGCCCGGAGCTGCGGTCCTGGCTGCGCACGTACGTCGCCGGGATGGGCCCCGGCGACGCGGCGACGACGCCCCCGACCTCGTCGATCCCGGTGTCGAACGGCACAGGGGCCCCGGCCTAGGGCACGATCGGGGCGTGAAACCTGTCGAGGAGCATCTGGCCGAGTGCCTGGCCGCAGTGACGGTGCTGCCGGCCACCGACGTCCCGCTCGTGGAGGCGCTCGGCTGCCTCCTCGACGAGGACGTCGTCGCGGCCGTCGACCTGCCGTCCTTCGACAACAGCGCCATGGACGGGTACGCCGTCCGGGTGCCCGACGTCGCCTCCGCGGCGCCCGGGCACCCGGTCCGGCTGCCGGTGACCGGTGACGTCCCGGCGGGCAGCGCGGCGCAGCTCGAGCTCGCGCCCGGGACGGCGATCCGGATCATGACCGGTGCGCCGCTGCCGGCCGGCACCGAGGCCGTCGTCCCCGTCGAGTGGACCGACCGCGGCACGCAGACCGTCGAGATCACCCAGGCCCCGGCCGAGGGCGCCTACCTGCGACCGGCGGGGGAGGACGTCGCCCGCGGCGAGGTCGTGCTGCGCCGGGGCGTCCGGATCGGCCCCCGCCAGATCGGCCTGCTCGCGGCCGTCGGCCGGGCGACCGTGCGCGTCCACCCGAGGCCGCGGGTCGCCGTCCTGTCGACCGGCAGCGAGCTCGTGCCGCCCGGGCAGCCGCTCGGCCCCGGGCAGATCCACGACTCCAACGGCTACGCGATCGCCGCCGCTGCGAGCGAGCTCGGGGCCGACGCCCGGCACGTCGGGCTCGTCGCGGACGACGCGGACTCCTTCATGGCGGCGCTCGAGGCCGAGCTCGCCGGGGCCGACCTCATCGTCACGACCGGCGGGGTCAGCGCGGGCGCCTACGACACGGTCAAGGAGGTGCTCTCCCGGGTCGGCGGCGTCGTCTTCGAGAAGGTCGCGATGCAGCCCGGGATGCCGCAGGGCTTCGGGCACGTCGGGGCGGACGGCGTCCCGATCTTCACGCTGCCCGGCAACCCGGTGAGCTCGATGGTCTCCTTCGAGGTCTTCGTGCGGCCCGTGATCCGCCGGCTCCTCGGCGAGACCGACCTGCACCGGCCGACCGTCACCGCGCGGGCCGGCGTCGCGTGGTCGTCCCCCGCCGGCAAGAAGCAGTTCGTCCGTGCCCGGCTGACCCGCCCGCTCGCCGCGGACGCACCCGTCGTGACCCCGGTCGGCGGCCAGGGCTCGCACCTCGTCGCCGACCTCGCCGAGGCCGAGTGCCTCGCCGTCGTCGCCGCGGACGTCACGCAGGTGCAGCCGGGCGACGAGCTCACGTGCATGCTCCTCGACGGGCCGCGCCGGTGACCGGCGCGCCGGCCGGGCCGGACGCGCCGGCCGACGGCCTGACGCACGTCGACGCCCGCGGCCGGGCCCGGATGGTCGACGTCTCCGCGAAGGCCGTCACGGCGCGGGAGGCGACGGCGAAGGGGCGGGTGCTCTGCTCGCCCGAGGTCGTCCGGCTGCTGCGCGGGGACGGCGTGCCCAAGGGCGACGCGCTCGCGGTGGCCCGGATCGCCGGCATCCAGGCGGCCAAGCGGACGCCGGACCTCATCCCGCTCGCGCACCCGATCGCCGTCCACGGCGTCGTCGTCGACGTGGACGTCGTCGACACCGGCGTCGAGATCACCGCGACGGTCCGCACCGCGGACCGCACCGGGATCGAGATGGAGGCGCTCACCTGCGTGAGCGTCGCGGCGCTCGCGCTCGTCGACATGGTCAAGGCGGTCGACAAGCTGACGACGATCACGGACGTGCGGGTCACCGCGAAGTCCGGCGGCCGGTCGGGGGACTGGACCCGTGACTGAGCCGGCCGCCGCCGGGCCCGCGCCGGGCACCGCGGGGCGGGCGCTCGTCGTCACCGCGTCGAACCGGGCCGCGGCCGGGGTCTACAGCGACCGCGGCGGGCCGGTGCTCGTCGACGGCCTGCGCGCCATGGGGTTCGACGTCGACGGGCCGCAGGTCGTCCCGGACGGCGAGCCCGTCGCGGCGGCGCTGCGGGCCGCCGTCGAGGCCGGGTACGACGTCGTCCTCACGACCGGCGGCACCGGGCTCACCCCCGGCGACCTCACGCCCGAGGTGACGCGCGGCGTCGTCGAGCGCGAGGTCCCCGGCATCGCCGAGGCGATCCGCGCGTACGGCCTCGCGCACGGCGTCCCGACGGCGGCGCTCTCCCGCGGGATCGCGGGCCTGGCCGGCCGGACGCTCGTCGTCAACCTGCCCGGGTCACCGGGCGGCTGCAAGGACGGCATCGCGGTGCTCACGCCGATCCTGCCGCACGCCGTCTCGCAGGCCCGCGGCGGCGACCACCGGCCGGGCGGCGGGGTCCAGCCGTAGCCGGCCGGTCGCACGCAGAAGGGGTCCGTCCCACCGGGCCGGACCCCTTCTGCGTGCTGCGGTGCGTACGCCGACGACGAGCGGCGCCGTCGTCGCGCGGCCGTTGCCGGCCTTGTCGCGCGCCCGGCCGACGTAGCTGCCGGGGGCGTCCGCC
>JACRAB010000543.1 GCA_016213575.1 Actinomycetota bacterium
CGTTCGGGGCGGCGGTCACCGTCGAGGCGGACGGGTCCGGGCCCAGCAGCGTGACGATCACCGTCACCGGCGCCGACCTCGCTCGCACCGACGCGGTCACGGTGTTCGCACGGCAGTCCGGGACGACGTCCCGGCTCGTGCTCCCGGCGGCCGCTCTGCGTGCCGGGACGACGCTCGTCGACGGGACCGAGCAGCTGCGGGCACGTCCGTTCGGGCCGCAGCTCGCCGCGCTGCGGCAGCTCGGCGCGACGATCGAGGAGCTGCGCCGGCCCGGGTTCCTCCCGGTGCGGGTGGTCGGCCCCGCCCGCGGCGGGCACGCCGACATCTCCGGCGACGTGTCGAGCCAGTTCCTCTCCGGGCTCCTCCTCGCCGGGCCTCTCATGCCCGACGGGCTGAGCCTGACGCTGACGACGCAGCTCGTCTCGCAGCCCTACCTCGACATCACGCGCGACGTGATGGCCGCCTTCGGCGTCGCCGCCGACGGGCTCGCCGTCGCACCGGGCGGCTACCGGGCCACCGACCTCACCGTCGAACCCGACGCGTCGTCCGCGTCGTACGTCTTCGGGGCGGCCGCGATGACCGGCGGGCGGGTCACCGTCGCCGGGCTCGGTCACGGCAGCGCCCAGGGCGACCTCGCGTTCGTCGACCTGCTCGAGCGGATGGGTGCGACGGTCGAGCGCGGTACCGACCGGACGACGGTCATCGGGCCCGCACGGCTGCGCGGCATCGACGCCGACATGCGCCACGTGTCCGACACCGCGCAGACCCTGGCCGCCGTGGCGGTCGGCGCCGACGGCCCGACGAGGGTCCGGGGCATCGGCTTCGTCCGGGGCAAGGAGACCGACCGGATCCGTGCCGTCGTCACGGAGCTGAGGCGCGCCGGGATCGACGCCGTCGAGCACGACGACGGCTTCACCGTGGTCCCCGGCGTGCCCCGCCCCACGGTCTTCCGCACCTACGAGGACCACCGGATGGCGATGAGTCTCGCCCTGCTCGGGCTGCGTCACCCCGGCATCGGGCTCGCCGACCCCGGCTGCGTCGCGAAGACCTACCCGTGCTTCCTCGACGACCTCCAGACCCTCCGGACCTCCCGGACCCTCGGGACCCTGCGGGCCTGACGCGTCGCGCCCGTCAGCCCGGCCGGAACGCCGTCTGCGAGTGCGGGAAGCGGGAGAACGCGAGCACCTTCGCGGGGCGCACCCGGAACACGTCCGCATGGTCCGCGATCCCCCGGTCGCCGCCGTCGGCGCCGGCCCCTAAGCCGCCGTCCGGGCCGCCGGCAGGGCCGCCGGTTGCGCCGCCGTCCGCCCCCGCGACCGCACCCCCGAAACCGTCGGCGTCGACCTCGAAGAGCCACGCGTCGCCGTACTTGAGGAAGTACCCGTCCGACAGCCGCAGCAGCGTCTCCCGGTCGAGAACGCGCTCGACGACCCCTTCGACGACGACGTCCGTGCCCGGCGCCCAGCGGTTCACGCCCGTCGTCACGGCGACGGCCCCGTTGGCACGCAGGTTGACCGCCTTCTGCTCGTCGCGGCCGGTGCAGAAGACGAACGCCCCGCGGTCCCACAGGCCGACGAGCGGGGTGACGTGCGGGCGGCCGTCACGTCGCACGGTCGTCAGCCAGTACATCTGCGCCTCGACGAGGATCCGCTCGGCATCCGGCCACACGGTGCCCGGTGCGTCCGGCTCCCCGAACCGCTCGTCGACCCGGCGGGTCATCGCCGGCCTGCCCTCGACACCCAGCCCGTGCGCGGTCATGGTGTTCCTCCCTGTCAGCAGGCCCCGTCGGCGGGGCCTGCCGGTTCTGACCACGGCCGCCCCGCGCGCTCATCGGCGCGCAGGAACAGGTTCAGGCGACGACGTAGACCTTGCGCAGCGTCTCGTGCACCGTCCAGGTCGTCCGGGCCCCGGCGGGCAGCAGCCCGACGTCACCCGGACCGATCTCGAGCGTCGGGCCACCCTCGACCTCGACCGTCGCCCGCCCCGAGAGGACGACGAAGATCTCGTCCGCCTCGACGTCCCGGCTCACGCCCGCCGAGTGCTGCCAGACCCCGACCGCGACCCCGTCACCGTCGTGCAGCCCGAGCACCCGCACCTCCGGCGCACCGGACACGACCTTCCCGGGGTCCAGCGGGTCGGTCTCGAGGTCGGCGTCGGGCAGGGCGGCGGCGCGGACGACGCGCGCGATGTCGGTGAACACGCGGCGAGGATACGCAGGTGGCCAGGTGCCCAGGTGTCCAGGCGCCGGGGCGGCACGGTGCGCAGGAGCGGCACGCCCGGCTCAGCGCACCGGCCGGATCCGGACGAGCCGGTAGCCGGTGGTGCGCCGGGCGAGCGCCGCGTCGTCGAGCCGGCGCACGTGCAGACCGGCCAGGTGCGCGGCGAACCCGCTCGCGGCGAGCACCTGCCGCACGAGCGCCGTCCGGTCGGGGTCGTCGTCCGCCGGCTCGGCGCGGCCGGCGGTCCCGTCGCCGCTCAGCGGGTCGCCGGGCAGCCAGACCTGCAGGTCCGGGTGCGCGAGGACGTTGCGGTACCAGTCGCTGCCCTCGCCGAACCCCGCGACGCAGAACAGGTCCGGGCCGACCGGCGCGTAGTTGAGCGGCGTGCGCCGGAGCAGACCGCTGCGCCGGCCCACGTGCCCGAGCACGAGGATCCGGCCCGTCCCGGCCGGCCAGGCGTTGAGCATCCGCCCGGAGCCGACCCACCAGAAGCGGAGCATGAACCGGTTGAGCACCCGGAAGGCCCGCCGGCCGGCCCCGACGCGGCGGGCGGACGGCGCCCGGCCGGCGCTCATCCCGCGAGGAGCTGGACGAGCTGGACGGTCAGCGCGTACAGCGCGAGCAGCACGTTGACGGCGAACGCCGAGACGGCGAGGGCGCCCCCTCCGAGCCGGGTCGCCCGGGCACCGAGCACGGAGCCGACCGCGACCGGCGACACCTCGAGCAGGAGCAGGCCAGCGGCGACGAGCCACCCGGAGCCGCCTGCCTCGCTGAGCAGCTGCCCCTCGGCGAGGCCGAGCCACGACACGGCCGCCATGCCGAGGAACGCCCCGACGACGAGCACGACGAAGAACAGCCCGACCATGATCCACGACCACCGGGTCAGCCGGGCGGCGTGCGGGTCGACCGGCGACCGGGCGGCGGGGACGCCGGTCGCGGGTGCACCGGTCGACATCGTCACCACCTCCGTGACGGTCACCGACGGGCTCCGGCGACCGCTGTCTCCAGCATCGTCGGTGAACGGCCCCCGGTCGAGGGGCGGACGTCACGCACGCCTGGTCAGCGCGGGCCTACCCGAGCCAGCGCACCTGGCCCGGCTTGTGCTCCTCGTACGCCGCGCGCCCCGGCAACGCGGCAGGGACGCCGACCTCCCACCAGGACCCGGCCTCGGTCCAGGTGCTCGGGTGGGTGCGGCACACGACGACGACCGGACGGCGGGTGGCCACCGCGGTCTCCTTGGCGCGCAGGTACGCGGCGCGCAGGTCCTCGACGGTGCCCTCCGCCGGGACGTCCTCGACCGACGCGCCGAGCGCCCGGGCGTGCGCGGCGAAGTCGACGCGCAGCCCGCTCGCGGCGCCCGGGCCGCGGGCGTCGTCGAGCAGGTTGTTGAACCCCGCGGCGCCCTGACCGGTCTGGAGGCGGTGGATCACCGCGTAGCCGCCGTTGTCGCAGACGACCGCGACGAACGGGTGCCCCGCGAACGCGGCGGAGTAGAGCTCCGAGTTGAGCATGAGGTACGAGCCGTCGCCGAGCAGCGTCGTGACGACGCCGTCCGGATGCGTCTGCGCGCGGGCGATCGACGCGCCCCACGGCCCGCAGACCTCGTAGCCCATGCACGAGAAGCCGTACTCGAGGTCCATCGTCGCGCCGGAGACGCCGCCGGCGGGCGACACCGTGGTCGCCGACGACGCGGTGTCGCCGCCCGCGACCGCGCCGGAGACGACGGTCCGCCAGCCGCCGTGGATCTCGCCCGGGAAGCCGCCCGAGGAGACGATGACGTAGTCGGACGGCGTGCTCGCGTCGTTGACGACGCCGAGCACCTGCGCGTACGACAGCGACCCGTCGGGCGTCACCCCGGCCCGCAGGCCGGCGACGTGGGCGTCCCAGGCGCCGCGCTCGGCGGCCGCACGCGCCGTCCACGCCGGGTCGACGACCCAGCCGTCGAGCGCGCCGTGCAGCTCGAGCAGGGTCTCCCGGGCGTCGCCGACGACGGCGTGCGCCGCGTGCTTCACCGCGTCGAACCGCGCGGCGTTGACGCTCACGAGCGTGGCCCCGGCACCGAAGACGGTCCACGACGCGGTCGTGAAGTCCTGCAGCCGGGTGCCCACCGCGAGGACGACGTCGGCCTCGCCGGCGAGCGTGTTCGCGGACGTCGCGCCGATGATCCCGAGCGCGCCGCCGTGCAGCGGGTGGTCGTGGGGCACGAGGGTGCGCCCGGCGGGCGTCTCGACGACGGGGATGCCGTGCGCGGTGGCGAAGGCGAGCAGCGCCGACCCGGCGCCCGAGTAGCGGGCACCGCCACCGGCGACGAGGAGCGGGCGACGGGCCGTGCGCAGCAGCCGGACCGCCTCGGCGACGGCCTCCCGGTCGGGCCGCGGCCGGGGCACCCGGTGCACCCGCTCGGCGAACATCCCCACCGGGAAGTCGAACTCCTCGGCCTGCACGTCCTGCGGCAGCGCGAGGACGACGGGTCCGCAGTCCGCCGGGTCGGTGAGCACCCGGGCGACCTGCGGCAGCGTCGCGAGGAGCTGCTCGGGCCGGGTGATCCGGTCGTAGTAGCGCGACACCGCGCGGAAGGCGTCGTTCGCCGTCGTCGTCGGGTCGCCGTAGTGCTCGACCTGCTGGAGCACCGGGTCCGGCCCGCGGCCGTTGAACGTGTCACCGGGCAGGAAGAGCACCGGCAGCCGGTTCGCCATCGCGAGCCCGGCAGCGGTGACCATGTTCAGCGCGCCGGGGCCGATGGACGACGTCGCGACCATGACCTGCCGCCGGTCCATCGCCTTCGCGTAGCCGACGGCGGCGAGCGCCATCCCCTGCTCGTTCTGCCCGCGCCACGTCGGCAGGTCGTCGCCCGCGGCGTGCAGCGCCGTCCCGAGGCCGAGGACGTTGCCGTGCCCGAAGATCCCGAAGACGCCGGCGAACAGCGGGACCCGGGTGCCGTCGAGCAGCTCGGAGCGCTGGGCGACCATCCAGCGCACGAGCGCCTGCGCCGTCGTGAGCCGGACCGTCGGGGACGCGGCGTCCGCGGTCCGGGTCGTCGGGTCGGTGAGGGTCATCGTGCGCTCCAGACGGTCGGGTGCGGGTGCGGCGGTGCAGAGATCAGGTGCCCTCGGCGACCGGCAGCGCGCCGGTCTCCGGCAGCGACAGGCCGTCGACGCGGCCCTCGGACGACGTCACGGGGCAGCGCGGGTCGGTCGCCGCCCCGGCCCACGAGTCGCGGATCCAGGCGTGCGCGGGGTCGTCGCAGAAGAGCATCGCGCGCTCCCCGGGGCCGGCCATGACGTTGAGGTAGTACATCGGGTACCCCGGGGCCGCGACGCACGGCCCGTGGTAGCCGTGCGGCACGAGGACGACGTCCATGTCGCGGACCTCGAGCCGGTCGTCGATGTCGGCCAGACCGGCGTCCTCGTGCTCGGGGCCGGTGTACGTGCGGTGCATCCCGAAGCCCTCGCGGCTCGGGGTGAGCTGGTCCGGCCCGGCGATCCGGTAGAAGTAGATCTCCTCGTTGACGACCGGGCACGGGGACGACGCGTCGTGCTTGTGCGGCGGGTAGCTCGACCAGTTGCCCGGCGGGGTGATGAGCTCGACGGCGACGAGCTTCTCCGCGTGGTCGAAGGCGCCGGGCACCCCGAAGTTCACGACCTGGCGGCTCGCCGGCCCCGCACCGCGGATGTCGACGGGCACGTCCTCGGCCGGGCCGTAGCGGGACTCGCGGCGGCTCTCGCAGACCGCCGACGGGATCGCCACCTCGGCGCCGTTCGCGCTGATGAGGGTGATGAGCGAGTCGCGGCCGACGTACGCGAAGTCGGTGACCCGGGTGAAGACCGACGCCCGCCCTGTGAGGGCGTAGCGCGCCTCCCGGACCGCGGGCGAGGCCGCCGCGGAGACCTCGATCGTCAGCCCGCCGGACAGCGGCAGGACGAAGACCTCGCTCGTGCCGGTGCGGATCGTCCGGACGACGCCGGGCTC
>JACRAB010000544.1 GCA_016213575.1 Actinomycetota bacterium
CTCAGGTCGCCGCGAGCCCCGCCAGCCGGCGCTGCGCGAGCGCGGCGTAGAAGGCCGCGCCCTGCGGGAGCACCGAGTCGTCGAACGCGGCGAGCGGGGAGTGGTTGCTCGGGGCGGTCGCGACGTCGCGGCCCGGGGCGAGCGCCCCGACGAAGAGCATCGCGCCGGGCACCTGGGCGAGTACGCGGGAGAAGTCCTCGGAGCCGGCGATCGGGTTCGGCAGCCGCACGCTCGTCCGGCTGCCGAACAGGTCGTCGGCCACCCCGAAGGCGAACTCGGTCTCGGCGACGTCGTTGACGGTCACCGGGTACTCCTGCGCGTACCGGACCTCCGCGGTGACGCCGTGCGCGGTCGCGACGCCCGTGCAGACCTCCTCGCACATCTGCCGGACGACCTCGCGCACCGCCGGGTCGAACGTCCGGATCGTCGCCTCGAACGTCGCGGTGTCGGGGATGATGTTGCGCTGCGTCCCGGCGTGGAAGGTCCCGACGGTGAGCACCGCCGGGGCGAACGCGTCGACGACCCGGGTCATCCGGGCGTGCAGCGCGGTGACCATCTCGCAGGCGGCCGGCACCGGGTCGGCGGCGACGTGCGGGGACGACCCGTGCCCGCCGCGCCCGCGGACCGTGACGAACAGCCCGTCGCTCGCGGCCATGATCGGCCCGCCGCGGCCGACGACCGTGCCGCGCGGGGTCAGGTTGCTCATGACGTGCAGGGCGAACGCGGCGTCCGCCCGCCGCCCGGCCGCGTCGAGGACCCCCTCGGCGATCATGTGCCCCGCGCCGTCGTAGCCCTCCTCGCCGGGCTGGAACATGAGGACGACGTCGCCGGCGAGGTGCGCGCGGTGCCGGGAGAGGATCCGGGCCGCGCCGACGAGCATCGCGGTGTGCAGGTCGTGCCCGCACGCGTGCATCCGCCCGTCGACCTCCGAGCGGAACGGGACGTCGGCCTCCTCGTGCACGGGGAGGGCGTCCATGTCCCCGCGCAGCAGCACGACCGGACGGTCTCCCCCCGCGCTGGACCCGCCGTCCGCGCCGCCGCGCAGCACCGCCGTGACGGACGTCGACGTCGTCCCCGTCGTGACCTCCAGCGGCAGTCCGGCGAGCGCCTCGAGCACGGTCTCCTGGGTCGCGGGCAGCTGGAGCCCGAGCTCGGGGCGCCGGTGCAGCCGGTGCCGGAGGTCGGCGAGGTCGTCCGCGAGGGCCGAGGCGTCGGCGAGGAGGTCCATGCCCCAGTAGTACCGCCCCGGCGGGGGTGACGCACCAGCCACGTCGACGGGTCGCGGTGGGACCCCTATCTCGGGCACCATGCGTGCAGGTCCGTCGTTGTGACGTGCAGCACCCGCCCCGCGCGAGTGACGGCGGGCTCCCACCTTCGCCTGCAGGAGGCTCCGATGACGCAGCCCGCCACCGCCGACGCACCCACCGGCCGGCCCGACCCGAGCTCGTCCGTCGCCGCGACGTTCCTCGACACCGCCCGCCGCCGGGCCGGTGCCGAGGCCTTCCGGTCGCCGACGGCGGACGGATCGTGGTCCTCGCTGACCTGGGCCCGGACCGCCGAGCGCGCCCGTGAGCTCGGG
Organism: Actinomycetota bacterium; assembly: GCA_016213575.1. Taxonomy (GTDB): domain Bacteria; phylum Actinomycetota; class Actinomycetes; order Actinomycetales; family Kineosporiaceae; genus R-H-3. The sequence goes on from JACRAB010000544.1 coordinate 1,580, forward strand.
GCCGGCTTCCTCGCCCTCGGCATCGGCGTCGAGGACCGCGTCGCCATCGCCTGTGCGACCCGCATCGAGTGGGTCCTCGCCGACCTCGGCGTCCTCGTCGCCGGCGGCGCGACGACGACGGTCTACCCGAACACCCGCCCCGAGGACGTCGCGTTCATCCTCGCCGACTCGGGCAGCGTCGTCGTCGTCGCCGAGGACGCCGTCCAGCTCGAGAAGGTGCAGGCGCACCGGTCCGACCTGCCCGCCGTCCGGCACGTCGTCCTCGTCGCCGCGACGGGCGTCGACGTCGCCGGGTCCGACGGGTTCCTCCTGACGCTCGACGAGCTCGCCGAGCGCGGCCGGGAGCTCCTCGCGACGTCGCCGTCCGCCGTCGACGACCGGGTCGCCCAGCTCGCCCCGCAGCACCTCGCGACCCTGATCTACACCTCCGGGACGACGGGCAAGCCGAAGGGCGTCGAGCTCACCCACGACAACTGGCTCTACATCGGCGAGGCGACCGAGGCGATCCGGGTGCTCCACGAGGACCACCTGCAGTTCCTCTGGCTGCCCCTGTCGCACGTGTTCGCCAAGCTCCTCGTCGCGGCGCAGGTCCGGGTCGGGTTCGCGACGGCGGTCGACGGCCGGATCGACAAGATCGTCGAGAACCTCGCCGTCATCAAGCCGACGTTCATGGCCGCCGCGCCGCGGATCTTCGAGAAGGTCCACGCCCGGGTGAACTCGACGGCCAAGGCCGAGGGCGGTGCGAAGGCGAAGATCTTCGACTGGGCGTTCGGCGTCGGCCTGGAGTGCGTGCGGCACGAGCAGGCCGGACGGCCGGTCCCGACCCTGCTCGGGCTGCAGCGCGCGGTCGCCGACAAGCTCGTGTTCTCCAAGATCCGCGAGCGGCTCGGCGGGCGCCTCGAGGTGCTCGTCTCGGGCAGCGCCGCGCTCGCCCCGCAGATCGCCGAGTGGTTCGCCGCCGCCGGCATGCCGATCTGCGAGGGCTACGGCATGACCGAGTGCGGCGGGGCCGCCTTCGTCAACCGCCCGGGCAAGGTGCGCATCGGCACCGTCGGCCAGGCGCTGCCGGGCACCGAGGTGAAGATCGCGGACGACGGCGAGATCCTGCTGCGCAGCCGCGGCGTCATGCGCGGCTACCACCACCTGCCCGAGCAGAGCGCGGAGATGCTCGTCGACGACGGCTGGCTGGCCACCGGTGACGTCGGCGAGCTCGACGCCGACGGCTTCCTCAAGATCACCGACCGCAAGAAGGACCTCGTCAAGACGAGCGGCGGCAAGTACATCGCGCCGTCGGCCATCGAGGGCTCGCTCAAGGCGGCGAACCCGCTCATCGGGCAGGCCGTCGTCATCGCCGACGGCCGCAACTTCGCGTCCGTGCTCATCACCATCGACGCCGACGCCGCGACCGCGTGGGCGGCGTCGAACGGCAAGGACGTCGAGGCGGTCGTCACCGGGCGCGATGAGCACGTGCACGCCGAGATCCGGACGGCGGTCGAGACGGTCAACGGGTCGCTCAACCGGTGGGAGACGGTCAAGGAGTTCCGGATCCTCTCCCGGGAGCTCACCGTCGAGTCCGGCGAGCTCACGCCGAGCCTGAAGATCAAGCGCGCGGTCGTCGTCCGCAACCACGCGGCGGTCATCGACGAGATCTACCCGAACGGCTGACGGCGGCCGGACGGCGGCCGCGGCCGGACCTGTCGGCCGCGGCTGCCAGGATGGTCGCGTGCTGACGATCGCCACCGCCAACGTCAACGGGGTCCGGGCCGCGGTGCGCCGCGGGATGGGCCCGTGGCTCACCGGCCGGGCCCCGGACCTCCTTGCGCTGCAGGAGGTCCGGGCCCCGGACGACGCCCTCGCCGAGGCCCTCGGGGAGGGCTGGCACGTCGTCCACGAGGAGGCCGCCGCGAAGGGCCGCGCCGGGGTCGCCGTCGCCGGTCGCCGCCCGTTCGAGGCGGTCCGGGTCGGGCTGGCGCCGGCCGGGGTCGACACCTCCGCGTACGACCACTCCGGCCGCTGGGTGGAGGCGGACGTCGCGCTCGACGCCGCGTCGTCCGGCGCCGGGCTGCTCACCGTCGTCTCGACGTACGTCCACACCGGCGAGGCGGGCACCCCTCGCCAGGTCGAGAAGCACGCCTTCCTAGACGCGATGCTCGCCCGGATGACCGAGCTCGCCGCGGACGGCCGGCACGTCGTCGTCATGGGCGACCTCAACGTCGCGCACCAGGAGGCTGACCTCAAGAACTGGAAGGGCAACCTCAAGAAGTCCGGCTTCCTCCCCGAGGAGCGGGCCTGGTTCGACCGCCTCTTCGGCGAGCACGGCTGGGTGGACGTCGTCCGCGCCGCCGCGGGCGAGGGGCCCGGCCCGTACACGTGGTGGTCCTGGCGCGGCAAGGCGTTCGACACCGACGCCGGCTGGCGGATCGACTACCAGATCGCCTCCCCGGGCCTGGCCGCCCGCGCGGTCAAGGCCGAGGTCGACCGGGCGCACACGTACGCGGCGCGCTGGAGCGACCACGCGCCGGTCGTCGTCGAGTACGACGTCCACGCGCGCTGACGCGGCGCAGCCGCACCACCACGCAGGCGGACGACGGACGGCGGACGGGTGAACACGGGGCGGGCGCACGCGGTGCTGATCTTCCGACCCGCCCCTCGCACCGGATATCGTCCGCCTGCGCCACCCGTCCGCCGGGCGGCGCCGAACGGCGGACCCCAGCGCACGCGGACCGCACGACGGGGGTCCGCGTGCCACGGGAGAGCCTCCATGTCGCTGCGCCGACGCTCCGCCGGCCTGCTCGCCGCCGCTCTCGTCGCGGGGCTCCTCACCGCGGCGCAGCCGGCGCAGGCGCTCCCGCCCGGAGCGGTGACGCTGCCGGTCGCCGACGACCCGGCCCTCGCGCAGACGGCCGGCGTGCCCGGGGCGAACCCGGGCCGGCTGCTCGTCGCGACGCGCGCCTGGAACGGGCTGCGGTACTGGACCGGGTCGACCGGCCTCGCGCCGGTGCCGGGTGCCGCGTCGGGCGCGGTGCTCGTCGGGGACACCGCCGTCTGGCCGGTCCTGCAGGCCGGGGGCACGATCCGGGTGGTGCGACGCGACCTCGTGTCCGGCGCGGAGACGTCCGAGAGCGGCGGCACCGACAGCTTCGTCACCGCCGGCCCGACGGGCTGGATCGCCGTGAGCGGCGGCCAGCTCGTGTTCCGCAGCGGCAGCACCCGCCGGGTGCTGCTGGCCGGTCTGCCGGGCAGCCGTGCGGCCGTCCGGATGGACGCGACGACCGCCTTCTTCTCCTACCTCCCCGCGCCCGGCCCCTGGCGTCTCGCGGCGGTCGACCTGGCGACGGGCACGCTGACCGACCTCGGCGCGGCGCTCGCGTCGGTGAGCTCCTTCGCGGTGTCACCGTCGTCGGTCGCCTGGCTCGAGGGCACCTCGGCGACGACGCTCGTACGCCGGGACCGCGCGAGCGGCGCCACGACCACGCGGCCGGGGCCGGCGCTGTCGACCGTGTCGCTGCTCGCGGCGACCGACGGCGCCACCGCATGGCGCACCTCGACGGGCCTCGTCGTCGCTCCCGCGGACCCGGGCGCGGCCGAGGTCACGGTGCCCGGCGTGTTCGGCGACCTCGCCGCCCGGGGGCCCGGCTTCGTCGCGGTGAAGGGCGGCACGCCCGCCGCCTCGGGGGTGTGGGCCGTGTCGGCGACCGGCACGTCGTCCAGGATCCTCGACCTGCCGGTGCCTCCCGAGCGCTACTCCGCGCTCGACCTGGACAACGGCCGGGTGATCTACGCGGGCGCCACCCGGAAGGGGCCGAACCTGGTTCCGCTCGCGCGGGCCCGCACCGTGGGCGGCACGACGACCCTCACCGCCGGGGCCGAGACGACGCTGGCCGGCGAGCCCTCCTTCGTCGGCCTGTCCGGGACCCGCCGGGCCGTGCTGACGAGCGACACCGGGGTGCCGGTCGAGCTGCTCGACGGCACCACCGTGACCGGTCGCGTGCCCGGCAGCCGCGCGACGGTGTCCGGGCCCTACGCGGTCGTCGACGGCACGCTGCCGTACCGGGTGTCGGGCAGCCGCATCGCGCTGCCCGCTGCCGACGGCACCCCGGTCGCGACCGACGTCTACGGCAGCCGGTTCGCCTACGTCCGCACCGACGGCACGGTCCGGCTGCTCGACGCGACGAAGGCGCTCTCCGCGACGAACCCGGTGACCGTCGGAACCGGGGCGTGCACCACATGCGCGTTCGTCGTCGGCATCGCCGCAGACACCGTCGCCTGGAGCACGGCGGCGGCGCCGTTCGGGGTCGCGTACGACGTCCGCGCGAAGACCACCCGCAGCCTCGGACTGACGCCCGCAGCGGTCGGCGACCGGGTCGTCGTGAGCACCGCCGGCGCAGCCCTCGACCTCGCTGTCGCCGGGAGCACCGCCGTCGCGCTCGGCCCGGCGAACGGCTCGCTCACCCTGGCCGCCGTCGACGACCACCGGGTCGCCTGGACCGGCCCGGACGGCGCGATCACGGTGGCCCGGCTGCCCTTCGGCGCGGCGCACCGTCCGCGCGTGCTCGGGGTCGTCGCCCGCTCGGCGTTCTCGCCGAACGCCGACGGCAGCGCCGACACCTGGGAGCCGGCCTTCGACCTGTCGAAGCCGGTCCCGGCCGTGACGCTCACGATCCGGTCCGGGACGCCGGTCGTGCGGACCCTCACGGGCACGGGCACCCTCGGCAGCGTCCGGAACCTCGTCTGGGACGGCCGGAACACGGCCGGGGCGGCGGCCCGGGACGGCACCTACACCTGGACCCTCACCGGTGCCGCCGCGGACGGCGACGGCGGCGTCGTGGCCGTCGACGGCACCGGTGCGGCCACCGGCAGCGTCGTCGTCGACCGCGTCGCCGAGACCGTGACCCTGAGCGCGACGCCGTCGACGGCCGCCACCCGGACGACCGGGGGGATCCCGCTCACGTGGAAGCCCGCCGGGGCGGCGAGCCGTGCGGCCGCCGTCTACGACGTCCGCTGGCGCATGGTCATGTACGACTTCGACCGTGACGTCGTCGTCTACGACACCGCGCAGGCCCTGCGCACCGGCACGACGGCCACGGCGTACACGGTCCCGGAGAGCATGGTCTTGCCCGGGAGCACGTACCAGTTCGCCGCCCGGGTCCGGGACGGCGCGGGCAACGCCGGTCCGTGGTCGGCGTGGGTCGACTCCCAGCAGTCCCTCGACGACCGCGACCTGTTCCGGACGACGGGCCCGTGGTCGTCCTCGGCGGCGTCCGGGTCGTTCCTCGGCACGACGACGACCGCGACGAGCCAGAACGCCGTGCTCGACGGCGCGGTGATCGGCTCCCGGCTCTACGTCTGGGCGACGACGTGCCCGACGTGTGGTGAGATGCGCGTCGGCGTGGTCACCCGGTCGGTCGGCGGGTCGTCGTCCTGGGTCGTGGACACCCGCTCGGCGACGACCAAGAGGAAGGTCCTCGTGCTCAGCAAGGTGCTCCCGCGGGGGTACCAGAGCGTGACGATCATGCCGTGGGGCACGTCCGGGCGGCCACGCATCTACGTGGACGCCGTCGGCAGCGACTTCTGACCGCGGGACCGGCGGGGACGGGTCGGCGCGCCCACCCCGAACCCCTGTGACGGGCCCGCCGTCATCGTGCGAGGCTGGGGGAGACCAAGGGGCGCCTCACGGCCCCAGGTGCGAGGAACGGAGCAACATGGCCAGGTCCACGTCGACGCCCGGGGACGACAGCCCGGAAGACCTCGCTCCCGAGACGGGCGATGCGGCTCCCGACGCGGCACCCGCGGGCGAGAGCGACGCCAAGCGCCGCTTCCGAGAGGCGCTCGAGCGCAAGAACGCCAAGCACCACGGGTCGGGCTCCACCGGTGGGGCGGGCGACTCGAAGGTGCACTCGGCGCACGGCCCGGCGGCGCAGCAGAAGCAGTTCCGCCGCAAGAGCGGCGGCTGACGGCGGCGCTCCTCAGCCGAGGATCCTGCTGCGGCCCGGGTCGTAGAAAGGCCGCAGCGAGCACGTCGCGGGCACCCGGGTGCCCGCGACGTCGACCTCGAACCCGCCCCCGGCGAGCCACGCGGCGGTGACGCCGTCGCCGCCGTCGCGCTCGCACATCGCGAGCCCGACGCTCGCGCCGAGGGTGTGGCCGAACGCGCCCGCGCGCAGGTAGCCGACCCAGGACCCGTTGTGCAGCAACGGCTCCCCGCCGTGCAGCAGCGGCTCCGGGTCGTCGAGGAGCACGTGCACCATCCGACGGGCCCGGGACGCCGGGTCGGTGCGCGCCGCGAGCACGGCGTCCCGGCCGGTGAACGGCGCGGCCTTGTCGAGCGCGACGGCGAACCCGAGGCCGGCCTCGACGACGCCGTCGGTGTTCTCGATGTCGACGCCGTAGTCCCGGTACCCCTTCTCCAGCCGGAGCGACTCCATGGCCGCGAGCCCGACGGGCCGGGTCCCGAGGTCCGCGCCGGCCTCGAACAGGCTGTCCCACACCGACACCGCGAGGTCGGCGGGCACGTGCAGCTCGAACCCGAGCTCGCCGACGTACGTCACCCGTAGCGCGAGCACCCGGGCGTACCCGACCTCGAGCCGGCGGGCCGTGAGGTACGGCCAGGCGGCGTCCGACACGTCGTCCGGCGTGAGCCGCGCGAGCAGGTCACGTGAGCGCGGCCCCTGCACCGACAGCAGCGCGGTGCCGGCGGTGACGTCCGTGACGGCGGCCTGCTCGCCGTCCCGCCGGGCCCGGCGCAGCATCGCCGCGACCCGGCGGTGCGTCACGTCGCTGCTCACGACGAGCAGCTCGTCGTCGGCGAGCCGGGTCACGGTGACGTCGGCGAGGATCCCGCCGCGGTCGTCGAGCCACTGGGTGTAGACGACCCGCCCCACGTCGCCCGCGACGGCCCCGGCGCTCACCCGGTCGAGCAGCGCGGCGGCGTCCCGGCCCTGCACGAGGAACGTCGACATGAGCGTCATGTCCAGGACGCCGACCGCCTCCCGGACGGCGCGGTGCTCGTCGGCGACGAACGCGTGCCAGGGCTGGCGCTCCCACGACCGGCTCACCTCGACGGCGGCCGGGTCGGTACCGGGCGGGGCGAACCACAGCGGGTACTCCCAGCCGGCCGAGACCCCGAACCGGGCGCCCGCGGCGGCGACCCGCTCGTGCAGCGGTGTCCGCCGGACGCCGCGCGCCGAGGTCGGCTGCCACGCGGGGAACGCGGCGTCCCCGAAGAGCGCCCCGAGCTGCTCGACGGTCCGCTCGGCGCGGAACCGGCGGGTCGTCTCGTGCGGGAGCGCCCGCTCGACCCCGTAGTGGGTCACGTCGACCGGCGGCACCCCGTCCACGACCCACTGCGCGACGACGGACCCGACGCCGCCGCCGAGCAGGATCCCGAGCGAGTTCAGCCCCGCGGCGACGAAGAGGTTGTCGACCTCGGGCGTCGGGCCGAGCATCGGGTGCAGGTCGGGCGTGAACGACTCCGGCCCGCAGAAGAACGTGCGCACCCCGGCGCCGTCCAGGCTCGGCACCCGCTCCATCGCCCCGGCGAGGACGTCGCCCACCCGGTCCCAGTCCGGCCTGATGGTGCCGAAGGCGAAGTCGTCCGGGGCACCGTCGACGTGCCACGGCCCGGCGACCGGCTCGAACAGGCCGACGAGCATGCCGCCGGCCTCCTCCCGGTAGTACCCGTACCGGTCCGGGTCCTCGACGACCGGCAGGTCGCGGTGCACCCCGGGCACCGGGTCGGTGAGCAGGTAGTAGTGCTCCGCGGCCTGGAGCGGGACGTCGACCCCCGCGAGCGCGGCGACCTGCCGCGACCACAGGCCGGCGGCGAGCACGACCGTCTCGCACTCGACCCGGCCGGCGTCGGTGAGCACCGCGGTGACCCGGCGGCCCTCTGCGCCCGCGCCCCACAGCCCGAGCGTGGTGCCCCCGGTCGTCTCGAACCCGGTCACCCGCACCCCCTCGACGACCGTCGCGCCGCCCGCGCGGGCACCTTTGGCGAGCGCGGTGGCGCAGCCGACCGGGTCGGCCCGCCCCTCGTCGGCGACGTAGAAGGCCGCGAGGACGTCGTCGGTGCGGCCGATCGGCCACAGCGCCTCGACCTCGGCCCGGGAGACCTCGACGTTGTCGACGCCCATGCCGCGCTGCCACGCCGACTCCCGGCGCAGCGTCCCGAGCCGGTCCGGGTTCGTCGCCAGGTGCAGGTGGCCGGTCGCGCGGAACCCGGTCGAGTGCCCGGTCTCCGCCTCGAGCCGGGCGTACAGGTCGCGCGAGTAGCGCGCCATCCACAGGCTCGTCTCGTCGGCCATCCCGGCCGAGGTGATGAGGCCGGCCGCGTGCCACGTCGTCCCCGAGGTCAGCTCGTGCCGCTCCAGGACGAGGACGTCGCGGACCCCGAGCCGGGTCAGGTGGTAGGCGACGCTGCAGCCGATGTTGCCACCGCCCACGACGACGACGCGGGCCCGGTCCGGCAGCGGGGCAGGTGCGGTCACGCGTCCTCCTCGGGCGGGTCCGCGGCGACCTCGCGGACGGCGTCCGCGACCTGCTCGCAGGACCACTCGAACAGCTCGGGCTCCATGGTCAGCGGCGGCTGCATCCGGTACAGCGGCTTGTCCGGCTCGCTGATCGCCAGGACGCCGCGGCGCAGCGCCGCCCGGTGGACGGCGTGCTGGAAGGCCGGCGCCGGGGCGATCGACGTCATGTCGGTGACGAGCTCCAGGCAGGCCCAGCCGCCGACGCTGCGGACGTCGCCGACCTGCTCGACCTCCTCCACGAGCGGCCCGAGGACCCGCTCGGCGGTCCGCTGCATGGACCGGGCGTTCTCCACGACGCCGCCGGACGTCAGCAGGTCCAGGCCGGCCAGCGCCCCGGCGCACGCGGCGGGCTCCCAGGCGAAGGTGCCGCCGAGGTGGGCGTGGGAGCCGGCCATGACCTCCTCGGTGCCGAGGACGGCGGCGAGCGGCTGCCCGCCGGCCGCCAGGCCCTTGCCGAGGAGGAGCACGTCCGGGCGCAGCCCCCACAGGTCCGCGGCGAACACCTCCCCGCACCGGCCGAGGCCGGTCTGCACCTCGTCGAGCACGAGCTTCCAGCCGTGCCGCGTCGCGAGGTCGGTGAGCCCGGCCCACCAGGCCGCGGACGGCGCGAGGATGCCGGCCTCGCCGGCGACCGGCTCGACGAGCACCCCGGCGACCTGCGACGGCTCGACCTGGTGCCGCAGCACCCAGGTCTCGAGGTAGTCCAGGTAGATCGTGTCGTCGTAGGGGCCGGGGCCGCGGTGGAACGGCGCCCGGAACCGGTTCGGGTACGGCACGAGCACGAGCCCGGGGACGTACTGCGCGTTGTTCGACGTGTTGCCGGGCAGGTCGGTCGACGCCGCGGCCGTGAGGTACGTCGACTCGCCGTGGTACTGGCCGAGGAACCCCAGGACGATCGGCCGCCCGGTCGACTCCCGGGCGAGCTTGACCCCGGCCTCGACGGCCTCGGTACCCGTCACGGACGGCGCCGCGCGGGTGATCCCGGGCGGCGCGAGGGCGACGAGCCGCTCGGCGAGCGCGACGACCGGTTCGCTGGCGAGGTACTGGGCGATCTCCATCCCGTACCGGTCCCAGGCGGTCTCCACGGCCGCCCGCACGGACGGCGGCTGCGCGCCGTACGGTGCCGCGCCCCAGGCGCTGAGATGGTCGGCGAAGACGTTGCCGTCGACGTCCTCGAGGATGTGCCCGGTCTTGCGCCCCAGGACGACAGGGACGTTCCCGCCGTCGCGCAGCGGCCCGTTGAGGACGGCGTCCTTGCGGGCCAGGAGGGCCGCGGAGCGCGGCCCCGGCAGCGGGGTCCGGACACCGGGCCACGGTGCCCGGACCCCGGCGTCCGGTGCCCCGTCGGCGGTCATGTCACACCTGGCCGGTGAACGCGCCGAGGGAAGCGGGCTCCTCCTGGCCGCGGCCGAACCGCCGGACGGCGAGCCAGCCGAGCAGGACGACGACGAACGACGCGACGAGCATGAGCGTCGCGACGGCGTTGAGCGCCGGGGTGGGCGCGCCGCGGGCGGTGTTGTAGATCTTGATCGACGTCGTCTCGGTGAACGCGTCCGACGACAGGTAGCGGACGATGACGAAGTCGTCGAGGACGTCGGCGAAGACGAGGACGGCGCTGGTGAAGATCGCCGGCATGAGCATCGGCAGCAGCACCCGGCGCACCGCCCCGAGCGCGCTCGCCCCGAGGTCGCGGGCGGCCTCCTCGTACTGCGGGCCGATCGTCGCGAGCCGGGCCCGGACGATGACGACCGGGTACGACAGCTGGAACGTCACGAGCCCGACGACCTGTGCGGTCGTGCCGAGCACGAACGGGGTCGCGAGCAGCGTGATCATGTAGAACAGCCCGACGGCGAGGACGATCTCCGGGATGACGAACGACAGGAGCATCGTGAAGTTCGCCGACGCCGGCAGCCGGCCGTGCCAGCGGTCCAGGCCGAGGGCGAACGCGACCCCGAGCGGGACGGCGACGAGCGTCGTGAGGACCCCGAGCGTCAGCGTGTGCGTCAGGGCCCGGCGCAGCGACTCGTCGTGGAGCACCGACAGGGTCGGGTCGGCGTAGTACCAGCGCATCGAGAAGCCCTGCCACGCGCTGCGCGAGCGCCCGCTGTTGAACGAGAACAGCACGGCGAGGAGCACCGGCGCGAGCGACCACACGAGGTACCCGACCGTGACGGCGGCGAGCACGTAGGGCGGGCGCCACGGGCCGCGCCACGAGCGGCCCCGGGCGGCCGGCGGTGTCGCGACGGGCGGCGCCTGCGGGAGGGCGGTCACGACGCGAGGTCCGAGCGGACGGAGGAGCGGACGTAGAGCAGCATCGGCACCGCCATGGCGAGGACGAGGACGAGGACGAGCGCGCCGGCCTGGCCGGCCTGGCTCGGGTTCGCCACGGAGGTGTTGATGAGGTTGCCGAGCATCGCCGTGCTCGGCGACGCCGACAGCAGGTCGTTCGTGAAGTAGTCCCCGGTCATCGGCAGCGCGACGAGCACGAGGCCGGCGAGCACCCCGGGCACGCTCATCGGCAGCACGACCCGCCGGAACGTCTCGAACCGGCCGGCGCCGAGGTCGCGGGCCGCCTCGAGCAGCGCCGGGCTGATCCGGTCCAGGGCCGCGTACATCGGCAGGATCATGTAGGGCACGTAGCCGTAGACGAGCCCGAGGACGACAGTCGTGGGCCGCCCGGACAGGAACGTCACCGGGTCCGCGACCAGCCCCGCGCCGCCGAGCAGCCGGTTCACGAGGCCGTCGTCCGCGAGCAGGTTGACCCAGGCGAGCATCCGCATCATGTAGCTGATCCAGAACGGCGCGACGATGAGCGCGAGGACCAGGCCCCGGCGGCGTCCGGAGTGCCGGGCGACGAACCAGGCGACCGGGTAGGCGACGGCGAGGCAGCCGGCGACCGCCAGCAGCACGTAGACGACGGTGCGCACCATGACCGGGCCGAAGAACCCGTCCGGTCCGGTGAGCCGGGAGAGCACGTAGCCGAACTGGTCTCCCGACCAGTCCCGCGGGTTCCACGCCGGGACGACGGAACGGAAGACCGGGTCCACCGTGCCCGTCGAGATCGAGACGACGACGTAGAGCGGCACGAGGAAGAACACGGCGAGCCAGACCGCCCCGGGCAGGGTCAGGGCGACCCCGAGCAGGCTCCGGCGACGCTCCGGGGGCGCCGTCCCGCTCACGCGCCGGCCTTGAACCGCGTCCAGGTGTCCTGCCACTTCCCCTCGGCCTCCGGCGTGAGCTCCAGGGAGCGGTAGCCGGACTCGAAGTACGACGGCAGGACCGTCGCCGCGGCCAGGCCCTGCGGGGCGTAGCCGTCGGCGACGAGCCGGCTCGGGTCGAGGCTGTTGAGCGGCGGCTGGTAGCCGACGAACGTGAAGTTCTCCCTCGCGACCGCGTCGTCGAGCAGGTGGTTCAGGAACAGGTGCGCGAGCACCGGGTTCTTCCCGCCGCTGAGGATCATCATGAGGTCGTTGTTGACCATCCCCTTGCCGTCGGCCGGGAACCAGTACCGCAGCACCGAGGCGTCCGTGCCCTTGGGCAGGTAGCCCTGCGCCGCGATCATGTCGCCGGACCAGGCCTGGGAGATGTCGAGCTTGCCCTCCGGGATCGCGATGTAGTCGGTGATCGTCACCTGCGGCCGGGTCGCCTTCGCCATCGCCGCCAGGTCCTCGCGGACCTTCGCGAGGACGGCGTCGTCCCCGGTGTTGATGTCGGTCCCGCCGGCGCGCAGGATCGCCATCGAGATGACCTCGCGGTAGTCGTCGAGGACGGCGAGCCGACCGGCGTACTGCGGGTCCCAGAAGACGTCGTACGGGTTGGCGCGCGCGCCGATGTCCTCGTTCACCCGGTCGGAGCGCCAGCCGATCCCGGTCGTGTAGGTCACGTACGGGACGGTGTACTGCCAGCCCTGGTCGTACCAGGGGTCGGTGAACTGCGGCCACACGTTCGTGATGTTCGGGATGTAGGAGTGCTGCAGCGGGCGGACCAGCCCGGCCGTCGCGAGCTTGCCGATCTGGTCGTAGCTGGGGAAGTAGACGTCGTACGGCGACCCGCCGGCACGGATCTTCGCGAGGGACTCGTTGGTGTCGTTGAACGTCGAGACGACGACCTTGACCCCGGTGTCCTTGTACTTCTTCTCGAAGGACGTGACGACGTCCGGGTTGATGTAGTCGACGTAGTTGTACAGCTGCAGCGTCGCGTCCTTCTCCGGCGCGAGCCCGGCGGCGATCGGGGCGTTGCCCTCGAGGATCGGCCAGCGCACCGGGCTCGCCGGCGAGGCGGCGGTGAGCGTCGGGCTGCCCGACCCGCTGCCGCCCGCGGTCAGGCCCGACGTCGGGCGCTCCCGGGCGCAGCCGGCGAGCAGGCCGGCACCGGTGAGGGCGGCCAGGCCCAGGACGCCCCGGCGGCTGGGGCCGCGGCGCGCGAACGGGTTCGGTTCGGGTCGGCGGTCGGCGGGCATCGGACCTCCTGCGGTGCGGTGGACGCGGCACCGGCCCCGCGGGCTGGGACCACACGCGCCCGGCGGGTGGCGACGGATCCGTTGCCGGAGCGTTGCTGCCCGCGGCGGGCGGTACCTAGACTGAACGCTCAGTCAGAACTTGGCAAGAAGGAGTCGCATGGCCGAGCGGAGTGCGACCACGGTCCGTGACGTGCCACCTACGCGGGCAGGGGGATCCGTCCGGCTGGAGGCGCTGTCGAAGAGCTACGGCGCCGTTCCGGCGGTCCGCGGGATCGACCTCGACGTCGCGGCCGGCGAGTTCTTCTCGCTGCTCGGCCCCTCCGGCTGCGGCAAGACGACGACGCTGCGGCTCGTCGCCGGGTTCGAGCAGCCGGACGGCGGCCAGGTCCTCATCGACGGGCAGGACGTCTCCGCGGTGCCGCCGGAGCGGCGCCCGGTGAACACGGTCTTCCAGAGCTACGCGCTCTTCCCGTTCATGTCGGTGCGGGACAACGTCGCGTTCGGCCTGCGCTACGCGGGGGCGTCCAAGCAGGAGACCCGGCAGCGCGTCGACGAGGCGCTCGCCCTCGTGCAGATGTCCGCGTACGCCGGCCGCCGCCCCGCGCAGCTGTCCGGCGGGCAGCAGCAGCGCGTCGCGCTGGCCCGGGCGCTCGTGCTCGGCCCGCGGGTGCTCCTGCTCGACGAGCCGCTCGGCGCGCTCGACGCCAAGCTGCGCAAGGCGCTCCAGCTCGAGCTCAAGAGCCTCCAGGAGGCCGTCGGCATCACGTTCGTGTACGTCACCCACGACCAGGACGAGGCACTGACGATGTCCGACCGGATCGCCGTCATGTCCGGCGGGCTCGTCGTCCAGGTCGGGACGCCGACGGAGGTCTACGAGCGCCCGGCGACCGCCTACGTCGCGGACTTCCTCGGCGCGGCCAACGTCGTCCCCGTCGAGGTCGTCGGCCCGGACGGCGACCGGACGGCGTTCCGGCTCGCCGGGCAGGTCCTCGTCGCGGGCGGTCCGGAGCACGCCCCGGGCCCGGCCTCGCTCGTCGTGCGGCCCGAGCGGCTGCGTCTCCTCACCTCCGGCCACGCCGTCGCGCCGGCCGCGCCGCAGGCCGGCGGGCCGCCCGTCCCGGACGCCAACGTGCTGCCGGCGACGGTGGCGCGCCTGGTCTACCGCGGCGCCCACGCGGACGTCGTCGTCGAGGTCGGCGGCGCGGCCCGGTTCTCGGTGCTCGTCCCGGCGGACGCGTCGTCAGGGCTCACCCAGGGCGGCGCGGTGTCCCTCGTCCTGCCGCCGGAGTCGCTGCGGCTGCTGCCGTCGCAGTGACGCCCGCCGGGCCGGGCGGTCCCGCGAGGGTCCCGGCCGGCAGTGCGAGCTCGGCCTCGGCGAAGCCGGCCGACCACGCGATGACGGCGGTCCGGTCGATCGGGACCCGGTGCGCGACCGACTGCAGGGCGAGGCCGTCGAGCAGCGACAGGATCCGCCAGGCCGCGCCGTCCGGGTCCGGGCAGACGAAGACGCCGGCCGCGACCCCGTCGCGGACGCAGCGTGCGAGCACCTGCTGCCACGTCACGTTGAGCCGCTGCGAGGTCTCCCGCAGCGTCGGGCGGCGGGCCGCCTCGGCCCACGCGTCGAGCCACAGCTGGAAGGCCCAGTCCTGCTCGGCGCGCGCGTACGTCGCGAAGAACGCCCGGAGCCGGTCGACCGGGCCTGTCCGCGCCTCGACGGCCGCGGTCGTCAGCTCGAGGTCGGCCGTCGCGGCCTGCTCGAACGCGGCCGCGAGCAGGTCGTCCATCGAGGCGAAGTAGTGGTGGACCAGGCCGCTCGACGTCCCCATCCGGTCGGCGACGTCACGGACCGTCGTCGCCGCGATGCCCTTGTGCAGCATGACCTCCAGGGCCGCCGCGACGATCGCGGCCCGGCGCTCGTGCGGGGTCATCCGGGCCATGGACGAAAGGCTAGAGACCTGTTGCGCAGGTGTCCAACAGCGATCTAGGGTGAGCCCACCTCGCCCGGCCGACCGCGCCCGTCCACGCGCCCGTCCACCTAGGTCGCACACGTGCAGCGGTCTTCCGGTCCGACCCGGGAGCGACGCCGATGATCAGGACGACTCCGTTCCACCCGCGACTGTCCGAGCTGAGCACGACCGGTCTGTGGTCGCACTGGGCCGGCTACCTCTCCGCGCAGAAGTACGACATGTCGGCCAAGCACGAGTACTTCGGCATCCGCAACAGCGCGGGGTTCTTCGACTCCTCGCCGCTGTACAAGTACTGGGTGCGGGGCCGGGACGCCGAGCGGTTCCTCGCCGGGGTGCTCGCGCGGGACGTGCGCACCTGCCGCCCGGGCCGGGCGCAGTACACGATCTGGTGCGACGACGCCGGCTTCCTCCTCGAGGACGGCGTCGTCTTCCGCTACTCCGACAACGAGTTCATGCTCACCGCCGCGGAGCCCAACCTGGGCTACCTGCGCGACCTCGTCGGCCGCCTCGACGTCGAGGTCGTCGACGTCTCGCAGGACTACGGCGTGCTCGCCGTCCAGGGGCCGCGGTCGCGCGAGATCCTCGCGCGGCTCTCCCCGGACGTCGCGGCGCTGCCCTACTTCGGGCACACCCGGACCAAGGTCGGCGCGGCCGCGGTGACCGTCTCGCGCACCGGCTTCACCGGCGACCTCGGCTACGAGATCCTCGTCCCCGCGGCGGACGCCCTGCCGGTGCTGGACGCCGTCATCGAGGCCGGCACCCCGTACGGCCTGCGGCCGTTCGGCGAGCAGGCGCTGCTCATGGCCCGGATCGAGGCCGGGCTGCTGCTCGTCGACGTCGACTTCTCCTCGAGCCGCTACGCCTGGACCGACCACGACCGGGTCACGCCGGTCGAGCTGGGGCTGCGGTGGATGCTGCGCGGCATCGACGACCCGGAGCGGCCGTTCGTCGGCCGCAAGGCGCTGCGCGCCGAGATCGCCGGCGGGACGTCGCGCTGGGCGACGGTCGGGATCGTCGTCGACTGGCAGGACTGGGACCGGGTCTGGACGCAGGCCGGGCTCGTGCCGCCGAAGGACGAGACCCCGCTGGACTACGAGTCGATGCTCTACGACGCGGAGGGCGGCCGGGTCGGCTACGCGACGAGCTTCATGTACTCGCCGGTGCTGCAGCGCCACATCGGGATCGCCCGGGTGCGCCCCGACCACGGCGCCGTCGGCTCGACGGTCGGCCTCGAGGTCACCGTGAACCACCAGTACGAGACGGTCGCCGCGCAGGTGGCCCGGCTCCCGCTCTTCAACCCCGAGCGAAAGACGGCGTGAGGCAGATGAGCCAGACCACCCCGACCCGGGCGGCCAAGAGCCGCGAGTACGACGCGATCGTCATCGGCGGCGGCCACAACGGCCTGGTCAACGCCGCCTACCTCGCGAAGGCGGGCCTGTCGGTGCTCGTCGTCGAGCGCCGGCACCTCGTCGGCGGGGCCGCGATCACCGAGGAGCTGTACCCCGGCTTCCAGTTCACGACGTTCTCCTACGCGCTGAGCCTGCTGCGACCGGACATCATCCACGAGCTCGACCTCGTGCGGCACGGCTTCATGCCGATCCTCATGCCGTCCTCGTTCGCGCCCATGGAGAACGGCGACTACCTGCTGCTCGGGCCCGACCGGGACGAGAACCTCAAGGAGATCATGCGGCACTCCGCGCACGACGCGGACGCCATGGACCGCTACGAGCACGACGTCGAGCGGGTCTGCCAGCTCGTCAAGCCGCTCTTCGACCGGGTGCCGCCCAACCTCTTCGGGAAGTCCCCGGAGGACCTCGCCGACATCGCCTGGCTGCGCTCGCACCTCGGCGACGCCCCGCCGAAGGTGCTCCACGACGCCGTCCGGATGCTCACCGGCAGCGCCGCGGACTTCCTCGACGACTACTTCGAGAGCGACATCCTCAAGGGCTACATGGCCTCCTCGGGGATCATCGGCACCAAGGTCGGCCCGATGTCCCAGGGCTCCGGGCTCGTGCTGCTCTACCACTCGCTCGGCGAGCACGACGGCCAGTTCGGGGCCTGGGCCTTCCACAAGGGCGGCAACGGCGGCTTCACCCAGGTGCTCGCCCGGGCGGCCCAGGCGTTCGGCGTCGAGATCCTCCTGGAGTCCGAGGTCGACCACGTCGTCACCCGGGACGGCCGCGCCGTCGGCGTCGTCCTCGGCGACGGCACCGAGCTGTCCGCGCGCACCGTCGTCAGCGCGGTCGACCCGCGCCGCACCTTCCTCGAGCTCGTCGAGCCGCGCGAGCTGCCGACCGACCTCGTGGAGAACATCAACCGGTTCCGGTTCCAGGGCACGAGCGCCAAGGTGAACTTCGCCCTGGACGGCGCCCCGCGCTACCCGGCGCTCGGCGACCGCACCGACCAGTACCGCGGCTTCACGAACATCGGGCCGTCGATGGAGTACCTCGAGCGGGCCTTCGACGACGCGAAGTACGGCTGGTACTCCCAGCGCCCGTACCTCGACTGCGCCGTCCAGTCGATGGTCGACCCCGACATGGCCCCGCCGGGCAAGCACGTCATGTCGTGCTTCGTGCAGTACGCGCCGTACCACCTGCGCGGCAGCGACTGGGACACCGAGCGGGAGAAGTTCGGCGACACCGTGCAGGCGACGCTCGAGTCGTTCTTCCCCGGGTTCGGCGACCTCGTCCTGCACCGCGAGGTCGTCACCCCGCTCGACATCGAGCGCGTCGTCGGGCTGTCGGAGGGCAACATCTTCGCGGGCGAGTTCTTCGCCCCGCAGATGTACTTCTTCCGCCCCGCGCCCGGGTGGAGCCAGTACCGCACCCCGATCGACGGGTACTACCAGTGCGGCTCTGGCACCCACCCCGGCGGCTGCGTCATGGGTGCGCCGGGCAAGCTCGCCAGCGGTCAGATCCTCGCCGACCTCCGCAAGGAGTGACCCACCAGAGGACGGGTGCGCGGGGGTCAGACGGGCTGGGTCGAGGGCTTCACGTGGACCGGCTGCCCGGCGTAGCCGCGGGCCACCATCGTGACGAACTGGTAGACGCCGTCCTCCTGGGGCGAGAGCGGGCCGGCGGACGCGAGGCCGGACTCCATGCCGCGCTGCACCGACTCGCAGGCCGCCCAGTCCTGCTTGTTGGTCACGTCCCAGAAGTCGACGGCGTACGCCGGGTCGAAGCCCGGCCGGGACGTCGCCTCGACCGGGAACGACCACGCGCACTCGACCCACGTCCGGTTCGGGCCCAGCGGCGCCATCCGGTGCGTCATGACGTAGTCCGGGTGCGTGCTGACGAGCAGGTTCGGGAACACCCCGAGGTAGTCGACGCGGGTCGAGGCCCACTCGTCGAGCCCGGGGATGAGGACGCCGTCGCTGTGCCCGTCGAGGGACATCGTCGCCATCCCGGGGCGGATGTCCATCCAGCCGCCGACCCACGCGCCCGGGGCGTACCAGTTCTCGCCGCTGTCGGGCGGGCTCACCGCGCACAGCTCGGGGTGGATCTCGGGGCAGTGGTAGCACTCCTGGTAGTTCTCGCTGATCGTCTTCCAGTTCGCCTGGACGACGTACGTGTGCCGGGCGGCGACGACGAGCCGCTCCGGCCGGTGCAGCGCGAGCCGGTCGCCGAGCGCGCCGAGGTACTCCTCGAGCGGCGGGGCCTGGCCGGAGAGGTCGACGAAGACGTACCCGTGCCACTCCTGCACCCGCAGCGAGCGCAGCGGGAACTGCGCGGCGTCGAAGTCGAAGGCGCCGTCGTAGCCGGGGGCGGCGAACAGGTCGCCCTCGAGGGTGTACGACCACGCGTGGTACGGGCAGACGACCGAGCGCCGGGTCGTCGCCCCGCCGCACGGCAGGATCTCGTGGCCGCGGTGCCGGCACGTGTTGGCGAACCCGCGCAGGGCGCCGTCCTTGCCGCGCACGAGCAGGACGCTCGTGCTGCCGACCGGCTCGGCGCGCTGGGCCCCGGCGTCCGCGAGGTCCGCGGCGAACCCCGCGCACTGCCAGCCGGTGAAGAAGTTGCGCTGCTCCCAGGCGAAGACGTCGGGGGAGGTGTACGCCTCGGGCGGCAGCATCCGGCTGCTGCCGAACGGCGCGAGCGCGGCCTGCAGGGCAGCCTCGGGCACCGGGTGGGTCCTGTCCGCGGGGGAACCGTCCTGACTGAGCATGCAGTCAGGTTAGGCAGGTGCCTCGCGACCCGTCCAGAGTGCGAGGGCGTCGACCGCGACCGCACCGGAGCCGTTCACCAGCACCGGGTTGAGCTCGACGGAGACCAGGTCCGGGCAGCCCAGCAGCAGGTCGCCGACCCGGGCGGCCAGCGTCGCGAGTGCCTCGAGGTCCACCGCCGGCCGGCCGCGCGCGCCGGTGAGCAGCGCGCTGCCGCGCAGCCGGAGCAGCCCGTCCCGCACCGCCTGACCCGTCACGGGCAGCGGCAGCGTGACGACGTCGCCGAGGGCCTCGGACCAGATCCCGCCGAGGCCGACGACGAGGGTCGGGACGACGCCGTCCGCCCGGGCACTGACGAGCACCTCCACGCCCGGGGCGGCCATCGCCGCGACGAGCACCCGGGCCCCGGCGGGCAGCCCCGGGGTTCCGAGCAGCC
>JACRAB010000556.1 GCA_016213575.1 Actinomycetota bacterium
AGCTCGGCGGTCACCGCGCCGCCGGGCGCCGGGCGGCTCACCCGGACGACGCCGGTGCCGGTGCGGACGTCGATCCCGGCCTCCTCGAACGCGGCCCGGACCAGCTCTCCCGCAAGGGGTTCGGCGCGGCCGAGCAACCGCTCGCCGCGCTCGACGACGGTGACCTCGGCGGCGCCGAGGCCGCGGAACGCCTGCGCCATCTCGCACGCGACGACCCCGCCACCGAGGACGAGCAGGCGCCGCGGGACCGAGCGGGCGTCGGTCGCCTCCCGGCTCGTCCACGGCGCGGCGGCCCGCAGCCCCGGCACGTCCGGGACCGCCGCGTCGGTCCCGACGGCGAGGACGACGGCCTGCCGCGCGAGCACGGTGCGGGCGCCGTCCGCGGTCTCGACGACGACCCGGCGCGGCCCGTCGAGCCGGGCGTCCCCCCGCAGGGCGACGGCGCCGGTGCTCGCGACCCACGACTCCTGGGAGGCGTCGTCGTGCGCGAACGGGGCGCCGTCCGCGCGGCCGGTGAACCAGTCGCGCCGGGCGAGGACGGCCGCGACGTCGACGTCGCCGACGGTGAGCCCGGGCAGCCGGGTCGCGGCGGCGCGCACGTCGAGCGGGCGGAGCAGGGCCTTGCTCGGGATGCACGCCCAGTACGAGCACTCGCCGCCGAACAGCTCGCGCTCGACGAGCACGCACTCCAGGCCCGCGGCGCGGACCGTGCCGGCGACGTTCTCCCCGGGCGGGCCGCCGCCGATGACGACGACGTCCGTCTCCAGCGGTTCACGTGTCTGCGACGAGGTCATGGGCGTCAGCCTGCCGTCGATCACCGGGCCGCGCGCGTCGACCCCGGCCCGCGTGTCTTGCCCCGCTCCCGGACGGCTGGGAGCGTTCGGGCATGGACCCCGCAGCCCCGCCCTGGTGGACCTCCGCCGTCGTCTACCAGGTGTACCCGCGCAGCTTCGCCGACTCGGACGGCGACGGGATCGGTGACCTGCGCGGCGTCATCGACCACCTCGACCACCTCGAGCGGCTCGGCGTCGACGTCGTGTGGCTGTCGCCGGTGTACCGGTCGCCGCAGCACGACAACGGGTACGACATCAGCGACTACGAGGACGTCGACCCCACGTTCGGCACGCTCGCGGACGTCGACGCGCTCGTCGAGGGGCTGCACGCGCGGGGCATGCGCCTGGTCATGGACCTCGTCGTCAACCACACCTCGCACGAGCACCCGTGGTTCGTCGCGTCGCGCTCGTCGAAGGACGACCCGAAGCGCGGCTGGTACTGGTGGCGGGCGGCCCGCGAGGGCATGACGCCCGGTACCCCCGGCGCCGAGCCGACGAACTGGGCGTCGTTCTTCTCCGGCCCGTCCTGGACGTACGACGAGGCGAGCGGGGAGTACTACCTGCACCTGTTCGCGACCCAGCAGCCGGACCTCAACTGGGAGAACCCCGAGGTCCGGCAGGCGGTCTACGCGATGATGCGACGCTGGCTCGACCGCGGCGTCGACGGCTTCCGGATGGACGTCGTCAACCTCGTCAGCAAGGCGGTCGGCGCCGACGGGTCGCTGCCCGACGGGCACGTCGCGGCCGCCGCCGGCGCGGGCGGCGCGGCGCTCGGCGACGGCTCGCCGCACTGGACGTGCGGGCCGCGGATCCACGAGTTCCTCGCCGAGATGCACCGCGAGGTCTTCGCGGGGCGGTCCGACCGGTTGCTCACCGTCGGCGAGATGCCCGGTGTCACGGTCGAGGACGCCCGCCTGTTCACCGACCCGGCCCGGGCCGAGGTCGACATGGTGTTCCAGTTCGAGCACGTCGGGATCGACCACGGCGCCTCGAAGTGGGATCCCGTCCCGTTCGACCTGCGCGCCCTCAAGGCGACCTTCGGGCGCTGGCAGACCGGGCTCGCCGAGACCGGCTGGAACAGCCTCTACTGGGACAACCACGACCAGCCGCGGATCGTCTCGCGCTGGGGCGATGACGGGGCGCACCGGGTCACGAGCGCGAAGATGCTCGCGACCGTCCTGCACCTGCACCGCGGGACGCCCTACGTCTACCAGGGCGAGGAGATCGGCATGACGAACGCGCCGTTCCCCGCGATCACGGACGTCCGCGACGTCGAGTCGCTCAACCACTACCGCGAGGCGGTCGCGGCCGGCCAGGACCCCGACGCCGTGCTCGCCGCGCTGCGGCCGATGAGCCGGGACAACGCCCGCACCCCGATGCAGTGGGACGACGGCCCACAGGCGGGGTTCACGACCGGCACGCCGTGGATCGCGGTGAACCCGAACCACACCGAGGTCAACGTCGCCGCCGCGTGGGCCGACCCGTCGTCCGTCGTGCACCACTACCGCCGCCTCGCGGACCTGCGGCACAGCGAGCCCGCCGTCGCGCTCGGCGACTTCACGATGCTCCTGCCCGACGACCCGCACGTGTACGCGTTCACGCGGCGGCTCGGCGGCACCGAGCTCCTCGTGCTCGGCAACTTCACGGCCCAGGAGCAGGAGCCCGCCGTACCGCAGGCCGATCTGTGGGCGGGCGCCGCGGTCGTCGCGGGCGACGCCGCGGCCGGCGGCGGGCTGCGGCTGGGCCCGTGGGAGGGCCGCGCGTACCGGCGCAGCGTGTAGTCCGGGCCGCGCGGTGCGGGGGCCGCCGGGTGTGGGGATCCCGTGGAGACCCCGTGGATGCGCCGCGACGGCGCGGCCGTGGCGGCGCCGGTCTGCCTAGCGTGGACGCATGCCGTTCACCGGGAGCCACCCCGCCGCCGTCCTGCCGCTCATGCGCTGGACCCGCGGCCGGGTCGCGCTCGTCCCGGCCGCGCTCGTCATCGGGAGCATGGCGCCGGACATCCCGTACTACGTCCCCTCGCCGTTCGGCTCGGCGCTGACCCACGAGGCGGTCGGCGGCGTCCTCGGGGCGGACGTCGTGCTCGGCCTCGCCGTCTTCGCGGTGTGGCAGGCGCTGCTCGCCCCGGCGGCCGTCCTGCTGGCCCCCGCGGCGGTCCGCCGCCGGCTGCACCCGGACGCCGGCAGCGGGCTGCGCCGGTACCTGCGACCCGCGGCGCTCGCCAT
>JACRAB010000557.1 GCA_016213575.1 Actinomycetota bacterium
AAGAGGTCGTACGAGAACTCGAGGGGGACCCCCTCCTCGTCCCGCGTCGTCCGCGTGATCGCCAGCAGCGCGGCGCCGTGCGCCGTCCCGAGCACCGCTGCCTCGTCCCCCGCCGCCTCGACGACCTCGATCTGCTCCTCCGCCTCGGCCGGCTCCACGCCGTAGCGGGCGGCGAGCAGCTCGTAGATCGAGCCGCCCAGGCTCTGCTCGAGCAGGTCCGGGAACCGCGCCGCCGGGAACCGGGCGTGCTCCAGGGAGATCGGGGCGCCGTCCGCGAGCCGGATCCGGACGACGTCGTGCACGTACGCCCCCGGGGCGACGCCCAGGGCGCGGGCCGTCGCGTCGTCGGCGGCGACGACGGCCGCCGACAGCACCCGGGTCCCGGCGAAGAAGCCCTGGTCGCGCAGCAGCGCGGGGAGGCCGACGATCCGGGACAGGTCCCGGGAGACCTTGGCCGCGGTGACGAAGGTGCCGCCACCACGGCCCGGGGTCCGCCGCAGGAAGCCCTGCCCCTCGAGCGCGGAGAGCGCCTGCCGCAGGGTCGAGCGGCTGACCCCGTACTCCACGGCGAGGTCACGCTCCGCGCCGAGCCGCTCGCCCCCGCGCAGGTCGCCGGACCGGATCCGCTCGAGGAGCCGACGGCGGACGTCGTCCGCGGCGGGGCCGAGCGGGTCCGGCGGCAGAGCGGCCACAGGCCCGTCCTCACGCACCCTGGAGCGCCTCCAGGGACTCCGGGAGCACCTGTCCGCCGTCGACGACGAGGGCCTGCCCCGTCACGTAGGCGGCCTCGTCGGTGGCGAAGAAGAGCGCCGCGTAGCCGATGTCGTCGACCTCCCCCAGCCGCTTCATCGGGATCGAGGCCTCCATCGTCGCCCGGTACGAGGCACCGAGGTCGGCGAGCCCCTCGGTCGCGATGTTCCCCGGGAGGACGGCGTTCACGGTGATCCGGCGCGGCGCCAGCTCGATGGCCGCCGTCCGCATGAAGCCCAGCTGGGCGGCCTTGCTCGCCCCGTAGTGCGACCACCCGGGGAAGCCGGTGACCGGGCCCGTGATCGAGGACGTGAGGATGACCCGGCCGTGCCCGGACGCCGTGAGGTACGGCAGGCACGCCTGGACGGCGAACATCGTGCCCTTGACGTTCGTCCCGAAGACCGAGTCCATGTCCGCCTCGGTCATGTCCGCGAGCTTGGCGTCCGGGAAGATCCCGGCGTTGGCGCAGAGGACGTCGATACCGCCGTGCCGGCTCACCGCGGCCTCCGCGGCCGCACGGTTGCCGTCGAGGGTCGCGACGTCCGCCAGGACGTAGGAGACGGCGCCCCCGCCGAGGGCGGTGAGCTCGTCGGCGCAGCCGCGGGCGGTGGTCTCGTCCCGCCCGACGACGACGACGTTCGCGCCCGAGCGGGCGAAGACGCGGGCGATGCCCTTCCCGATGCCCTTGGTGCCGCCGGTGACGACGACGGTGCGGCCCTCGACGGAGCTGAACATGTGCGGTCCCTTCGCGATGCGGTCGGTGACGGGGGCGGAGGAGGTTCGGAGGGGTGCAGGCTCAGAGCACGGTGCGGACGACGGGCGGCCGGGACAGGTACGCCTCGGCGAGGTCGCAGGAGACGGCGGTGTACTCCTCCCCCATCTCCTGGGCCAGGTCGGTGTCGGAGTGCGAACCGATCCAGGCGACGAGGAGCAGCCGGCGCAGGAGCACGAACGTCGGCAGCTCGGCCTCCTCCGCCGCGGACAGCGGCGCCACCGTCCGGTAGCCGCCGGCCCACGCGTCGATGAGCTCGGGGACCCGTGGGTCGTGCTCGATGAACGACAGCGACGAGCCCAGGTCGTACATGAACCAGCCGAGGCCGCAGTCGTCGAAGTCGATGACCGTCACCCCGGAGGAGACGTCCTGCGGGTCGACGAGGAGGTTGGCCAGGCGCATGTCCGCGTGGACGAGGCCGAACCGGTCCGGCCCGTCGCCGAAGGCGGCCAGCCGGTCGCGCAGGGCGAGGTCGAGGCGGCCGAGGACCTCGTGCTCGGCGGCACCGACCGCCATCCCGTCCTGCCAGCGGCCCCAGTGCCCGCGCGGGCCGATCGACGTCTCGTAGTCCCAGCGGAACCGGGTGAACGACGCCGGCCGGGCCCAGCTGCGGGCGTGCAGGTGGAGCCGGGCCGTCACGGCACCGAGGTCGCGGAAGTCGTCGACGAGCCGCTCCCCCGCCGGTTCGGCGCCGGGGCACCACTCGAAGCGGACGGCGTGCCGCTCCTCGCCGTCGGGGTGCCGGCCGGTGGCGACGGGTGCGCCGTCGCGGGCGGGGAGCACCTGCGGCGTGCGGACGACGTCGTCCGCACGCAGGGCTCCGATCCACGCCAGCTCGCTCTCGATCGCCGCCCGCGAGTGGTAGCCCGGCCGGTGCACCCGCAGGACGCTGCGGACCCCGGTCGCCGGGTCGTCGACGGCGTACGTCGCGTTCTCGCTGATGTTGAGGAGCGTGAGCGTCGCTGCCGGGTCGACGTCGTGCCGGGCGAGCGCGCTGCGGGCGATCTCCTCGAGCCGCGCCCGCTGCGCGGGGTCGCCGTCGGGCGTCCGGGTCGTCACGAGCTCTCCGGACGTCTCCTCGTCCGGCTCGGGCACGCCGCTCATCCTGCCGTCCTTCCGTGGTCGAGCGCGGAGAACACGTCGTCGATCGCGGCCCGGGCCCGCGCGACGTCCCGGGGGCTGCCGCCGAGGTAGAGCCGGCCGGCGGCGCCGATCATCGACACGTCGACGAGGGTGACCCCGGGGGCGGCCCGCTCGGCCTCGTTCGCGGCGAGCGCGGCGAACAGGGCCGGCGTCACCTCGTGGACGAGCAGCGACTGGCCGGGCAGCAGCATCGACGCCTCCCGGGTGCGGTTGACGATGACGGCGTGGGTGTCGCTCACGTCGTCGATGACGTCGGAGTAGAGCACGTCGGGGGCCAGCCCGTCCTGGCTCCCGGCGCCGATCCCGTCGAGGATCGCCCGGCTCGCCGCCTCGACGTCGGCGAGCCGGTCCCCGTGCACCTCGAGCACGCCGAACTGCCGCTCCACGAAGAGGATGCCGGGCTCGACCGCGGGCGCCGCCCGCAGCGCGAGG
>JACRAB010000547.1 GCA_016213575.1 Actinomycetota bacterium
CTCGGCGGCGGCCAGTTTCTCGGGATCGGCGTACTCATGAGGCTTTGCGCGGCTTCCCTGGCCCAAGAGCCCGAAGGGGCTCTCGATGTCGTCGCTTCCAGCGGGGCGGCCCTTACGCTGCACCTGGGAGACAACGGCGTCTCGCAACGCCTTGCGGGTCTTGCCGAGCTGTTCGATCAGGTCCGAGAGCGCTTCCAGGTTCTGCCGTCCCAGCGCCAAGGTGGAATCGAAGCGATCGGCGGTGAAGCTCTCGTGGTCGCGGGCCGAGTAGACCCAGAACAGGTTGCGCAGGTTCTCTCGCGCCAGGGCCGCGTCCAGCAGCCGATCATGAATGCTCTCGGCCTTGGAGTAGAGCTCGCGGACTTGTCGGAGGTTGCGCGAGCGCACCCAGAACGACTCGAGCCTTGCCAGCGAATCCAGCCGTTGCCGCCAGACGGCATCCAGCTCGAGACGGGTTCCCCTGCGGGCGTACCAGACATCGTCCGTCTCGCCGTAGAAGCGCCGGGTCTCGGGATCGTCCAGGATCTCCGCGGCACGCGCGGTGGCGCGGTGCAGCGAGTCGTCGAAGTGGTCCAGCACCGCGTCGCGGCTGTCCGACCTCAGATCCCCATCCAGGACCTGGAGCGCCCGGTAGACCTCGGCCTCCCAGCCCGTGCCCTGGGCGAGGCCCTTGAGCAGCACCAGCATGTTGACGACGCGGCACCGAGAGAGCTCGACCTCGCCGCTCCAGATGCCGGGTCCCGGCTCCTCCATGTCGGCGGGGCCCATCAGCCCTCGATACACCAGCGTTACCTTGTTTAACCCGTGACGCACCTTGTCGACGCCGCTCACGTCGACCCACGGAGTCCCGTCGTCATGACCGTTCGCCGCGTCGCCCTGCTCACCGCGGGCGGCCTCGCTCCCTGCCTCTCCTCCGCCGTCGGCGGTCTCATCGAGCGCTACAGCGCCGTCGCCCCCGACATCGAGATCATCGGCTACCTCGACGGCTACGCCGGCCTGCTCGCCGGCCGCTACATCACCGTCACCCCCGAGGTCCGGCAGAAGGCGCACCTGCTCCACAAGTTCGGCGGCAGCCCGATCGGCAACAGCCGGGTCAAGCTGACGAACGTCGCGGACTGCGTCAAGCGCGGCCTCGTCACCGAGGGCCAGGACCCGCTGCACGTCGCGGCGGAGCAGCTGACGCGGGACGGCGTCGACGTCCTGCACACGATCGGCGGCGACGACACCAACACGACCGCGGCCGACCTCGCGGCGTACCTGCACTCGAACGGCTACGAGCTGACCGTCGTCGGCCTGCCGAAGACGATCGACAACGACGTCATCCCGATCCGGCAGAGCCTCGGCGCCTGGACCGCGGCCGAGCAGGGCGCGATCTTCGCGAAGAACATCGTCGCCGAGCACTCGTCGAACCCCCGGATGCTCATCGTCCACGAGGTCATGGGCCGGCACTGCGGCTGGCTGACCGGCGCCACCGCCGTCGCCTACCGCGAGTGGCTGGGCCGCCAGGAGTTCGCCGGCTTCGGCAACGAGGCGCGCAAGTGGGACGTCCACGGCGTCTTCGTCCCCGAGCTGTCGTTCGACATCGCCGAGGAGGCCGAGCGCCTCAAGGCCGTCATGGACGAGGTCGGCTGCGTCAACCTGTTCCTCTCCGAGGGGGCAGGCGTCGAGACGATCGTCGAGGAGATGATCGCCCGCGGCGAGGAGCCGCAGCGCGACGCGTTCGGCCACGTGAAGATCGACACGATCAACCCGGGCGCCTGGTTCGCCAAGCAGTTCGCGGGTCTCGTCGGCGCCGAGAAGACGATGGTCCAGAAGAGCGGCTACTACTCGCGCTCCGCCGCCGCGAACGACGCCGACCTCGCGCTCATCAAGCGCTGCACCGACTACGCCGTCGACGCCGCGCTGCGCGGCGAGAGCGGCGTCGTCGGCCAGGACGAGGAGGCCGGCGACGCGCTGCGCGCCGTCGAGTTCCCGCGCATCAAGGGCGGCAAGGCGTTCGACACGGACGTCGAGTGGTTCACCGACCTGCTCAAGGAGATCGGCCAGCCCAAGGGCGAGCGCCTCCACCCCGAGCACTGACCTCCCCGGCTCCGAGTTACCAGCGCGTATGACCCGTTGATCGGGTCATACGCGCTAGTAAGTTCTGGGGGCATGGGTGAGACGTTGAGGTTCGAGGCCGTTCTCGAGAAGCGCGGGCCGGCGGGGGCGTTCCTGCTGAGCGACGAGCAGGTCGCCGCGGTCGGCGACGGGCGGAAGACCTTCCCGGTGAGCGTGACCGTCAACGGCACCACGCTGGCGCTGCGGCTGGCCCGGATGGGCGGCGAGAACATGATCGGCCTCAACAAGGCCGTCCGCTCGCAGGCCGGCGTCGAGGTCGACGGCACGTACACGGTCGAGGTCGTCGCGGACGCGGGCGAGCGGACCGTCGAGGTGCCCGACGACCTCGCGGCGGCGCTCGCGGCGGACGGCGCGGCGCAGGCCGCCTTCACCGCGCTCGCGTACTCGCACCGCAAGGAGTACGTCCGCTGGGTCACCGAGGCCAAGCGCGAGCAGACCCGGGCCGACCGGGTCGCGAAGACCGTCGAGATGGTCCGCGCGGGGCAGACCCGCTAGGCACCCCGCGCGGGGCGGCGCGGCCGGCGGTCAGGCCGGCTGCGGGACGACCTGCTCCATGAGCGCCGCGACGAGCGCCGGGTCGACCTCGCCGGCGAGCGGCCGGGTCACGGACGACGACCCGCTGGCGACCGCGCGCACGGTCGCCCGCTCCAGCGGCTCGCCCAGCTCGAGGCCCGCCCCGAGGCCGGACGCGAACGCGTCGCCGGCCCCGATCGGGTTCACCTCGTCGACGGTGGGCGCGGCCACCCAGAACTCGCCGCCCGCGTGCGCGGCGGCGACCCCGTGGCGGCCCGCGGGGACGAGGGCGGCCCGGGCCCCGGCGGCCCGCAGCGCGCGGGCGGCGGCGAAGGCGTCCGCCCGGACGTCGCCCGACGACGGCTCGACGGACTCGTCGACCGGGGCGGACGGCGCGGCACCGGTGAGCACCGCGACGACGGCCTGCGCCTCGGAGAGGTTCGGGGTGACGACGTCCGGGTGGTGCGGCAGGACGGCGACGAGCGCGTCCCGGGCGGCGTCGACGATGCTCAGGACGCCGCGCGCGCCGGCCAGCTCGACGAGGTCGCCGTAGAGGTCCTGGTGCCGGCCCGGCGGCAGGCTGCCGGACATGACGACGACGCGGTGGCCGCTGAGCTCCTCCCCCACGGCCGAGAGGAGGATGCTGCGGTCGGGCTCGGCGAGCGGCGGGCCCGGCTCGTTGAGCACCGTGGCCCGCAGGTCGTCCTCGAGGATGATCGTCGCCGACCGGATCTCACCGCTCGTGACGACCCGGCGGACGTCATGGCCCTCCCGGTCGAGCAGGTCGCCGACGTAGCGGCCGAGCACCCCGGGCAGGTTGCCGACGAGCCGGGTCCGGACGCCGTGCGCCTTCGCCGCGCGGCACACGTTGACGGCCTTGCCGCCCGCGGTGAGGTCCGCCGTCCGCGGTCGCTGGACCGCACCCGGCACGAGCCGTTCCATCCGCAGCGTGCGGTCCATGCACAGGTTGGCTCCGACGACGAGCAACACGTCCTCCTCGGTTCGTGGCGACGCCCCGGCGTGTCCGAGGACGGCCGGGGCGCCTGTCCGGTGCCCCGCAGGGGCGGGGCCCCCGGGATCTGGCTGCTGCCACCCTGGCAGGTGCACCGCCCGCGGGCGGTGCACCCCGCCGGGAGGTGGCAGGTCGTGCGGTGGAGCGGGTGGTGCGGTGGAGCGGGTGGTGCGGTGGAGCGGGTGGTGCGGTCGCTTCGCCGTCCGCCCGGGGCAGGACGGCGCAGCGACCCGATCGGTGTCGCGACGACCC
>JACRAB010000562.1 GCA_016213575.1 Actinomycetota bacterium
CCGTGACCTTCCTGGCGGACGGTGCCGCGATCGGCACCGGCACCGTGGCCGCGGGCACGGCGACGTTCTCGACGTCGGCGCTGGACCCCGGGAGCCGCTCCCTGTCGGCGAGGTTCGTGCCCACCGACGCGGCCGCCTTCGCCGGGTCGTCCTCCGCCGCCGTGCTGCTCACCGTGGCCCCGTCGACCGGGGGCGGCGGCGCGTTCGTCGACGACCTCACCGTCGACGGCGCGAGCGGCTCGGCGAAGGACTCGCTCGGGATCATCCTCGCCGCGTCGACACCCTGCCCGGGCGGGGACTCGGTCGTCGCGACGATGAAGGGCCCGGATGCGTGGGCGGCCGGTCTCGCCGTGCCGGTCGAGGGGGCGCTGACGACGGCCGGGTCGACCGTCTCCCTCAAGCGGGTCGACCTCGTGGCGCCGCTCACGCCGGGGAAGTACTTCGTCTTCGTCACGTGCCAGGACAGCCTGACGCTGCAGTCGTCCGGGTTCTTCGTCGCCCGGCTGTGGTTCTACGACAGCGAGCACTGGCTGAGCCAGGACCCGCTCCTCGTCGGCATCCCCACGGTGAGCTCGATCGTCGTCAAGCCGCAGTTCCGTCAGGACGTCGGGCTGCCGGTCGTGCTCGAGGCGACGCTCGACCAGGCCACGGCGAAGGGCAAGGTGCGCTTCGACGCGGACAAGGACGGGACGGTCACGGCGCTCGGTGAGGCGGTGCTGAAGGCCGGCAAGGCCCAGGTGTCGGTCCCCGCGCTCGAGTTCGGCCTCTACTACGTCACGGCGACGTTCGTCCCGGACCCTTCGAACAGCCCGCCGTACAACACCTCCGTGTCCCCGGAGACCTTCTTCGTCATGGCGAAGGGCCTCCCGCCGGTCCCGCAGCGGGACGCCGCCGTGACCGGCAAGGCCGCGGTCGGCTCGACGCTGACGTGCGCGGCGAGATTCAGCGGGGCCGCGTCTCTCGGCTACCGGTGGGAGCGCAACCGGGTGCGGATCTCGGGGGCCACCCGGGCGACGTACCGGCCGGTCGCGGCCGACCGCGGGGCGGCCCTGCGCTGCCGCGCCACCGCCGCCAACCCCTCCGGAGTCGTCTACCGCGTGAGCCCGTCGGTGCGGGTGGCCCGCTGATGGCGCGAACGGTCGAGGGGACGGCGTCCGCCGTGGACGACACCCGGCCGCTGCCGCCCGTCATCACCGGCTCGGCCGGTCTGGAGGTCCGGCGGACCGACGACCTGGCGGTCGTGGGGCCGGCCGCCACCGCGCAACCGCCCCGGCCGGGCGGCCCCGGGACGTCGGCCCAGGACCGTCCGCTCTACGTCGTCTCGTCGGTCATGACGATCGTCAGCATCATGGCGCTGACGTTCATGGCGACGATCAGCGTCATCGGTGGCGTCCGCCACGCCCGCGACCAGCAGACGGCGTTCGCGCTCCTGCGGGGGCAGCTGGCCACGGGGACCGCGCCGGTGACCCAGACCGACGCGAAGGGTCGGCTGCGCCCGCTCGGCACGCCGGTCGCCGTCCTCGACATCCCGCAGATCGGCCTGCGCGAGGTCGTCCTCGAGGGGACGACGTCCGGTGTGCTCCGCTCCGGGCCGGGGCACCGCCGCGACAGCGCCCTGCCGGGGCAGGAGGGCGTCAGCGTCCTCATGGGCCGGCAGGCCGCCTTCGGCGGGCCGTTCCACGAGATCAAGCGGCTGCGCAAGGGCCAGGTCTTCACGGTGACGACCGGCCAGGGGACGGCGACGTACCGCGTCATCGGGGTCCGGCGGGCGGGCGACCCGGCGCCGCCGCTCGTGCAGGCGGGCAAGGGTCGGATGATCCTCATGACCGCGGCGGGCGGTGACTGGGTCCCGCAGGGCACGCTGCGGGTGGACGCCGATCTCGTGACCACCCAGAAGCCGGGCGAGCGGCCCGCACCGACCGTGCACGACAGCGGACCGCGCCCGCTCACGGCCGCGTCGCTGCCGCTCCCGGAGCGCCCGCTGCAGGGCGAGCCAGGGGTGTGGGTGTGGGTGCTCCTGCTGACCCAGCTGCTCTTCGCCGCCTCGGTCGCCGTGACGTGGGCGCGCTTCCGGTGGGGGGCCTGGCAGGCCTGGACCGCGGGCGGCCCCCTGCTGCTCGCCATCGGTGTCGCGCTGAGCGCCCAGGTCGCCCGCCTCCTGCCGAACCTCATGTGAACCCCGCTGCCGCAGCGAACCGCCCGAGAACGAGGAGACGACGATGACGAGCCCGACGACGAACCCGCCGGCCACGGTGGACCTGACGGCGTCGCTCGCCTCGCTGGACGCGCGCAACATCTCCGCGTGGTTCGGGGAGCGGAAGATCCTCGACAGGGTGTCGCTGCTCATGCCGGCGGGGCGGGTCACCGCGCTCATCGGGCCGTCGGGGTGCGGCAAGTCGACGTTCCTGCGGATCCTCAACCGGATGCACGAGCTCGTGCCGTCCGCGTCGCTCGCCGGCGAGGTGCTGCTCGACGGCCAGGACCTCTACGACCGCAACCGGCGGCTCACCGACGCCCGGCGCCAGGTCGGCATGGTGTTCCAGAAGCCCAACCCGTTCCCGGCGATGTCCATCTTCGACAACGTCCTCGCGGGCCTGCGCCTCACCGGGACCAAGGCGCCGCGCAGCACCAAGGACTGGCTCGTCGAGGAGTCGCTGACCCGGGCCGGGCTGTGGAAGGAGGTCCGTGACCGGCTGCACCAGCCGGGCGGTGCCCTCTCCGGCGGTCAGCAGCAACGGCTCTGCATCGCCCGGTCGCTCGCCGTCCGGCCCCGGGTGCTGCTCATGGACGAGCCCTGCTCGGCGCTCGACCCGACGTCGACGCGTCGCATCGAGGAGACGATCGAGGAGCTCGCCGACGAGGTGACGATCGTCATCGTCACCCACAACATGCAGCAGGCGGCCCGGGTCTCCCACCAGTGCGCGTTCTTCCTCGCCGAGCACAACGCGCCCGGGGTCATCGTCGAGCACGGGCCGACCGACCTCATGTTCGCGAGCCCGGTCGACGCGCGGACGGCGGACTACGTCAACGGTCGCTTCGGATGACGGTGCCGCACCGGACCTCGGCGCTGCGCAGGTCGGCGCGGGCGGCGGCCGTCGTCGCCGGTGCGCTCCTGCTCGGCGGCCAGGCGGCCTGGGCCGTGACGATCGCCCGCGGTGCCGCCGCGGTGCCGGACCCGCTCGTCGCCGGCGCCGAGGGACCGCTCCTCGACGACACCGCGACCGCCCCGCTCGCGGGCGCTGCCGCGCCGAAGGGCGCCCCGGCCCGGGGCACGGCGGGCGCCGCGGGAACGGCCGGGCCGCAACGTCTCCGGGGCTGGGCGGAAGGGCTCTCCCCGAGGGTCGGGGTCCCCGCCGTGGCCCTGGCCGCCTACGGCGCCGCCGAGGTCCGGCTCGCCGCCGAGGACCCGGCCTGCCACCTGTCCTGGGTGGCGCTCGCCGGCATCGGTGCGGTGGAGTCCGACCACGGGCGGTTCCGGGGCGCCGCCCTCGGGGCCGACGGTCGTTCCGACCCTCCGGTCGTCGGGATCCCGTTGGACGGCAACGGGGTCGCCGCCGTCGCCGACAGCGACGGCGGGCGCATCGACGGGGACACCGTCCACGACCGGGCGGTCGGGGCGATGCAGTTCATCCCCGGCACCTGGCGGCGCTGGGGGGCGGACGGTGACGGCGACGGCGTCGCCGACCCGTTCGTGCTGCCCGACGCCGCCCTGGCCGCGGGGCGCTACCTGTGCCACGCGGGCGCGGGCGACCTGCGGGACGGTGCCGCCTGGCGGCGCGCCGTCCTGGCCTACAACGCGTCCTCGGCCTACGTGGCCCGGGTGACCCGGGCGAGCAACGCCTACGCGGCCGCGTCCCGGGGCTGACCGGCCCCGGGACGCGGCGCCCGGTTCAGTCCTGCGGGTCGAGCGTGACCGACCACAGCGAGGCACCGGACAGGTCGCGCAGGTCGACGGTGAGCCGCTCGCTGTCGCCGTCGATGTTCACCTCGCCGAAGAACTGGTAGCCCTCCAGCGGCGAGGCGTTGGCCCGCGGCGGGGTCGCGGCGAACACCTGGGTCGGGCCGAACGTGGGGTCGAGCCGGTTCGGGCCGAAGGCCCCCGCGTGCATCGGGCCGGACACGAACTCCCAGAAGGGCGCGAAGTCCGTGAACGACGCCCTGGCCGGGTCGTAGTGGTGCGCGGCCGTGTAGTGCACGTCGGCCGTGAGCCACAGCGTGTTCTCGATGCCGCGGCGGTGGATCTGCTGGAGGATCCAGGCGATCTGCCGCTCCCGGCCCAGCGGCACCCCGCCGTCGCCCTGGGCGACCGCCTCGATGTCGACCGGGCCGTCGGGGACGACGAGCCCGATCGGCATGTCGGACGCGATGACCTTCCAGGTGGCGTCCGACTCGGCCAGCGACCGCACGAGCCAGCGGGCCTGCTCGGTCCCGAGGATGCCGTCCAGGGCGGCCGGGGCGCCGGACTCGAGCCCCGCCGTGTTCGGGTCCTTGTACGTCCGCATGTCGATGACGAAGACGTCGAGCAGCGGCCCGTGGGACAGCTTGCGGTACACCCGGTTCCGGTCCGCCGTCAGCGGGCCGACGGGGAAGAACTCGGTCCAGGCCCGGAACGCGCGCGCGGCCAGGACGTCGACGTTCTTCTCGGTGTACCGGGCGTCGCCGAGGATCTGACCGGGGTACCAGTTGTTGTGCACCTCGTGGTCGTCCCACTGGTTGACGAACGGCACGCGGGCGTTGAACCGCTGCATCGCGGCGTCGCCGAGGTTGTACTTGTAGGCCCCGCGGAAGTCGTCGAGGGTCTGCGCGACGTGCGTCTTGGCCTCCTCGAGGACGTTCCGGTAGACCCGCCCGTCCGGGAGCGTGACGTCCCCGGTGATGGGACCGTCGGCGTAGATCGAGTCACCGCTGTGGAGGAAGAAGTCGGGGTCGCGGGCGAGCATCGCGTCGAAGATCGGGAAGCCGCCGATGTCGGGGTTGCGGCCCCAGCCCTGGCCGGCCTGGTCGCCGCTCCAGAGGAACCGGACGTCGTCGCCGTGCCGCGGCGCGGTGCGGAAGGAGCCCTCGGCGTGGTCGCCGTGCGGGCGCGCCGCGTCCGGGTCGGCGAGGACGACCCGGAACGGGACGTCGCTGCCGGCCGGAAGACCGCTGAGCACGACGCGGCCGGTGAAGTCGCTGTCGGGCAGCAGCAGCGGCCCGCGGACGGTCCGCACCCGGTCGCGGGCCGAGAAGCCGCCGGTCGGCGAGAGCTGGACGAACATCCGGGCCGGCCGGTCGGCGCGGGCCCACACCACGCCGCCGGAGCGGGTGACGTCGCCGCTCATGACGCCGTGCGTGAGCACCGGGGCCGCCGAGGGGACGAGGGTCGTCGCCCGGGCGGGTGCGGCGGCGGTGATCGAGGGGAGGGCGCCGGCCAGACCGGCGGCACCGAGGAGGAAGCTGCGGCGGGGGAGAGGGGTCGTCGTCATGCCAGCACCGTGGCCGCGCCAGGTTGCGCAGGAGCGGCCCGGCGGTTGAGCGGCGGATGACCAGCGGCTGTCGCGCCCGCGCGGCTGCTCACGCCGGGGCGGCCCGGTCGGCCGCCTCCGCGAACCGGCACCTCCGCGGACGTGAACGCGGAACGAACCTGTGGTGCGGCGAAAGCGTCCCGGGCGCGCAAAGCCGCTGGTCAGAAGGCATCTGCCCGAACGTCGTAGCCCTCGCGAGGGGGCTGTCACCTCCCCCGGACGGCGCCGAGACTCACCGTGGATCTCCCACCCGGCGCGCCGCGACGAGCGCTGCGCGCAGTCCACCGGAGGAACTCGCATGTCCACCACCCCTGCGCCGCGCCCGGCCGTCGGACCGCGGCCGGTGACCATTCCGTTCCTCGAGGGACCGCGCGTCCTGGACCAGGACGTCGCCCGGGCCGCCGAGCTCACCAAGTACCAGGTCACCAAGTACTACCGGGACCTGCTCGCGACGAGCCCGTACCGCGACCAGCTCAAGCACATCGTGGAGCCGTCGGTCCAGGAGCTCACGAGTCCCGGCGAGCTCGACACGAGCGGCGAGGGCGACAACACCGTCGTCCCGGGGCTGCAGCACAAGTACCCGACGACCGGTCTGCTCCTCGTGACGGACCGGTGCACGTCGTACTGCCGCTACTGCTTCCGCAAGCGCCTCGTGGGCAAGGACACCGACGAGGTCACCCCGGACTACGGCGTCGTCGCGGACTACATCGGCCGGCACCCGGAGATGACGAACGTCCTCATGTCGGGCGGCGACCCGTTCGTGCTGTCGACGAACAAGCTCGAGGCGATCCTCGACCACCTGCTGCCGATCCCGCACCTGACGTCGATCCGCTTCGGTCCCAAGACGACGGCGTTCCACCCGGCCCGCTTCGAGGACCCCGCGCTCCCGGCGATGTTCGGGCGCATCCTGGCCGCCGGGAAGACGCCGGTCGTCGTCAGCCACTTCGACCACGTCGGCGAGATCACCGACGAGGCCGCCGCCTCCGTGCGGCGGATGCGCGACCTCGGGGTGCAGTACCTCAACCAGGGCGTGCTGCTCGGGCGCGTCAACGACGACCCGCAGACACTCGCCGACACGATCGCCCGGCTGCACGCGATCGGGACCCGCCCCTACTACGTCTTCCAGGGCCGGCCGGTGCGGGGCGCCTCGCACTTCCAGGTACCGATCCGGCGAGGCGTCGACATCGTCCGCGGGGCGATGAGTCGCCTCTCCGGCATCCAGAAGACGTTCCGCTACATCATGTCCCACTACACCGGCAAGATCGAGATCCTCGACGTCGTCGACGGCCGCCTGTGGATGCGCTACCACCAGAGCCCGCGGCCGGATCGCGTCGGCCGGCTCTTCTCGCGGCCCTACGTCGAGGGAGCGTGCTGGCTCGACGACCTGCCCAAGGACGGCCCCGACCCGACCGACGACGTCACGTCGGACGCGCCCCGGCTGCCCGTGGCGGCGCACGCCTGATGTCCGCCGTCAGCACGTCGCACCCGGTGGCCACCGCCGTCGGTGCCCGGGTGCTCGCGGACGGCGGCAACGCCGTCGACGCGGCCGTCGCGGCCACGTGGGCGCTGGCCGTCTGCGAGCCGAGCGGCTCCGGTGTGGGCGGGCAGGCGTACCTGGTCGTCGCCCGGCGCGACGGGACGGCGCACTCCGTGGACGGCGACGGGCGGGCACCGGCCACGGCCGCGCGCCGGACGATCTCCCCGCCCCAGCAGCGGCAGGGGGTCAGGGCCACGACGGTGCCGACGATGCCGGCGGTCCTCGGCCGGGCGCACGCGCGCTGGGGGCGGTTGCCCTGGGCGGACCTCCTCGCCCCTGCGGTCGCCCTGGCGCAGAACGGGTTCGGGGTCACGCACGGCGAGAGCCTGCGGCTGGGCCGGGTGCTCCGGGCCGTCCGGACGGACCCGGCGACCGCCGGGACGTATCTCGTCGACGGTCGGTCACCGCGGGCCGGCGAGCGGCTGCGGCTGCCGGCGCTCGCGAGGACCCTCGAGCGGCTCGCGGCGGACGGCAGCGACGACCTGTACGCGGGCCGGTGCGCCGCGCTGCTGCTCGGCGACCAGGAGGCCCGGGGCGGTCTCGTGACGACCGGCGACCTGCTCGCCACGGTGGGGGCGGTCCGCGAGCGCCCCGCTCTCGTCGTGCGCCGCAAGGGCCTGGACGTCGCGACACTGGCCACCGGCGGCGGCGTGGCCCTGCTGCTGGCGCTGGCGAGCCTCGCCCGGCGGCGGCCGGGCGCGGACCCCGGCGAGCGGCGC
>JACRAB010000087.1 GCA_016213575.1 Actinomycetota bacterium
CCGCGGCCTGCTCGCCGCCGCGCGCAGGTCGCGGTGCGGGCTGCTGCTCGGCACGTGCGGCCCCGGCGAGGCGGAGGTGCTCGGCGTCCGCGACGCCCTGCCCCGCACCACGATCCCGGGCCGCGGCGTCGCGGTCGCCCGCGGCCGTGCGACCCCGGTCCAGGTCGCGCGCGCATCCGCCGCGGCCGCGATGGGAGAGTGACCGGGCAGCCGCAGCAGCACCGACAGGAGGCCGACGTGACGACGAGGACCCGGGTCCGGACCGCCCGCCCCGAGGACGTCCCGGCGATCCTCGGCCTGGTCCGCGAGCTCGCCGAGTACGAGCGCGAGCCGGACGCCGTCGAGGCCGTCGAGGCCGACTTCCGCGCCGCGCTCTTCGGCCCCGACCCGCGCGTGCACGCCTTCGTCGCCGAGGTCCTGCCCGACGACGAGGCCGGCGAAGGCAGCACCGGCACCGACACGTCCGGCGCCGCCGACGCCCGGTGGGACACGCACGCGCGGATCGCCGGGACGGCCGTCTGGTTCGTCAGCTTCTCGACCTGGCGCGGCCGGCACGGGATCTGGCTCGAGGACCTCTTCGTCCGCCCGACGTACCGCGGCCTCGGGCTCGGGCAGGCCCTCCTCGCCGAGCTGGCCGCGGAGTGCGACCGCCGGGGCTACGCCCGCCTGGAGTGGAACGTGCTCGACTGGAACGAGCCCGCGCTCGGCTTCTACCGGCGGCTCGGGGCCGAGCCGCTCGAGGAGTGGACGGTCCACCGGCTCACCGACGCCCCCCTCCGGACGCTCGCCCGGCAGGCCGGCGGCGCGACCGGAGCGGCGGGATCACCTGGAACGTCGCCCGCGCAGGATCGCCGGTAGCGTCGGAGCGGTTCCTCCCGTTACAGGCACGGGACGTGGTCGGTCGTACGGTCTGTGTAACACCCCTGCCCGTTCGGCCGATGTGCAGCCAAGGGCACGCAACGGGTCGCACGGGGCAGCGAGGGGTAGATTTCATGATCACAGTCGTCGGGCAGAGCGGGAAGACCAACGTGACGGATGTCGTCGAGCTCCGCGTCCCCGCAGACCCTGCGTACCTCACGGTCATCCGGACGGCGAGCGCCGGCCTCGCGGCGCGGCTCGACCTGACCCTCGACGAGATCGAGGACCTGCGGATCGCCGTCGACGAGGCCTGCGCGCTGCTGCTCGGCCACACGACGCACCCCGACGCGCACCTGTTCACGGAGTTCACGATCCGCCCCGGCGCCCTCGACGTGCACGTCCGCGGCCCGGCCCGGACGCTCCCCGACCGGTCGAGCTTCGCCTGGTCCGTCCTCGAGGCACTCGTGGGGCGGGTTGAGACCGGGGCCACCGACGAGGGATGCTGGATCCGGTTGAGCCACACCGGGGGTCGGAGGGCGTAGTGACGAGGGACGGCAGCGCGGCACGCGCGTCGATCGAGCCGTCCCCGCAGCTCCACCCCGCGGACGCCGCGGTGGTCCCGCTGCTGCGGCGGCTGTCGACGATCGACGCCGACGACCCGGCGCACGCGGTGCTCCGCGAGCAGATCGTGGAGAGCCAGCTCGGCCTCGTCCACCACCTCGCCCAGCGCTTCCGCGGCCGGGGCGAGCCGTACGACGACCTCGTGCAGGTCGGCACGATCGGCCTGCTCAACGCCGTCGACCGGTTCGACGCCAGCCGGGACTCGTTCACCGCGTTCGCCGTCCCGACGATCCTCGGCGAGATCCGCCGGCACTTCCGGGACCGGGGCTGGGCCCTGCGGGTGCCGCGCCGGCTCCAGGACCTCAGCCGCCGGGTCGCCGAGGCACGCGAGACGCTGACCCACTCGCTCGGCCGCTCACCGACGGTCCCCGAGCTCGCCCACCACCTCGACGCCGACGCCGACCTCGTGCTCGAGGCGATCGACACCGGCTCCGCCTACGCGACCGTCCCGCTGCCGAGCGTCCCCGACGACACCCAGCCGACGCTCGGCGAGGTCGACTCCGGCATGGAGCTCGTCGAGAACCGCGAGACGCTGCGCCCCCTCCTCGAGCGGCTCCCGGCCCGCGAGCGCACGATCCTCGCGCTGCGCTTCGGCCGCGGGATGTCGCAGTCCCAGATCGCCGCCGAGGTGGGCGTCTCGCAGATGCACGTCTCCCGGCTCCTCGCCCGCAGCCTCTCCACGCTGCGGGACAACCTCGCCGACGAGACCTGACCCGCCGGCAGCGACCGAGCACCGGCCGAGCACCGGCCGCGGTCGGGCACCGGCCGGGCGTCAGTCCCGGTCGAGCGGGGTCCGGCCGTCCGCAGGCTCCTCGACGATGCCGGGCGTGAAGGCACCCACGACCACGAGGACGGCCGCGACGAGGAGCGGCACCCCGATCTGCGGCCGCGGGCCGAGCGCCGGCGCCGCCACCGAGGCCTGCAGCGCCTGCCAGACGAGCGCCGGCGACCGGGACCAGCGCTGCCCCCGCCACAGCCCCACGGACACCGAGGCAACCCCCGCGCCCAGCAGGACGACCAGGAGGGCGAGGAACGCGGAGCCGACAAAACTGGCGGGTCGGTCCACGAGTGTTTCAATCCCCAGGACGAATCCGTAAACGACGACGACAATGGATTCAGCACAAACGATCGCAGCGACGATCTGACGGACACGGTGAGTCTCGTGACCGTCACCGGTCCGCTCGCGAGTCATGATTCGTCACATCCTGTCACCGTCAGGAGACGTTCACCACGTCTCAGGGCCACCGTACAGGGCTCGGACCCGCACCCAGGACCCCGGTCGCAGGGCATCTGAGCAGCAGTCATCACAACAAGTGCATGAACGAACACAGTTCCTCGCGCTCAGCGAATTCACAGCGGACGGTGACGAAAAGTTGTCCCGTATCCCTTGTGAAAGCGGGCACAAGGATGTGAGGCTTGGCGTTGGATACAGGGGAGCGCGAAGAGGCGCTTTCCACGACCGAGGCGACCGGCACGAAGAGATGCCGTTGCGGACGTCGGGACACCAGCACTCACTGCAATCGCGCAGACACCGAAAGCGACGAGGCCCCCCGCACGGGGCTGGAGGAGTGGAACACCTGATGGCGGATTGGCGGCACAAGTCAGCGTGCCTTGACGAGGACCCTGAGCTGTTCTTCCCGATCGGGAACACGGGTCCTGCCCTGCTGCAGATCGAAGAGGCGAAGGCCGTCTGCCGGCGTTGCGACGTCGTCGAGACGTGCCTGCGCTGGGCAATCGACTCCGGTCAGGACGCCGGCGTCTGGGGCGGTCTCTCGGAGGACGAGCGTCGCGCTCTCAAGCGCCGCAACGCCCGCGCACG
Source organism: Actinomycetota bacterium (assembly GCA_016213575.1). Lineage (GTDB taxonomy): Bacteria > Actinomycetota > Actinomycetes > Actinomycetales > Kineosporiaceae > R-H-3. The sequence continues at coordinate 3,299 of JACRAB010000087.1, forward strand.
TCGCGCGAGCTGACCGTCCCGAACGGCGTCACCTGCACCACGGACGACCCGCACGAACGATCGACCTGCACGATCGAACCAACCACCGAGACCCCTGGTAGGCCGGGGCGGCAGCGTCCGCCCCGGCTCGTGATCCCGGGACCGGGTATGCAGACCCACGACGAACACCGGCGGCAGACCACGGCCGTCGGTGCTTTCGTCGTACCCGACGACGAGCCGCACCCAGTGCCCGGGGCACCGCGGACCGGCTAGACGCCGGCCGGCACACCCTCCCCGGCACCGTCCGACGCGGCCTGCCCGGCGTCCGGCTCATCGTCACCGTCCACGCGGTGCACGGTCACCTCGACGCTCACCTCGGTGCCGCCCTCGGGCGGCGTCGTCCAGATGATCCGGCCGCGCATCTCACCGCCGACGAGCGCCTGGACGATCTGCGTCCCGAGCCCGTCGACCCCGGCGCTGAACCCTTCGGGCAGCCCGGCGCCGTCGTCCTTGACGACCGCGCGGAGGCTGCGGCCCTCGCGGTGCGCGATGACCGTGACCGTGCCGCCGCCGGCCGCGAGCCCGTGCTCGACGGCGTTCGTCACGAGCTCGGTGAGGACGAGCGCCAGCGGCGTGGCGTTCTCGGCGCGCAGCTCGCCGAACCGGCCCTCCCGCTTCACGGCCACCGGGGCCTGCGCCCCGGCGAGCTCGACGGCGAGCTTGACGACCCGGGCGACGACGTCGTCGAAGTCGACCGTCTCGCCGAGCCCCTCGGAGAGCGTCTCGTGGACGAGCGCGATCGTCGCGACCCGGCGCATCGCCTCCTGGAGCGCGGCGCGCCCCTCCTCCGACGGGATCCGCCGGGCCTGCAGCCGCAGCAGCGCGGCGACGGTCTGGAGGTTGTTCTTGACCCGGTGGTGCACCTCGCGGATCGTCGCGTCCTTCGTGAGCAGCTCCCGCTCGCGGCGGCGCAGCTCGGAGACGTCACGCAGGAGCACGAGCGCACCGATCCGGTGCGCCGCGGCCGCGAGCGGGATCGCGCGCAGCGACAGCGTCGTCCCCCGGGCCTCGACCTCGCTGCGCCACGGCGCCCGGCCGGACAGGACCAGCGGCAGCGACTCGTCGACGGGCCCGCTCTGGTCGAGCAGCGGCGTCACGATCTCCGCGAGCGAGCGGTCGAGGACGTCGCCGACGTACCCGAGCCGGTGGACGGCGGACAGCGCGTTCGGGCTCGCGTAGCTGATCCGGCCGTCCCGGTCGAGCCGGATGAGGCCGTCCCCGACCCGGGGCGCACCCCGCCGGGAGCCGGTCGGGGCACCCGCGACCGGGAACTCCCCCGTCGAGATCATCCGGGCCAGGTCGTCGGCGCACTGCAGGTACGTCAGCTCGAGCCGGCTCGGGGTGCGCGCCGCGGCGAGGTTCGTGTGCCGGGCGACGACCGCGATGACCCGGTCCCGCCGGACGACGGGCACGGCCTCCTCACGGACCGGGACGTCGTCGTGCCACTCCGGGTCCCGCTCGCGGCAGATCCGGCGCAGGTCCCACGCGCGGTCGACCTGCACCCGGCGCCCTCGCGGCATGTGGGTGCCGACGACGTCGTCGTAGTAGACGGTCGGCCCGGTGCTCGGGCGGCAGTGCGCGACGGCGACCCAGCCGTCCGACGCGCGGTCCGGCACCCACAGCACGAGGTCGGCGAACGAGAGGTCGGAGATCATCTGCCAGTCGCCGACGAGCAGGTGGAGCCACTCGACGTCGGCCGCCTCGAGATCGGTGTTCGCGGCGACGAGCTCGCTCAGGGTCGGCACGACTCCACAGTAGACGGCGGCACGGCGGGCCAGCGCCCGCCGCCGGGGTGGCGACGGGCCGCCGGCCCGCCGCCGTCCGGCGTCCGTCAGGCCGTCGTCCGCACCACCCCGCGCAGGGTCCGCAGCGCGACCGACAGCGACGCGAGGTCGCCCTTCTCGAGCCGGCGCACCTCCTCGAGCGTCTGCGTGGCCCGGGCGACGGCCGCCGCGTTCTCCCGCTCCCAGCGCTCGATCCGCGCGACCGGCTCCGCACCGGGCGGCGTCGAGCCGAGCACCGCGAGAGTCAGCGACTCCAGGGCCGCGTAGAGGTCGTACCGCAACGCGGCCCGGGCGAGGGACTGCCAGCGGTCCTGCCGCTCCAGGCCGCTGATCCGGGTGAGCATCGCGTCGACCGCGTACCGCTCGGACAGGGTCAGGTACACCCGCGCCACCTCCTCGGCGGGCAGCTGCGCCTGCTCGGCGATCTGCGCGACGTCGAGGAGCTGGAACACGTTGAGCAGGCAGGCGCCCGAGAGCGCGAGCTCGGCGGGGACGCCGATCTTCTCCAGCCGGCCGGCCTGCTCGACGAGCGCCTTGTGCTCGGCGCCGACGATCATGTCCTGCAGCTTCGGCCCGAGCTCGGCGACGACCGGCGCGAACCGCGCGACCTCGGCGCCGATGTCGAGCTGGCCCGGCCGGGCCTGGAGGAACCAGCGGACCGAGCGGTCGAGGAGCCGGCGGAACTCCAGGTAGAGCACCGTCTGCGCCTCCGTCGGCACGACGTTGTCGAGCGCCTCGACGTCGGCGACGAACTCGCGCAGCCCGAACACCTCGCGGCACACCGTGTAGGCCCGCGCGACCTGCTCGGGGCTCGCGCCCGTCTCCTCCTGCACCCGGAAGGCGAACGTGATGCCGCCCCGGTTGACCATCTCGTTGACCAGGCACGTCGTGATGAGCTCGCGGCGCAGCGGGTGCTGGGCGAGCCGGTCGGCGTACCGCTCGACGAGCGCCGGCGGGAAGTAGTCGCGCAGGGTCCGCGCGAACCACGGGTCGTCCGGCAGGCCGGACGCGACGACGTCCTCGGTGAGCGCGATCTTCGCGTACGCCACGAGGACGGCGAACTCGGGCGAGGTGAGCCCGCGCTCGTCGTCGTCCCGCTCGGCGAGCGTCGCGTCGTCCGGGAGGAACTCCAGCGCCCGGTCGAGCGCACCGCGCGTCTCGAGCGACCGGATGAACCGCTGGTGCACGGTGAGCATCGAGTGCGACTGCTTGCGCGCGTTGCCGAGCAGCACGTTCTGCTCGTAGTTGTCGCGCAGCACCATCCGGCCGACGTCGTCGGTCATCTCCGCGAGGAGGGTGTTGCGCTGCTTCTCCGTGAGGTCCCCCGCCGCGACGACGCGGTCGAGGAGGATCTTGATGTTGACCTCGTGGTCGGAGCAGTCGACGCCCGCGGAGTTGTCGATGGCGTCGGTGTTGACCCGGACGCCGTGCAGCGCCGCCTCGACCCGGCCGAGCTGGGTGAGGCCGAGGTTGCCGCCCTCACCGACGACGCGCACCCGCAGGTCGCGGCCGTCGACGCGGATCGCGTCGTTCGCCTTGTCGCCGACCTCGCCGTGCGACTCCGCCGACGCCTTCACGTACGTGCCGATCCCGCCGTTCCACAGCAGGTCGACGGGCGCCGAGAGGATCGCCCGCATGAGCTCGGCCGGGGTGAGCGCCGAGGTCGACACCGGCAGGCCGAGCCGGGCCGCCACCTCGGGCGACACCGGGACGGACTTCGCCGTCCGCGGGTAGACCCCGCCGCCGGCGGACAGCAGCGAGGTGTCGTAGTCCGCCCACGACGAGCGCGGGAGGGCGAAGAGCCGCTGCCGCTCGACGAACGACGCCTCGGCGTCCGGGTCGGGGTCGAGGAACAGGTGCCGGTGGTCGAAGGCCGCGACGAGCCGGATGTGCCGGGACAGGAGCATCCCGTTGCCGAACACGTCTCCGCTCATGTCGCCGACGCCGACGACGGTGACCTCCTCGGTCTGGGTGTCGCGGCCCAGCTCGCGGAAGTGCCGCTTGACCGACTCCCACGCCCCCTTGGCGGTGATGCCCATCGCCTTGTGGTCGTAGCCGACGGACCCGCCGGACGCGAAGGCGTCCCCGAGCCAGAAGCCGTACTCCTTCGCGACACCGTTGGCGATGTCGGAGAAGGTCGCCGTCCCCTTGTCGGCCGCGACGACGAGGTAGGTGTCGTCCTCGTCGTGCCGCACGACCCGCGGCGGCGGCGAGACGACCTGGGCGACGACCGCCCCGGTGCCGTCCGTCTGCTGCGCGGGCGCCGCCGAGGGGTCGGTGACGAGGTTGTCCGTGACGTCGAGGAGCCCGCGGACGAACGTTTTGTAGCAGGCGACGCCCTCGGCGAGCCAGGCCTCCCGGTCCACACCCGGGTCGGGCAGGTTCTTGCAGACGAAGCCGCCCTTGGCACCGGTCGGCACGATGACGGCGTTCTTCACCATCTGCGCCTTGACGAGCCCGAGGATCTCGGTGCGGAAGTCCTCGCGCCGGTCGCTCCACCGCAGGCCGCCGCGGGCGACCTTGCCGAAGCGCAGGTGCACGCCCTCGACGCGCGGGGAGTACACGAAGATCTCGAACTCCGGCCGCGGCTGCGGCAGGTCCGGGACGGCCTGCGGGTCCAGCTTGAACGACACGTACGGCGTGGGCTCGCCGCCGGTCGTCTGGAAGAAGTTCGTCCGCAGCGTCGCGAGCACGAGGCCGAGGAGCGAGCGCAGGATCCGGTCCTGGTCGAGGCTCGCCACCTGGTCGAGCGCGTCGCGGACCTTCGTCGCCAGCTCGTCGGCCGCGTCGAACCGCTCGACGTCGTGGCTGACGCTGGTCCGCGTCCCGCCGAACCGGTCGGGGTCGAAGCGCACCTCGAAGAGCCGCACGAGCATCCGGGCGATGCCGACGTTGGCCGCGAGGCAGCGCTCGATGTAGTCCTGGCTGAACGTGGACCCGGTCTGCCGCAGGTACTTCGCGTAGGCGCGCAGGACGACGACCTGACGCCATGTCAGCCCGGCGAGCATGACGAGCCGGTCGAAGCCGTCGCTCTCGGCGCGGCCGCTCCAGGCTGCCGAGAAGGCCTCGCTGAACAGCTCGCGTGCCTTCTCCGGCTGGTCGGCCGCGACCCCGGCCGTGGCGTCGTACCGCAGCCCGAAGTCGTAGATGTACGCGATCGCGCCGTCGCCGCGGACGATCTCGTACGGCCGCTCGTCGACGACCTCGACACCGAGGTTGCTCAGGTACGGCAGGACGGCGGTGAGCGAGAGCGGCGCGAGCCGGTAGAGCTTGAACCGGCGCTCCCCCGCCGGTGCACCGACAGGCTCGTAGAGGTTCATCCCCAGCGTGGCGTCGGCCGCGGCCCCCGCCGGGGCGGCGGGGACGTCGTCCGGCGCCGGCAGCGCCTCGATCCGGCGCAGGTCGGCGACCCCGACCCGGGCCGGGAAGTCCTCCTTGTAGGCCTCGGGGAAGCCGCGGGCCCAGGTGCGCAGCAGCCGGGCCGCCTCCTCCTCGCCGGCCTCGACCCGCAGCGCGTCCGCGAGGTCCTCGTCCCAGGACCGGGTGGCCTCGACGAGCCGGGCCTCGACCTCGGCGGCGTCGACCTCCGGCAGCGGGACCCCGGGGTCGACCCGGATGACGAAGTGCAGGCGGGCGAGGACGGACTCGCTGACCCGCGTCGTGTAGTCGACGTGCGAGCCGCCGAACGCCTCCCGCAGGATCGCCTCCATCTTCAGCCGCACGGACGTCGTGTAGCGGTCCCGGGGCAGGAAGACGAGGCACGAGACGAAGCGGCCGTACTCGTCGTACCGCATGAAGAGCCGGGTCCGGCGGCGCTCCTGCAGGTGCATGACGGAGACGGCGATGTTCGTGAGGTCGTCGGCGCCGATCTCGAAGAGCTCGTCGCGAGGGTACGTCTCGAGGATCTGCAGCAGGTCCTTGCCCGAGTGGTTGTCGACGGAGAAGCCGGTGCGGCTGAGCACGCCGGCGACCTTGCGGCTCACGACGGGGATGCGCCGGACGCTGTCGGTGTACGCGGACGACGCGAACAGACCGAGGAAACGGCGCTCGCCGACGACCTCGCCCGCCGCGTCGAAGGTCTTCACGCCGACGTAGTCGAGGTACGCGGGCCGGTGCACGGTCGCGCGGCTGTTCGCCTTCGTGAGCACGAGCAGCGTCTTCTCCCGGGCCTTGGCCCGGGCCTGCGGCGTGAGCCGGTCGAAGCTCGAGGACGCCGCGTGCTGGTCGTAGCGCAGGATGCCCAGGCCGCTGCCGCTCTCGGCGACGAGCACGTCGTGGCCGTCCCGGACGTCGAGCCGGTACTCCCGGTACCCGAGGAAGGTGAAGTGGCCGTCGGCGAGCCAGCGCAGGAGCTGCGTCGCCTCCTCGACCTCGTCCGACGCCAGCCCGGCGGGCGGCTCGGCGTCCAGCGCGTCGGCGGTCTCCCGGGCGCGCTGCTGCATCCGCGGCCAGTCCTCGACCGAGACCCGCACGTCCTCGAGGACGCCGCGCAGGCCGCTGGTGATCTCGTCGATGTGCTCGGGGTCGGTGACCCGGTCGACCTCGACGTGGATCCAGGACTCCACGAGGCTGTCCCGGGGGTGGTCGGACGACGCCCAGCCGTTCGAGCCCTGGTCGAGCACCTCGAGCAGGGTGCCGGCGATGTCCCGGCGGACGACGACCTGCGGGTGCACGACGAGGTGGATCGCCCGGTCCTGCCGGGAGAGCTCCGCCTGCACCGAGTCGACGAGGAAGGGCATGTCGTCGGTGACGATCTCGACGACGGTGTGCCCGCACGACCAGGCGTGCTCGTCGACCGTCGGCGTGAAGACGCGGACGTTCGCGGTGCCCTGGGGCCGGGTGGAGGCGAGCTGCCGCTGCGACAGCGCCGCCCCGGCGAGGTCGACGGGGTCGCGCTCGGCGAGGTCCTCGATCGACACGTGGCGGTAGTAGCGCTCGAGGAGCTGGGAGAGGTTGGGCTCCCGGCACCCCTGTCGCAGGCCCGCCTCCGTGGCCCGCTCGAGGATCTGCGTCCGTTCAGCGTCCTGGGTGTGCGCCATCGCGCGCCTCACTTCGCACCTCTCGAACGGCGTGCGCCGTTGCACGCCGTGTGTCGACCATACCCACGCTGCGGGACGCCCCCGCGTGGGGATACCGCCCGGCGGGCGGTCGAGATCGGTCCCTCTCACCCTGTCGGCGGATCGGCCGCCGACCTGGAGTGCCCAGCGCGTCCCGTCGTCCGGCAGTGCCCTGCTGCGCCGGGTCGTCGGGGCAGGGACGGCGCACGTCGCTACGCTTCCCGCAGGACCGGCGCCCATGCGCCTGACGGAGGGACCCACCGTGCGACTCACCGCCGACATCCGCTACGACGCGACCCCGGACGCCGTCTTCGCGATGCTCTGCGACGAGGACTTCCAGGCGCAGCGCTGCGTCGCGACCGGCGCCCTGGCGCACGACGTCACCGTCGAGGAGTTCGACGACGGCGGGGTCGTCGTGACCGCCCACCGGACGATGCCGACCGACCAGGTCCCGGACTTCGTCCGGACCTTCGTCGGGCAGACGCTCGTCGTCTCGGAGATCCAGGACTGGCAGGCGGCGGACGACAGGGGCAACCGGGAGGGCACCCTCGTGCTCGAGATCAAGGGCGCCCCGATCCGGATGACCGGCACGCTGAGCATCGTCGCCGAGGGCCCGGGCACGGTCGAGGTCATCGACTGCGACCTCAAGGCGTCGGTCCCGCTCGTCGGCGGCAAGATCGAGAAGTCCGTCGAGCCCGCGATCCGCTCCGCGATCCGGGTCGAGGAGCGCGAGGGCCGCGCCTGGCTCGCCCGCGGCTGACCGCCCGCCCGCCCCTGACGGGCGGACGGACGGCTGCCTCGCCGACGACGCTGTCGGCGCGCTGCGGCGGGTCATGTCCGGTCGGCCGCCTCAGCCCTGGTGCGGGTAGCGGTGGTCCGTCGGCGGCCCGAACGTCTCCTTGCTGGAGCGCGTCGAGGTCCACCGCACGAGGTTCTGCAGGGCCCCGGCCTTGTCGTTCGTGCCGGACGCCCGGGCCCCGCCGAACGGCTGCTGCCCGACGACGGCCCCGGTCGGCTTGTCGTTGACGTAGAAGTTGCCCGCCGCGTACCGGAGCACCTCCTGGGCGTCGACGATCGCCTGCCGGTCCTGGGCGATGACGGCACCCGTCAGCGCGTACGGCGCGATCGACTCCATCTCCCGCAGCACCCGGTCGTACTGCCGGTCCGGGAAGACGTGGACGGCGAGGATCGGCCCGAAGTACTCGGTCGTGAAGACCTCGTCCGTCGGGTCGCTGCCCTCGACGACGGTCGGCCGGACGAACCAGCCCTCGCTGTCGTCGTACGTGCCGCCCGCGAGGACCTTCAGGCCGTCGGTCGCGTGCGCCCGGTCGATCGCCGCGGCGTGCTTGGCGAACGCCCGGTCGTCGATGACGGCACCCATGAAGTTCGACAGGTCCGTCACCGGGCCCTGGGTCAGCGACTGGGTCGCCGACACGAGGTCGTCCTTGAGCCGGCGCCACACCGACCGCGGGACGTAGGCGCGCGAGGCCGCCGAGCACTTCTGGCCCTGGAACTCGAACGCCCCGCGGATCATCGCCGTCCGCAGCACGTCCACGTCCGCGCTCGCGTGGGCGACGATGAAGTCCTTGCCGCCGGTCTCGCCGACGATCCGCGGGTAGCCGCGGTACAGGTCGAGGTTCTCCCCCACCGTGCGCCACAACGTCTTGAACGTCGGCGTCGAACCGGTGAAGTGGATGCCCGCGAGGTCCGGGTCCCGCAGGACGACGTCGGAGACCGCGATCCCGTCGCCGGTCACGAGGTTGATGACGCCGGGCGGCAGGCCGGCGGCCTCGAGCAGCCGCATGGTGAAGTGCGCCGAGAACTGTTGCGTGGGCGACGGCTTCCACACGACGACGTTGCCCATGAGTGCCGGCGCCGTCGGGAGGTTGGCCCCGATCGCGGTGAAGTTGAAGGGCGTGACGGCGTAGACGAAGCCCTCGAGCGGGCGGTGGTCCGTGCGGTTCCAGATGCCCTTGGAGTTCGCGGGCGGCTGCTCCTCGATGAGGCGGCGCCCGAACGCGACGTTGAAGCGCCAGAAGTCGATGAGCTCGCACGCGGCGTCGATCTCCGCCTGGTAGACCGTCTTGCTCTGGCCGAGCATGGTCGCGGCGTTCAGCGTCTGCCGCCACGGCCCGGAGAGCAGCTCGGCGGCCTTGAGGAAGATCGCGGCCCGGTCCTCGTACGCCATCGCGCGCCACCCCGGGGCGGCCGCCTTCGCCGCGGCCACCGCGGCCGCGGCGTCGGCCTTCGTCGCGTGCCGCAGCGTGCCGAGGACCTTCCGCCGGGCGTGCGGCTGGACGACGTCGAACCGGCGGCCCGTGCCCATGACCTCGCGGCCGCCGATGGTCATCGGCAGGTCGATCCGGGCCGAGCCGAGGTCGGCCAGGGCCGACTCGACGGCAGCCCGCTCGGGGCTGCCCGGGGCGTAGTCCTTGACCGGTTCGTTGACCGGGGCGGGAACGGAGGTCACGGCGTCCATGGCAGGCCCTTCGAGACGGGAACTCGCGGATGCTGGCAGCACGATCTCGCGCCTCGGGGCCGAGCGCACGGACGCAGGGCCAGCCGGGCACGGAAATTCATAGGACGAATCTTGGTATACAACTCTGCATACAGCAATCCCGCGATCATGTCGCCCCGGTCACATGCCCCCGCAGGTGGCGCCGGGGTCGAGATCGTCGGATCCCGGGTGTTGGATGACCGGGTGGACGACGGGGCGCGCGGCAGGGTGGACGACGGGCAGGGCGCTGCGCGCGGCCCGGCCGACCGGTCGGCGCACGCAAGCGTGGAGGACGACGACCCGGAGGGCGGCCGGGCGGCCCCGGCCTCCGTCCGCACGGTCCGCACCGCCGGCGGCCCGGTCTCCGTGCACGTCTTCCCGGCGGTGCCCGTGCCGCGCGGTGCGCGGCGGCCGGTCCTCGTGGCCTTCCACGGGTGGACCGACTCCGGGGAGTGCTTCGCCCCGCTCGCCGAGGCTCTCGGCCGGCGCTGGACCGTGCTCGCTCCCGACGCCCCCGCGCACGGCGGCACCCGCTGGGAGCCCGCCGCCGAGTACGTCGTCGCCGACCACGCGCGGGGCGGGGTCGCCGTCGTCGACGCCGCGATCCGGCTCGCCGGCCGGCGCGGCCCGGTCGTCGTCCTCGGTCACTCGATGGGCGCCCTGACCGCCGCCCGGGTCGCTGCGGCCAGACCCGGGGTCGTCCGCCAACTCGTGCTGGAGGACCCGGCCCGGACGAAGATGCGGCGGCTGCGCTCGTCGGCCGCGCGGCTGGCGGTGCTCGAGCGGCTCCAGGGGATGTCCGACGACGCCTTGCGCGCGGAGATCTCCGCCGACGCGCCCGACTGGCCCGCGGACGAGTACGGCCCGTGGGTCACGTCCAAGCGGCAGGTCGACCTCGCGCACGTCGCGGTGCCGGTGGACTGGGGCGAGCCGCTCGCGGCCCTGCTCGCCGACGTCCGGGGCCCGGTGACACTCGTGCGCGGTGACCCCGCCCGCGGCGGGATCGTCTC
>JACRAB010000563.1 GCA_016213575.1 Actinomycetota bacterium
GCCGCCCTCGCGGCCGCGAACGGCTCCGGCCGGGTCGCCGACGCGCAGGGCCGGGTCGTCGGGCCGTACGCGCGCCGGCTCGCCGCCGAGCTGAAGATCCGGGCGAAGGAGGGGACGCCGTCCGCCACTGCGAGCGCCACCGCCGGCGCCACGGCGAGCCCGACGTCGACGGCCGGGATGGCCCGCGACCGGCTCGTCCTCACCCGGCAGGCCGGCTGGCCGCGGTTCTTCGTCGTCGCCGGCTCCGCGCCGGGCCGGCCGACGCCCGTCGTCCGGGTGCTCGTGTCGCCGACCGCCCGCGACCCGTACGGGGTCTGGGCCGAGCCGGTGCTCCTGCCCGGCGCCTCGCTGCCGGGCGTCCCGGCCGCGGCCCAGGGCGCCGAGGTGCTCACCGCCGACGCGACCGGGCTCGTCGCGACCCCCGAGCAGGTCGCGAAGGGCTACGCGGACGTCCTGACGAACAGCACGAAGAGCGCCTCGTCGAAGCTCTTCGCCCCGGACGAGTTCCGCCGGCAGGTGTCGTCCCGGGTCGCCGAGGACCGCCGCGGCGTCGCGGCCGTGGGCAGCGTGACGAGCACCCACACGCTCCTGCCGGACGGGCTCCTCGCGTTCCGGTCCGCGGACGGCGGCGCGGTCGTCGTGGCGGCCGTCGAGCAGAAGTACACGGTGACCGTGAAGGCGGGTGCGGGCTCGGTCCGGGTCGACGACCGGCTCGAGGCGCTCGGCGGCAGGCGGTCGTACGCGAAGAAGCTCGAGCGCACGTCCGTCGAGGTCGTCGTCCTCACGGTGCCGCCCGCGGGCGGCGGTCTCGTGCGCGTCGTCGCGGCGTCCAAGGACGACGTCGCGGTCTCCGGCTCCTGACCGGGGCATCCCGGTCACGGGTCGTACCCGCTCCGTGGCACCATCGTCCCAGCACATCGACGCGGAGCGACGTCGCCGCCGGTCGGACCGGTCCGGCGGCCCGCGTGCACGGACGGCGTGGACGCCGGTAGAGAGGACCCGAGGACCTTATGACCACCCAGCCCGGACCCGGACGGCCCATGTCCCTGCGCGGGGCCGTGGACCTGTCGACGCTCGCCAAGCCGCAGCCCGCGGCCGGTGCCACGAGCGGGGCAGCGACGGGCGGCGGGTCCGCCGCGTCCGGGTACGTCATCGACGTCACGGACGACTCGTTCGTCGCGGACGTCGTCGAGCGCTCCTCGACCGTCCTGGTCATCATCGACGTCTGGGCCGAGTGGTGCGGCCCGTGCAAGCAGCTCTCGCCGATCCTCGAGAAGATCGCCGCGGACCTCGACGGCCGGCTCCTCGTCGCGAAGGTCGACGTCGACGCGAACCGCCAGCTCGCCCAGGCCTTCCAGGTGCAGTCGATCCCGACCGTGTTCGCCGTCCTCAAGGGGCAGCCGGTCGCGCTGTTCCAGGGGGCGCTGCCGGACGCCCAGGTGCGCGAGGTGGTCGCCCAGCTCCTGCAGGCCGCCGAGGCGAACGGCGTCACCGGCCGGATCGAGCTCGCCGCCGGCGACGCCGGCGACGAGGCCGAGGACGCCGAGCCGGTGGAGGAGCCGCTGCCGCCGCACCACCAGGCCGCGTACGACGCGATCGACGCCGGTGACTACGCCGCCGCGATCACCGCCTACGAGGCCGCGCTCAACGAGAGCCCCGCCGACGAGATGGCCCGGGTCGGCCTGGCCCAGGTCAAGCTGCTGGCCCGGACGGCGGACGTCGACCCGCAGGTGGCGCGCGCGGCCGCCGCGGCCGACCCGACCGACGTCCAGGCCCAGATCCTCGTCGCGGACCTCGACCTGCTCGGCGGGCACGTCGACGACGCGTTCTCCCGGCTCGTCGACACGGTGCGCGTCACGGCCGGCTCGGACCGCGACACCGTCCGCGTCCACCTCGTCGAGCTCTTCGACGTCGTCGGCGCCGAGGACCCGCGCGTCGCGCAGGGCCGGCTCGCGCTCGCGAACGCGCTCTTCTGACCGACCCGACCGACCCGACCTGACCCGGCCGCCGCGCCGTCAGCGGCCGAGCGCCGCGCGCAGCCGGGCCAGCAGGCCGCCGCGCTGCCGGTACCGCGGGCAGCCGTCGCACAGCGAGCACTCGCTGCCCGCGCGGTAGTGCTCGTGCGCCGCGCGCGCGTGCCCGCAGCGGCAGGGGGCCGCGTCGGGGCCGGCGGGGGTGCTCATGGGGCAAGCCAACCACGCCCGCCGGGACGGCGGACGACGGCCCCGCCTGGTGGCGCGGCGGCAGCCCGACCCGACGTGGTGACGGAAAGGGCGTACGCGAGTGCGCTGAGTGACCGAGGATGAGGTATGCGGTCGACAGGATGCAGTGAGGTGCACGTCTCAGGTGCCACGGGGAACGACGGGACCGGACCACGGGTGTTGACGACGTCACCCGACGGAACGACGCAGGAGAGCCCCATCGCCGACGACCTCGTCCTCACCCTGGCCGGCACGGGCACCCGCCCGGGGACGGCGCCGCAGCTCATGCGCAACGCGGTGCAGCGGTACGACTGGGGCTCCCGGACGGCGCTCGCCCTGATCCAGGGCAGGGTGCCGGCAGGTCACGCCGAGGCCGAGCTGTGGATCGGTGCCCACCCGCTCGCGCCGTCCGCCCTGCGCGACGTCGACGGGCACGAGACCTGCCTCGCCGACGAGGTCGGCGCCGACCCGCTGCGGACGCTCGGTGCCGCCTGCCTGGCGCGGTTCGGGCCCCGGCTGCCGTTCCTGCTGAAGATCCTCGCGATCGACCGGGCCTTGTCGGTCCAGGTCCACCCGGACGCCGCGCAGGCCGCGGCCGGCTTCGCCGCGGAGGAGGCCGCCGGGCTCCCGCCCGGCCCGGGCCGCCGGTTCACCGACCCGTACCCCAAGCCGGAGCTGCTCGTCGCGGTGACCCACGTCGAGGCGCTCGCCGGCTGGCGGACCGCACCGGACGCCGCCCGGCTCGTCGACCTGCTCGACGGGGCGCGCGCCGAGCGGCTGCACGCCGCGGTGACGACCGAGGGCCTGCCGGGCGCGCTCGCGCTCCTCGCCGGGTGGCCCGCCCACGACCGGGCGGCCCTCGTGGCGGACGTCGTCCGCGGCGTCCGGGTCGCGCTCGCCGGCAGCGCCGTCGTGCGGGACGCCGACGCGCTCGCCGCGCTCATGTGGGTGCACCGGCTCGTCGGGCAGCACCCGGGCGACCCCCTCGTGCTCGCCCCCCTGCTGCTCGACGTCGTCCGGCTCGCCCCCGGCGAGGGGCTGTTCGTCCCCGCCGGCGTCCCGCACGCGTACCTGTCCGGCATCGGGGTCGAGATCATGGGCGCATCCGACAACGTCGTGCGCGCCGGGCTGACCCCGAAGGCCGTGGACGTCCCGCTCCTGCTCGACCTGCTGGCGCCGGACGCCGCCCCGGTCGTCGCGCACGGCCGGCCCGTCACGGCGCACGAGGTGCTGTGGTCGCCGCCGGCCCGGGAGTTCCGGCTCGGCCGGATCGTCGTCCCCCGCGGGGACGTCGTGACCCCGGCCGCGCTGCCCGGGGCCGACGCCGGTCCGCAGATCCTCCTGTGCCTCACCGGCTCGGCGGACGTCCTCGCCGGGACTCACCGCGTGACGACGCGGGCCGGTGCGTCCGTGGTCGTCGGGGCCGACGTGGACGTCGTCCGGCTCGTCGGCGACGGCGAGGTGTACCGCGCGTGCGTCGGGGAGCACGACGCGGTCTGACCGTCAGTTTCCGTGGGACCCCATGGCCGTTCCTCTCCCCGTGCGGCGCCGCCCTGCCGTGGCGTGCACGGCGGGTGACGGGGCCCGGGACCGGGCCCGCACCTCGACGCTAGCCACGGGTGCCGACGAACCGCACCGGCGCGGCGCAGGTCCGTACGACCCCGGACAGCCCGGACGCCCCGGACGCCCGGACGGGGTCCCGGCACCGGGGCCGTCCCGGGTCAGCCGTCGACGACGAGCACCTCGAGCGGCTCGACGATGCCGACGGAGCGCTCGAAGTTCTCGATCCGCGTCGCGAGCACCTCGGTGACCTTCTCGCCCTTGCGGACGAGCACGAGCCCGGTCGTCGTGACGACGTCGCACGCCAGCACCATCCCGGCCCGCACGTTCGCGGCCCGGACCTGCACGAGCCGGCCCTTCGGCTCCAGGCCGTCGGAGGCGACGAGCACGGCGTCGAGCACCGCCTGCGGGAACCGGCCGGTGCGGCCGAGCGCCCGGACGACGTCGCGCGGGGCGAGCCCCGCCTCGTACCCGGCGAGGAAGCCGGAGACCGCCGCGAAGGCCGCGGCCGCCGTCCCCTCCCGGTCGGCGGGCGGCGGCACCGGTGCCTCGGGGCCGGCGGGGTCCGGCAGCTCGACGAGCTGCGCGCCGACCCAGGTCGCCACGGTCCCCAGTCGGGGGATCCGGGCGAGGAGCCGCTCGGCGAGGGCCGGGTGCGCCCGGTACATGAGGGCGTCGTCCTCGGAGAGCGTGCGGCCGACGACGACGTCGTCGAGCACCGCCGGCGGCACAGCCACGCACCCGACCTGGCTGAGCATCGCGGCGATCGGCAGCCGCCAGTCGTCCTCGAGGCCGAGCGCGGCGGCCGTCCCCGCGGTGAGCGTCCGCATCCGGTCGGTGCGGGCCGCGGCGGACGGCGTCGCGAGCGACAGCACCTCGGTGAGCACGTCGACGGCCCCGCCGAGGGTCCGCTCGAGCAGCTCCCGCTCGGCCTGGACGAGCTGGTGCTGGCGCAGCGCGTCGTCGAGCGCCCGGGTGAGGTCCGCGGGCTCGCACGGCTTGGTGAGGAACCGGAAGAGGTTGGCGTTGTTGACCGCCGAGATCGTCGAGGTGAGGTCGGCCTGCCCGGAGAGGATGAGCATGACCATGTCGGCGTCGAGGGTGCGGACGGCGGCGAGGAACTCGGCCCCGTTCATCCCCGGCATCATCATGTCCGACACGACGACGGCGAACGGGCGGCCCTCGGCCGCGGCGGCGCGGACGGCGTCCAGCCCGTCATCGCCCGACGTGGCCATGGTGAGGTCGTACCGGCCGCGCAGCGTCCGTCGCAGGGCGTCGAGGATCCGCTGCTCGTCGTCGACGAGGAGGATGCGCCGTCCCTCGGGCGCGTCCGTGCGCTGGGCGGGCACACCGGTCCCGGCCGGCGCGGGGGAGGTGTGCGCGGGAGGGGTCTGCGGCAGCAGCGTCATGGGTGCTGTCTCGGCCGTCGGGGGCCCGTTCTCAAGGGCCCGGGCGCGGCCGGCGTCCGGACGTCACCCTCGCAGAGGCTCAAGGGGGCCGTGCCCGGGGCCGATCCGGGGATGTGGACCACGCCCAGGACCCTGCCCGTGACGTGCCGGACGACGAGACCGCCCGGCTGGCGCTCGTCGCGCGCCACACCGAGGACGGTGTCGTCATCAACGGCGCCGACGGCAGGATCGAGTGGGTCAACGAGGCCTTCGAGCGGATGTCCGGCTACAGCCGCGAGGCCGCGGTCGGCCGCCGGCGGGTCGACCTCGTCCGTGGCCCCTTCACCCGCACCGCAGAGTTCGCCCGGCTCGCCAACGAGCTCGCGACGCTCGCGCCCGCGACGGCCGAGTTCGCGACGCGCACGAAGGACGGGCAGCCCTACTGGGTCGCGATGTCCGTCAAGCCCGTCGTCGAGGACGGTCGCGTCGTCGGCTCCATCGGCGTCGAGCGGGACGTCACCTCGCGCCGGCAGGCCGAGGAGCGGGCCCGGCAGACGCTGCGCCGCGCCGAGTCGCTCGCCGTCGCCCTGAGGTACGAGAAGACCCTGCTCACCCGGGTGCTCGGGACCATCCCGCACGTCGTCTGGTGGAAGAACGCGGACCTGCGCTACGTCGGGGCCAACACCGCCTTCCTCACGCTGCGCGGGGTCCGCAGCCAGGCCGAGATCGTGGGCCGGCTCGAGGGCCAGCTCGACACGACCGACGACCTGGGCCCGCAGATCGCGGCCCTGGAGAACCAGGTCGTCGCGACCGGCGAGCCCGTCGTCGACGCGACGGTGACGCTCGTCCCGCCCGGCGGCGAGGTCCGCACGATCCTCGTGAGCGTGCTGCCGAACACCGAGGGCGGCGAGGTCGCCGGGGTCATCGGCATCGGTGCCGACATCAGCCAGGTCACCGAGCTCGAGCGCCAGCTCGCCCAGGCCAGCCGCCTGGAGTCGATCGGCCAGCTCGCGGCGGGCATCGCGCACGAGATCAACACCCCCGTCCAGTACGTCTCCGACAACACCCGCTTCGTCTCGGAGTCGTTCAGCGGCGTCCTCGCCGGGCTCGAGCAGCTCACGGCGCTGACCCAGGAGCCGGACGCCGCTGCGCTGCGCCGCCGGCTCGGGGAGGTCGTGTCGTCGCTCGACCTGGACTTCGTCGCCGAGGAGGTGCCGAGCGCGCTCGCGCAGTCCCTCGAGGGCCTGGAGCGGGTCGCGCAGATCGTCCGGGCGATGAAGGACTTCTCGCACCCGGGCACCGGGCGGGTGCAGACCGACCTCAACCGCGTCGTCGAGACGACGGCGCAGGTCTCGCGCAGCGAGTGGAAGTACCTCGCCGAGCTGACCCTCGAGCTCGACCCCGCGGTGGGGATGGTCCCGTGCTTCGAGGGCGAGCTCAAGCAGGTCGTCCTCAACATCATCGTCAACGCGGCCCAGGCCATCGACGAGCGGCGCCGGGCCGAGGGCACGGACGCGCTGGGCCACCTCGGGATCGCGACGCGGCGGCTCGGGGACGAGGCGCTCATCGTCATCAGCGACGACGGCACCGGGATGGACGAGGCCACCGTGCTGCGCGTCTTCGACCCCTTCTTCACGACGAAGGGCGTCGGCAAGGGGACCGGCCAGGGGCTGTCCCTCTCGCACTCGATCGTCGTCGTCAAGCACGGCGGCCGCATCGACATCCGGTCCAAGCCGGGTCACGGCTCGACCTTCACCATCGCGCTGCCCTACGCCGTCGCCGACGACGTCGAGGGCGAGGAGACCCCGTGAGCCGCAGCATCCTGTTCGTCGACGACGAGCCCCACCTGCTCGCGGGGCTGCGCCGGATGCTGCGCTTCAAGCGCGGCGAGTGGGAGATGACGTTCGCGTCCGGCGGCGAGGAGGCGCTCGCGGTCATGGCGGCCACGCCCGTCGACGTCGTCGTCTCGGACATGCGGATGCCCGGCATGGACGGCGCGCAGCTGCTCGCCGAGGTGCGCCGCCGGTACCCCGCGACGTCCCGGATCATCCTGTCCGGCCACGCCGACCGGGCCTCCATCATCAGCGCGATCGGGCCGACGCAGCAGTACCTGTCCAAGCCCTGCGACGTCGAGGTCCTCGTCGCCGCGCTCGAGCGGGTGCTCGGCGTCCGCGACCTCGTCACCGACGACCGGCTCCGCCGCGTCCTGGGCGACATCGAGTCGCTGCCGAAGCCGCCGGTCGTCTACGAGCGGATGCTCGCCATGGCCTCGGACCCCGACTGCAGCCTCGACGACGTCGTCGCGGTCATCGAGGACGACGTGCCGACGAGCGCCGAGGTGCTGCGGCTGGTGAACTCCTCGTTCTTCGGGCTGCCCGCCCGGGTCGAGTCGGTCGCCCGGGCGGTCAGCCTGCTCGGGCTCGAGACGATCCAGGCCCTCGCCGTCGCGGGGGCGGTCTTCGGCTCCGGCGGGGGACCGGCGCGCGGTCTCGACCTGCACGCGCTGAGCCGCCGGGCGCTCCACGTCGCCCAGCTCTCCAAGGCCTTCGCGGTGAGCGACGGCTGGTCCCGGGACGCCGTCCACGACGCGTTCTTCGCCGGGCTCCTCCACGAGGTCGGCATCACGGTGCTCGCCGCCGCGCACCCCGACCAGTGGCATGCCGTGTGCGAGCGCGGGCCGCTGGACCCGTGGGAGGCGTACGACGTCCAGACCGCCGCGTTCGGCTGCGCGGCGACCGAGGCGTCCGCCTACATCCTCGGGCTCTGGGGCTTCGGGGACAGCGTCGTCGCCGCCATCGCCGACCAGCCGGCCCGGCCCGGCGACCTCACCGCGACCCCGGCCGCGCACGTCCTCACCGTCTCTCGGCTCCGCGCTCACGACCCGGCGGTGCCGGTCGCGGCCGACCCCGTGGGCTTCCTCACCGACGAGCGGCTGCGGGCCTGGGACGCCGCGGTCGGTGCCCAGCCCGCCCTCCACGCCCAGGGCACCCCGGCCCGCGTCCCGGGCCAGGCCGGGGCGCCGGTCGGCCAGACCGCGGCCCCCGCGCACGGGTAGCCCCGCCCCGCTCCGCAGCCCGCCCCGGCGCCCGTCGACCCCATGGTCGGCGGGCGCCGTCGCGTTCGGCCGTCCGGGTGGAGTCCGTCGCTAAGGGTTGATCCGCCGTGTGCCGATCACCTGATCAGCCGCAACCCGTACGGGTGCGGGTGACGACCCGGAAGGACTGCCATGCCCACCGCTGGAACCCACCGCAGGTGGCGACGCGCGACCCAGGCCCTGGTCCTCGTCGCGATCGCCCTCGGCACGCTGCTGCCCGCCGCCCCGGCCATGGCCGCCGCGATGAAGGTCCGCGACGTGACGATCGACTGCGCCGGTGACACCGTCGCCGGCCACGTGACGATGACGTCGGCCGCGACCGGCACCATGACCGCCGAGCTGTACGTGTCGAACACCTCGCGGACGCCGTCGAAGATGACCAAGATCGGCAGCCAGGTCGTCAAGACCGGTCCGTGGATGAACGAGGTCGCCTACGGCTTCGACCTGTCGAAGCTCGGCGCCGGCAAGCACTACACGTGGTACCGGGTCAAGGCGACGATCGGCACCTCCAGCCGGTTCTCGGCCGCCGTCGGCGACCCGACGTGCGCCCCGCCCGCCGAGGTGCCCGAGGCCGGCGTCGCCGGTCTGGTCCTGCTCGTCATGGGTGCCGCAGCGGGCGGCGTCCTGTGGTTCCGCTCGCGGGCCTCGCGCTCGCAGATGTCGGCCGCCTGAGCCGATGACGCTCACCGCCCCGACGGCGACGCCCGGAGCACCCGCGGCGGTACCGGCCCACCGGTCGGTCCCGCCGCGGGTGCGGGCGGCGCTCGCCGTGCTCGCCGCCGCCGTCGCCTTCGCACCGAGCCTGTCCGGGCTCGTCGCGGACCTGCGCTACGGCGCACCGACGGGCGACCTGCTCGCCGTCCCGGTCGTGGCCGCCGTCATGCTCGACGCGACGGTCCGCTCCGGGCGTCGCGTGTGGTCCGGCCGGCTCGGCCACGGTGACCTCGTCGCGGCGGGCGGCCTCGTGGCCGCGGCGTTCGTCCTGCTCCTGATCCCCGCCGGCAGCGCCTCGAACGGTCGCTGGCTGACCCGGCTCGACCTGCTCGCGCACCCCCTCGCCCTCGCCGCCTTCGCGGTGCTCCTGCTCGGCATGCGGGCGCTCGCGGTCGCCGTCGTGCCGCTCGCCTACGGGCTGCTCGTGTGGCCCTGGCCGGTGACGTGGCTCAACGTGCACGCCGTCGCCCCGCTCGCCCGGGCCACGTACGAGGCCTCCGGCCACGCCGCCCAGTGGCTCGGCGCGGCCCGGATGGTCGACGTCGGCGCCGAGAACACCCTGCGCATCGGGACGGGGGAGCGGGCTTTCGAGGTCGTCGTCGCCCCCGCCTGCTCCGGCATCACCGGCATCGCCGCGTACCTCGTCGTCGCCGGTGCGGTGCTCGCGCTCTCGCACGGCCGGCTGCGGGCCCGGCTGGTCTGGCTCGGCTGCGGCGTCGCCGCGGTGTGGGTCGCCAACGTCGTGCGCGTCACCGGGCTCGCCGTCGCCGGCGACCGCTGGGGCGCGCCCGTCGCCCTCGACCTGCTCCACCCGGTGGCCGGTCTGGCCCTCGACGCGGTCGTCGTCGTCGCGCTCGTCGCCTCGATGCAGCGCTTCGGGCTGCGCTGGACGCCCTTCGGCACCGAGCCGCCGCCCTCGCCGCAGACCCCCGCGACCGACCTCGCACCGCCCTCGGCCCGCTCGCTCGTGGTCCGCTGCGGCCTCGTCGCGGCGCTGTCGGCCACGTTCCTCGTCACCACGCTGCACGTCGCCGGCCCGGCGGACACCGGGCTCGCCGCGGCGCCGCGGCGCACCCTCGTGCTCGCCGACCTCGCCGCGGTCGGCAGCGACGCCGAGTTCCTCGGCCGCGAGGAGTGGTCGAAGGTCTACTTCGGCAGCAGCTCGGTGTGGAACCGGTACCGGGTCAGCACGGCGTCCGGCGGCAGCGTGTGGGTCGACGGGCTCGTCGTCACCGACGGCGACGCCCTGCGCGCCCACGACGTGCTGTCCTGCTACAACTTCCACGGCGCGGAGGTCGCCGCCCAGGAGACGGTCCGGCTCGACGGCCGGGTCACCGCGACCCGCCTCGTCGTCCGGCAGGCCGACGGCGAGCAGTGGCAGACCCTCTGGTGGGAGTGGCCCGTCCTCACCGACGCCGGGCTGCGCCACGAGCGGGTCACCCTCTTCGTCGGCGGCCTGCCGCCGGCCGCCACGCCCGCGGGCGCGCCGGCGGGTGCCGGCGCACGCGGCGGCGGCGCCCCAGTGCTCGTCGACCCGGCCGTGACCCGGACCCTCGTCGAGACCGCGGAGCAGGTCGTCGAGCGGGCCCTCGGCCGCACGGCGGCGACCCGGGGTCCGCCTCGGCGGGGCAGGCCGCGACGCAGGCGGCGGGCACGGTCCGCGGGGCCCGCCGGGCGCCCCGCACCGGTGAGCCGCCGCGCGCCGAGGGGCTGCCGGCAGCGCCGTCGGCCGAGGAGCGCTATCTCTACCTCGGCCCGCAGGCGCGGGTCTACCCGCTGGTCCAGGGCGTCATGAGCCTCGCCGTCGGGGTCGCGGTCGTCGTCTTCTTCGGGTCGCACGCGCAGACCGCGGTCTTCGTGGCACCGGCCGTGCTCACCCTCGTCGCCGGTGCGCTCTCGACGTGGTCGACGTCCGCCCGCCGCCGGGTCGAGCTCGACGACCACCGGGCGCTCGTGGCGGCCTGGCGGCCGGACCGGGTGCCCTCGGTCGACGTCTTCCTGCCGACGGCGGGGGAGCCGGTGGCGCTGCTGCGCAACACGTACGAGCACGTGGCGCGGCTGAGCTGGCCCGGTGAGCTCGCCGTCCTCGTGCTCGACGACAGCGGCCGGCCCGAGGTCGAGCGGCTCGCCGGCGAGTACGGCTTCACGTACCTGTCCCGGCCGGACCGCGGGCGGCTCAAGAAGGCCGGCAACCTCGCCCACGGGTACGCGCACTCGGCGGGGGACCACGTCCTCGTGCTCGACGCCGACTTCTGCCCCGCCCCGGACGCCCTGCGCGAGCTCGTCCCCTACCTCGACGACCCGCAGGTCGGCATCGTCCAGAGCCCGCAGTACTTCGACTCCCTCGGCCCGGCGACGTGGCTCGAGCGCGGCGCGGGCGCCGTCCAGGAGCTGTTCTACCGCTGGGTGCAGCCGGCCCGGGACGGCGTCGGCGCGGCGATCTGCGTCGGCACGAACGCCGTCTACCGCCGGGCCGCGCTCGAGGCCGCGGGCGGCTTCGCGCAGATCGGCCACAGCGAGGACGTCCACACCGGGGTCGCCCTGCTGCGCAACGGGTTCGGGCTGCGCTACGTGCCGGTGCTGATCGCCCGCGGGCTGTGCCCGGACGGCGTCGCCGGCTTCGTCAGCCAGCAGTACCGCTGGTGCACCGGCTCGATGTCGCTGCTCGCCGACCGCGGCTTCCACAACGCCGGACTGCCCATGCGGCAACGGGTCTGCTTCTGGACGGGCTTCCTCTACTACATCACCACCGGCGTCAACGTCTTCGCCGGGCTGGCCTCGGCGGTCGTCATGCTCTGGGTGCTCCCCGAGCACGTGTCGCCGCTGCACTACCTGCCGCTCGTCCTCGCGGTCTGGGTCATGTTCGCGCAGTGGCGCCGGGTGTCCTGGGCGCACTACGACCTCAACGTGCTGCGGGTGCGGATGCTCTACAGCGTCGCGCACGCGCTGGCGGTGTGGCACGCCCTCACCGGCCGCACCCAGGAGTGGGTGCCGACCGGCGCCGCGACCCGCGGCGTCCCGCTCGCGCGGTCGATCTGCCGGCTCGCCGCCGGCTGGTTCCTCGTCGCCGAGATCGGTATCTGGTCCGGTGTCGTCCGCGGCCTCGTCGTCGACGGGCCGGGCCGGTTCTGGCTCAGCGCCGTCCTCGGGGTCATCGGCACCGCCGTGCTCGGCCCGGTCGTCGCGCTCGTGTGGCCGGAGACCGGCTGGCCGGTCCCGCTGCCGTCGGCGCTGCGCCGCCGGGCCGCCCGCCCCGCCCGCCGCGC
>JACRAB010000558.1 GCA_016213575.1 Actinomycetota bacterium
GCTCGCCCACGGCGTCGGGACCCGGGCCGACCTCCCGCTGCCGGTCGGCTACGTCGTGGCCGGCGGCGGGCTCGCGGTGCTCGTCTCGTTCGTCGCGCTCGGCGCGCTGTGGCGGACGCCGCGGCTCGCCGGCGCGGCGGCCGGGCGCCCGCTCCCCCGGGCTGTCGCGGCGCTCGTCGACGGCCCCGGGCGCACAGTGCTGCGGGCCGTCGTGCTCGCGCTGTCGCTGCTCGTCGTCGTCATCGCCCTCGCCGGTTCGCCGGACGTCTCGCAGAACGCCGCGCCGTGGGCGTTCTTCGTGACGTTCTGGGTCGGCCTCGTGCCGGTGAGCCTGCTGCTCGGGCCGGTCTGGGGCGTCCTCAACCCGCTGCGGACGACGTACCGGCTGCTGTCGAGGGTGCTCCCGGCACCTCGGCGCCCCGATCTCGCGGACCGCTGGGGCTACCGGCCGGCCGCGTTGTCGCTGCTCGCCTTCGCGTGGTTCGAGCTCGCCGCACCGGACCGCAGCGACCCGCGCCGGGTCGGCGCCTTCCTCGTCGCGTACGCCCTCGTGCACCTCGGCGCCGCCGTGCTCGTCGGCGAGCGCTGGGTCGCCCGCGGCGACGGCTTCGAGGTCTACTCCCGGCTGCTCGGGACGCTGGCGCCGGTCGGCCGCCGGGCGGACGGCGCGCTCGTGCTGCGCAACCCGCTCGACGGCGCCGCGGCGCTGCCCCCCCGGCGCGGGCTGGTCGCCACCGCCGTCGTCCTCGTCGGCTCGACGGCGTTCGACGGGCTCGGCCGCACCCAGTGGTGGCAGAACGGGTTCGGCGCCGGCGGCGAGTCGCTCGTGCCGTCGACGACCGGGCTCGTCGCGACGGTCGCCCTCGTCGGCCTGCTCTTCGCCGCCGGAGCCGGCCTGGCCGGCCGGCTCGGCGGCTACCCGGACGCCGCGGCGCCGCTCGCGCACACCCTCGTGCCGGTGGCCGCCGGCTACGCGGTCGCGCACTACTTCTCGCTGCTGCTCTTCGACGGCCAGACGACGTGGATCCTGCTCAGCGACCCGTTCGCGACGGGGGCGGACCTGCTCGGCCTCACCGGCCGCGGCGTCGACTACCTCCTCGTCAGCGCCCGGGTGATCTCGCTGGTGCAGGTCGCGGCGATCGTCGGCGGCCACGTCGCCGGCACGGTGCTCGCGCACGACCGGGCGCTCGTGCTCTCGGCCGCGGCGCCGCGGCCGGGACGCCCGGTGGCGTCGCAGGTGCCGTTGCTCGCCATCATGGTGGTCCTGACCATGACCGGCCTCGGGCTGCTGCTCGGTGCCTGACGCAGAACCGTTGCCTGGAGGAGGATCCGTGCCCGGAGGACGTGTGCGCACCAGAGCGGTCCGGCGGACGGCGGCCGGCCTCGCGGCGGGCGCACTCGTGCTGCTCGCCGGCTGCGGGACGACCCTGACGCCGCAGGAGATGGCCCAGGCCTGCACCGGGTTCGCGGCCGAGGTCTCCAAGGCAGGGCTCGCGGGCACCCCGACGCAGGCGCAGGCGAAGGCCGTCGCCGACGCCCTCGACACCATCCTCCCGGGGCTGCGCGACCCGCGCGTGCACGACGCCGGGGTCGCGCTGCACACCCACCTGCACGGCGTCGACACCGCACTCGGCAAGGGCGACACGGCCAGGGCCGCCGACCTCGCCGCGAAGGCCCGGGAGGACGTCACGAAGGCTGCCCAGGCCTGCGGCGTCCCGCAGAGCGCCTTCCTCGGAGGCTGACGTGCGTGCCCGCCGCGGCCCTCCGCGGGCCCTCGGGCTCGCGCCGGCGCTCGCCCTCGTGCTCGGCCTCGTGCTCGCCCTCGGCCCGGCCGCCCCGGCGGCCGCTCACGGCGCGGGCAGCGGCGACGCACCCTTCTACCGCAGCCGGGTCACTGGGGTCTCCCCCGTCGTCGACGGTGTGACCGTCGAGCTCGCGCGGGACGGCTCGTGGGTGCGGGTGCGGAACACGACGGCGGTCGACCTCGTGCTGCTCGGCTACGACGGCGAGCCGTACCTGCGGGTCGGCCCGCAGGGTGCGCAGGAGAACGTCGAGTCGGTGACCTCGCGGGTCAACGGCCGCTTCGGCTCCGGGCTCGTCACCGCGGACTCCCCGACCGCGCAGGCGCCGCGCCCACCACGCTGGGAGCCGCTCGGGCTCGAGCCGGTCGTCACGTGGCACGACGCCCGCACGCACTACGGCGGCCTCGGCCGGCCCGCCGCCGTCGTCGACGACCCGTCCCGGCCGCACGACCTGACGACGTGGCGGCTGCGGGGGCTGTACGGCGACCGGCCGTTCACGGTCGACGGCCGGCTCGACTGGACGGGCCGCGGCCTGCTCGGCAGCCGGACGACGCAGGCCCTGTGGGTCGTCGGTGGCCTCGCCGCGCTCGCCTGCGTGCTCCTCGTCGTCGCCGGGCTGCGCCGTCCGGGTGGTCGGGGCCGCGGACAGGTCAAGATCGGCGTGTGACGGCCACATCGGGGTCCGTGCCGTCGGCGAAAGCGGTGGTGCGGGTGCGACCCTCGTAGTTCGCGTGCTTCGCGAGGTAGGCGTTGTAGGCCTTGAGCTCCGCGTTGTCGTCTAGGTCGGCTTGCGGTCGTAGCGGTGCGATTCGCGGTTGTCGGAGCGTATTCCAGGCGATCGCGAGAGCGGCGGTGAGGATGGCGACAGGGTAGTCGCCGAGCCCCCCACGCGAGCGCTCCGCCGAGGTATTGGTCCTCGGTGAGGCTGGGACCCCATGTCCTGTCGAGGCGGCTGAACCGTGAGGAAGTGCGCGGTCATGAGCACGTGTCCGGTATGCGTGCTCATCGCGATGCCAAACGCCAGGGTGTAGTAGAAGCCCATGAGGCTCCCGACGAGCAGCGCTCCGGCGACAGGAGGCCGGGCAAACGGAGGAGGTAGCGTGCGTGCACAAGTTCGAGGAGCCATTCGCGTGGGCTCCGCTGCCGTCCGTGCGGCGACGCACGGCGTGCATGGCCAGTGTGATGGGTGCGGCGACGACAAGCAGGACGGGCACGAGCATCCGCGAGGGTCATGTGTTCGACCTTGTGCATGCTGAACAGGACGTCGCTGTATACACCCGGGGCGCCGTTGGTGAACCACAGCAGCGCGGCGCACCCGCCGAGCCACCCGGCGGTCCGGCCGGGAGGCCAGTGGTCGCCTCGTCGACGCAGGCGTCGCACGCCGAGGAGGTAGAAGCCCGCGGCGAGGACGGCGACCAGGCCCCAAGAGTTCACCCGCCAGCGGGTGAGCCAGCCGGCGGCATCAAGCGCCACCGGCATGGGGATAGCCGAGGAGTGCGGTGGTGGCGTCCGGTTGCCGACGGGCGCCATCCGCACAAGTCGGCGTCCCGGACAGGACGGCGGCCACACCGGAGGTGACGGAGAGGACCATCACCTCGGCGACGGGCGGGCGCGCAAAGGCGTACCGGGGCGCTAGGACTGCACGGAGATGTCGGCGTTGCAGCGTGCCCGCGGCACCGGGGGCGACCAGGGCTGCCGTCTTGGCTGCGAGCGAGGCTCCGTACGGTCCGATGAGATCACCGACCGACGGCACACAGGATCGGGGTGTTTCGCGCGGGGCAACCACGATGGCCGTCCGCGCAGGTGTCCACTCGTTGTCGGTGGGCGAGGTGTGCCGGCATCAGGAGTGCCGCGTGTGCGGCTGACCAGCCAGCCGAACAAACGCTGCTCCTGGGGAACCAGGTCGACAAGTCGCTCGTCCTTCAACCGATCGCCGATGTCCTGCAGTGACACCTCCCGACCTGGAGCTGAGCCCCGTGACACCCGTGAAGCGCAACGCCGTCATCTCGGCGGTCGTCGTGGCCGCTTTCGGGGTCGCCGTCGTCGTCGCCAGCTTGACGCTAGGCGCTGGGGCCACCGACCCGGCCGATGCCGCCGAACCCGCCGCCGGTGCGGCGAGCGCCATAGGACCGCTGGTGCGCGCCGACAGCCACCGCCTCGGGCAGGCGGGGACCGGCAAGGCCGTCCTGGTCGAGTTCCTGGACTTCGAGTGCGAGGCCTGCCGTGCCGCGTACCCGGTCGTGGAGGACCTGCGGACCAAGTACGCCGGCAAGGTGGACTTCGTCGTGCGGTACTTCCCCATTCCCAGCCATGCCAACGCGGTCAACGCCGCGGTCGCCGTTGAGGCCGCCGCGCAGCAGGGCCAGTTCGAGGCCATGTACAAGCGGATGTACGACACCCAGGACCAGTGGAGCGAGCAGCAGGACTCCAAGGCCTCCGTGTTCCGCAGTTTCGCCCAGGACCTCGGCCTGGACATGGCCGCCTACGACCAGGCGGTCGCAGACCCGGCCACCGCCGCGCGGGTCGAGAAGGACCGTCAGGACGGGCTCGCCCTCGGCGTGCAAGGCACCCCCACGTTCTTCCTCAACGGCAGCCAGTTCAAGCCAGCCTCCGTGCAGGAGTTCGAGGCCCAGCTCGCCGCCGCCGTCAATGGCTGAGCAGGCACCGGTCGGCGCGGCGGCTCGCAGCCAGCGCGCCACCGCATGGACGCTGACCTGGGCTGGACTGGTCGGGCTGGCCGCCGCGTTCATCCTGCTCGTCGAGAAGATCGCCGTCCTGGCCAACCCGGCCCACGTCCCCTCCTGCAGCATCAACCCGGTACTCAGCTGCGGGTCGGTGATGAACACCCCCCAGGCCGCTGCATTCGGATTCCCCAACCCCATCCTCGGCGTCAGCGGGTTCGCCGCGCTGCTTACCATCGGCGTGGTCCTTCTCACCGGGGCCTGCCTGCCGGGATGGTTCTGGTGGGGCATCCAGGCCGGCACCACCTTCGGGGTGCTGTTCGTGCACTGGCTCATCTTCCAAAGCCTGTACCGCATCGGTGCCCTCTGCCCCTACTGCATGGTTGTGTGGGTCGCAGCCATCGCGGCTTTCGTCGCCACCACCGCCCACAACGTCTGTAGTGCCAGATTGCCGGTCCCGGCTCGGCTACGACCCGCCGCTGCCTATGCACCCAGCGTGGTCACGGCATGGCTCGTCGCCATCGCCGCGCTGGCCACCGTCCGATTCTGGGACTACTGGTCGACCCTTGCTGCCTGATCTGCCTGACCTGAGCCCTGATCCACCGTTCAGGTCGGCGGGCTGTTTGACTGGATCTGGTGGGTCGGTGTGGGTGTGTCCGACGGGTGTCGGGGTGATCTGAAGGCACCACACAGGTCCTCATGGGTGCAGCGGCACACGTTTGCCGCTCGGCGACTCTCGCTCCGTGATCCGAACGAAGTGCGGGCCCGCGGCTCACCACGGGAACCGCTCTCGCCGGTAGGTGCCCCGTCCATGTCCGCCCCGATATAGCCGGCGTCGTCGTCATGTGCGGGGGTGGCACTCGGGGTCCTGGGGTCTGTCCGCGCCCGCGGTGCTCGGCGGTTCGCGCGTCTGCGTGGTTTGCCCGAGCCCCGCAAACGCCCCGCCGACGAGCAGCCCGACAGTGAGTCCGAGTCCGGACACCACGGCGACGCCGGAAAGGGTGAGGTCGTCACTGGCAGCCCGTAATCGGACGATGACAGTGCCGAGCGTGGACAGAACGAGGCCCGCCGCGGCGCTGGCGAGCAGGACGGTGACGGGGCGCCTGCGGTGCCGGGCGAGGCCGTCGGCGAGGAGGACGAGGGCGGCGAAGGCTGCGATCGCCGCCCATCCACCGAGCATCGCGCCTCCCTGTTGTGGCGACGACTCCGCTCGTCGTGGACAATCATCCATCCTGTGGCGGTCCCTGGCTACGCCCAAGCAGAGGTGCCGATTCACGAGTGTGCTGTCGTTACGCGCGGTGGACCGTCAGGCTGAACCGGCGGATGAGCTGGTCGGCGGCAATGACGGACAGGGCCGCGACGGACGCCTGGGTGCTGCCGGCGCTCTCGGACGTGGCGGCCGTCGAGCGGGTGACACCGGCGACGCTCTCGCTGATCCGGCGGGCTCCGCCGGATCCTCGTCGATAGACCGGCTGATCTCGTTTGTCGTCGCGGACTGCTCCTCGACGGCGACCATCGACTGGTTCTCGTTGATACGGTCGATGATCGTGGCGATGTCGCGGATCGCGGTGGCGGCCGATGCGGTCATGGACTGGATGCCGGAGACCTTCGAGGTGATGTCGCCGGTGGCGCGGCCGGTCTCCTGGGCGAGCTCCTTGACCTCGTTGGCGACGACGGCCCGGACGGTGAGTCGCTCGGTCCCGACCCGAACGCCGCGCCGCTGGCGCTGTTGCTGGCTGGCCTTGCTGAGGTCGTGGCGGGTAGGGCGACGGCGGCAGCGAGCAGGGCCGCAGCCCGGGGCCTTCGACGGTGAGGTGTTCCAGACCCGGTCGCAACGTGCGGGATGCCCTCGATCCTGATGACGCCGCCGCGTCTGTGTAGGGGCGTCGGACCCTGCAGACTCATGCCAGCGGCTGCGGCGACTGCGGGCCGTCGGCGTCGGTGTTCGGGGTGATGTTGGTGTCGGGGGTGCCTGTGCGCAGGGTGTGCAGGGCGAACAGGGCGACTCCGACGCAGATGGCGACGTCGGCGAGGTTGAAGGTGGGCCACCAGCCGGTGTGGAGGTAGTCGGTGACGACGCCGTCGGCCGCCCGGTCGGCGAGGTTGGCGACTGCGCCGCCGAGGATCGCGGCGACGGCTGCCCGGGCCAGCAGGGCACCGGTCGGCGCGACCCGCCAGGCGACGGAGGCGACCAGCGCGGTAATCGCCGCGGTGACCAGCACGACGACCGCGCGGGGAGCTGAGTCTCCGAGGGAGAACGCGACGCCGGAGTTGTAGGCCAGCTGCAGGTCGAGCAGCCCACCATGCATCGTGCGTCCGGGCAAGGACGCATCGGCCCACGCTTTGGCGGCGAGGTCGGCCACGGCGACCGCAGCAGCCGCCGCGGCGAGCTGCGCCCGTCGCCCCGCGGTTCTAGTCATCATCATCATCATTGTCGTCATCATCGTCGTCTTCGACGAGCTCGCCTTCCCAGGCTTCGCGTCCTTCGTTGATGGCGAATGCGGCGATGACGAAGCCGACGACGGGGTCGAGCCAGCCTTGCCCGGTGATGGCGAACAGGACCAGACCGAGCAGGCTGGAGA